>JBQCCG010000271.1:0-47902 GCA_051962455.1 Sphingomicrobium sp. | reverse complement strand
ACTGCCTCCCGGCTCAAGCATAATTTCGGAATGGCCAAGCCCGAGGGGTACCGAAAGGCGATCCGGCTGATGCGGCTTGCCGACCAGTTCGGAATTCCAGTCGTGACGCTGGTCGACACCCCCGGCGCGTTCCCCGGCGTGGAAGCCGAGGAGCGGGGTCAGGCCGAGGCGATTGCCCGCTCGACCGAGGAATGCCTGGCGCTCAAGGTGCCGATGATCGGAGTTATCGTCGGCGAAGGCGGTTCGGGAGGAGCAATTGCGATCGCCACCGCGAACCGCGTGCTGATGCTCGAGAATGCGGTTTATTCGGTCATTTCGCCCGAGGGCTGCGCGTCGATCCTGTGGCGCACCGCCGACAAGGCCGCCGATGCCGCCGAGGCAATGAAGATCACCGCCGCCGATCTCCAGGCGCTCGGCATTGTCGACCGGATCGTTGACGAGCCATTGGGCGGCGCTCAGCGCGACCCGGATGCTGCCATCGGCGCGCTCAAAGGCGTGCTGATCGAGGAGCTCGACGGCTGCAGCAAACTCGGTCCCGACGAGCTTCGGGCTCAGCGCAGAGCCAAGTTCCTCGCGATCGGCTGACGCTGCTACGGGTTGGGGGAACCCGCTCCAGTCATTTCCCGTTCAAAATCGCGGCGCTTAGTTCGGCGCCGAAACGGGAGGATGGGCTTGGGCGCAATGCGTAAGACCGTTTTGCTGCTGGCCGTCGCGGCGCTGGCGTTCACGCCTGCCGCGGCGCAGCAGCTTCGCTACCTGAATCCGCAGGACGTTGCCGAGGCGCAGCGCGAAAATGCTCCGCTGGTGCAGGAGCTCGGCGGGGCGGAGACCGGTCCCCGCGCGGCTTATGTGAGTGCCGTTGGACATCGCGTCGGCGCCTATTCGGGCATCGCCAACCCAGGCCAGGCGCTTCACTTCGTCACGCTCAATTCGGCCGTCGAGAACGCCTTCTCGGTGCCCGGCGGCTATGTCTATGTGACCCGCCAGCTCATGGTGCTGATGGACGATGAGTCGGAGCTCGCCTTCGCGCTCGGCCATGAAGTCGGGCATATCGCCGCCAATCACGCGCACATTCGCGAGCAATATGAACGGCAGAACACGCTCGGGGTGTTCGGCCAGATGATCGGGGCGATCTTCGGCCCCGGAGCCGCGAGCATCCTGCAGGCTCGCTCAGTGCTCGATTTTCTGAGCTTTTCGCGCGAGCAGGAATATGAGGCCGACACACTCGGCCTCAAATATATGATCCAGGCTGGCTACGATCCCGCAGGAGCCGCCGAAGTGCTCGCTGCACTCAGTCGGGAAAGCGCGCTTCAGGCGCGGGTCGAGGGACGGACCAACCGCCAGATACCCGAATGGGCAAGCACCCATCCGTTGAGTCGGAACCGGATGGAACGCGCACTCGAGGAAGCGCAGGCAACGGGCCGGCTCGGCAAGGGCATCCGCAATCGTGACATTTTCCTGAGCGAGCTCGAAGGAATCATGGTCGACGATGATCCCGCGCAGGGCATCATCGAAGGTCCGACCTTCACTCACCCGGACCTCAGGATCCAGTTCAGGGTTCCGGCGGGTTACCTGATGTCCAACGGCACGGACGCAGTGACGATCTCGGGCTCGGCGGGGAAGGCGCAGTTCCGCCAGGGACCGCCCAACATCGACCAGGCGATCGCCTTTGCATTCCAGCAGCTGACCGGCGGCCAATTCCAGATTCGATATCCACGGCCGCAGCGGCTGACCATCAATGGAATGCCGGCGGCGATCACCACGGCGCGCGTGAATACCGACTCCGGCCTGATCGATGCGAGCGTTGCCGCTTACCAGTGGGATCCCAAGCGCGTTTATTATTTCGTGATGTTGACCCCCGGCGGCTACGGCGTGTCGCCTTTCCTGTCGATGATCCGCTCGCTTCGGCGGATCAGTCCGGCGGAAGCGGCGGCGATCCGCCCGCGAGTCATTCATGTCGAGATGGTGCGGGCCGGCGACACCGTCCAGTCGCTCAGCAGCCGAATGGCTTATCGGGATTTCAAGCTCGAGCGATTCCTGTCGCTCAACGGGCTCTCGGCAACGAGCAGGATGACGCCGGGCCAGAAGGTCAAGCTAGTCGTGTACGGCACAAGGCGGAGCTGAAAACAGCAGCTCCGCTTATGGCATGTAGGTGTTCATGTCGGTTGCGAGCTTACCCCACATGCCGCCGACGCCGCCGCCGAGCGATTGCATTCCGCCGATCGCCGCAACGGCGATCAGGGCGCAAAGCAAGCCATATTCGATCGCTGTAGCTCCGCACTCATCGGCGCTCAGCCTGCGAAAATTCTTTCGGATAGCGATCACGCCACCCTCCTCTGGTCCACGTCCACGCGAAGGATTTACTTTGGCTAGGGTTAACAACTCTTCCCCGTTGGAGGGTTAATGTGGCTTCAGCCCTTGCTTGGCGTCCATGCGGCGAAATGCAGGATTTCGAACCTCTCGATCGTTCGGCCGCCCTCGCCGGCATCCGCGAAGCCGGCGATCGCAGCCGCGAGCGCCGCTCTTCCGGTAAAGCGCGGTCGCGCTTTCAGGACGTTCGTGGAGCCCATGGCGCGGAGGTCGGCGATGAGCCGCTCCAGCGAAGCATAGGAAACCATGGCTCGGTCGACATCCACCACCGGTTCGATGAAACCGGCTGCGGCAAGGAGCGGCGCCAGCGCCGATGGCTCGATCCGCGGATGGACATGGGGCGAGGCGGCGCCCGAGACCGCATCGGCGGCGCGCATTGCGCTCCTCAGCCGGGGTAATGTGTCGCCACCTGAAAATCCGCCGATGAACAGGGCGCCAGCGGTCATCGAGTGCCGAACAAGCCGGAGCGCCAGTGGAAGATCGTTGACGGCGTCGAGCGTCCCGATCGCGACCACCAGATCGTAGGCGTCCGCCTGCGGCCCCCACGCGTCCTCAACCAGCACATCTCCGCCGGCGCGTTTGGCGAAAAGCGGGCCCGGATCGCGGACCATAACCTTATCGGCGAATTCGCTCAGCCGTCGCGGCCAGTCGGGGCCGGGCGAGCCGATCAGAAGAGCGCTGACAAACCGTTTTTGAACCAACGCCAGTCGTTCCAAACAGTCGGCAAAGGCGCGCTCATGAAGAAATAGCTCGGGGCCGATGCGTGCGGCTCGATCACGGCGGAGCGCCCGGAGGTCCATATCGAAGAGGTCGGCCACGGCGGCGCTTGTGCGATGGCTCGACGCAGGCGACAAGCAGGCAATGGTCGTGGATGTGCTTCGGACCTGCGCTCGATGGACGCTCGATTTTGCGTTGCCGCCCCGCTGCGCCGGTTGCGGCACGATCGTCGGGGACGTCCACAGTTTTTGCCCCGACTGCTGGAAGCAGGTCGAATTTCTCGGTCATTCGGGTTGCGAGACCTGCGGGATGCCGCTCGAGGCCACTGAACAATCGACCTGCGGCGCGTGCCTGGCGCGGCCGCCTCGAATCGCCCGGACGCGCGCCGCTGTCGCTTATGACGAGCTGTCGCGGAGCCTCGCAATCCGGCTCAAATATGGCCGCAAGGTCGCGATCGCTCGGACGATGGCCCGATACATGGCGCCGCTGGTGAGCTCAGGCGCCGATCGCTTGCTCGTTCCGGTTCCGCTGCACCGCACCCGTTTGTGGCAGCGCGGGTTCAACCAGTCGGCGCTGGTAGCGCGCGAGCTCTCGCGCAAGCTTGGGATTGCGGCCGACCCGCTCGCGCTCAGGCGCACCCGGCGCACGCCGCCGCTCAAGGGCATGAGCCCGCTGCAGCGTCGCAAGACCGTCGCGGGAGCGTTTCGGGTACGAGAGGGGGCATCAGTCGTCGGAAAGACGGTGATCCTGGTTGACGACGTTCTGACCACCGGAAGCACCGCCGAGGCCTGCGCCCGGACGCTCAAGCGGGCTGGCGCGGCAAGCGTGGAGCTGGTCAGCTGGGCTCGCGTGGTGAAACCTTCGCAGTTGATGCGTTGAGCATCATGCCTAATTATTGGTGCGGGAAGCGATCGTGACCGTCGAAATCTACACCAAGGCCTTCTGCCCTTATTGCTGGCGAGCCAAGCAGCTGCTGGATTCGAAGGGCGTTGAATATCGCGAGATCCCGGTCGACTATGGGGGCGAGGCGCGCGAGCTGATGATCACCCGCGCGAACGGCCGAACCACGGTGCCGCAAATCTTCATCCGCGAACATCATGTCGGTGGGTGTGATGATCTGTTCGATCTCCACCGCTCCGGTAAGCTCGACGAGCTCTTCGGCAAATGACCAGGATCGCGCTCTTTCAGTCGAACACCGGCATCGACCCGGAGATCAGCAGCCGAATGCTGGTCGACGCGATCGACCGGGCTTCGGCCGGGGGTGCCGAGATGCTGTTCACTCCCGAAATGTCGGGACTGCTCGATCGCGATTCGGCGCGCGCTGCAAAGAATCTGCGTCCGCAGGAGCAAGACCGCGTGCTGGCCGCCTGCCGCGAAGCCGCCGCGCGCAATCGCATCTGGCTGCACATCGGCTCGCTCGCGGTGCTGGCGGATGGCGGCAAGGTCGCCAACCGCGGCTTCGTCATCGACCGCGAGGGCGAAGTCCGCGCTACCTACGACAAGCTCCATCTGTTCGACGTCGACCTTCCGACCGGCGAAAGCTGGCGTGAGTCGAATACATACTCGGCGGGCAAAGGCGTAGTGCTGGTGAACGGCACGCCGGTCGGCAAGCTCGGACTCACCATTTGTTATGACCTGCGCTTTCCCGGCTTGTTCGCTCGGCTGGCCGAAGCAGACGCGGACGTGATCGCGGTTCCGGCGGCATTCACCGTCCCGACCGGCATGGCTCATTGGCACGTGCTTCTGCGCGCCAGGGCGATCGAAGCGGGCCTATTTGTCATCGCCGCGGCGCAGGTCGGTCATCACGAGGACGGCAGGAACACCTTCGGCCACAGTCTTGTCGCAGACCCGTGGGGCGACGTTCTCCTCGACATGGGTGACAAGCAGGGCGTCGGTTTCGCCGACATCGATCTCAAGCGCATTTCCGACGTTCGTGCCCGCATACCCGCGCTCAGTCACCGCCGGCCGATCCCCGACGCGGTGAGCTTATGATCGTGTTCGATCTTCAATGCGGCACCGGCTGCGGCGCGTTCGAGGCCTGGTTCCGGTCGAGCGCCGATTATGACGAGCAGCGCTCGCAAGGGCTGGTCCAATGCCCGGTCTGCCAGTCTGACGATGTTGCAAAGGCACCAATGGCTCCGCGCGTTCCTCGCAAGGGCTCGGATAATCCGCTGGCGAAGCTCGTCGCCATGCAGTCCGAAATGCTGAAGAACTCCCGCTGGGTTGGGGACAGTTTCACCGATACCGCGCGCGCGATGCACAGTGGCGAGATCGAACGCGAACAAGTGCACGGCAATGCCACGCTCGAGCAGGCGAAGTCGCTTGTCGACGACGGCGTTCCGGTGGCTCCGCTTCCGTTTCCCGTCACGCCTCCGAACCAGGTGAATTGATTGGCCGCGCCGCTGCCCCTATTCGGAGGCGGCAGCGACCCCGTAGCTCAGCAGGATAGAGCATCAGATTCCTAATCTGAGGGCCACAGGTTCGAATCCTGTCGGGGTCGCCAATTTGTTGAGGGCCGAATGATGGCGACACAGCAATCGGATAGGCGACGTTCGGGACTGACAGACCGGCTGTTCTTCGAACATCCGAGGTCATTGGGAATGACCTGGGCCGGACACGGCGTCGGGGCCGTCGCGATCGGTGCAAAGCTTGTTGGTGCAGGTGCTGCGTGTCTGGTCCATGCCGTGGTCCCGGGCTTTTTCACCCAGACCGCCGGCCGGACGGTAACCGGAATGTACGATCATATGAGGCGCCGCAAGGCCGGCGCGGCGAACCCGGAGAACTGGCCTGACTACGAAATCTGACCGGGTATCGGTCGCGATCGTCGGAGGAGGTGCATCGGGCACGATCCTCGCGGCGCAATTGGCGCGCCGGGGCATCTCGTCGGCATTGATCGACGGCAGCGGCCGAGCGGGGCGCGGGGTCGCTTATTCGACCACAGAAGAAGTGCATCTGCTCAACGTCCGGGCCGAGGGAATGAGCGCCTGGGCTGGCGAGTCGGACCATTTCGCCAAGACTTTCGAAGGCGAAGGCGGCGACCCTCGCGGATTTGCTCAGCGCCGCTTCTTCGCGTGCTATCTCGGCGACATTCTGAATGACGCCATCGCGAGCGGATGCACCGAGGTGGTCGAGGCTACCGCGGTCGGCGGCATGCGCGAGGGCGACGGCTGGCGCATCGCTTTCGATGACGGCTCCGCCATCGAGGCGAAGGCGCTCGTGCTCGCCACCGGCAACCAGGAGCCGGAAGGCTTGCGTGCTTTTTCCGACGCGGGCAGCCGCTTCATTCGTAACCCCTGGGGTAGCGAGGCACGGGCTGCCGTCGCCGATCTCGCCACAAACGTCGGCGACGCGCTGTTGGTCGGGACCGGCCTGACGATGGTCGATCTCGTCCTGTCGCTCGATTCCGCAGGCTTTCAGGGGCGGATCGTCGCGCTTTCGCGTCGCGGTCTCGCGCCGCGCGGGCACGCCGACTTCGAACCCGCTCCGGTCGATGAGCGCGAAGTTCCAAAGGGTAGTGTCCGCTCCCTCTGGCGATGGTTGCGCCGGCGCAGCGCCGAGGTCGGCTGGCGCGCCGCGATCGACAGTCTGCGCCCGCACAGCCACGCCCTTTGGCAAAGCCTGCCGTTGGAGGAGCAGCGGCGGTTCATGCGCCATGCGCGCCCCTGGTGGGACGTCCACCGGCACCGCATCGCGCCCGAGGTCGCAGCGACGGTCGCGCGGCTGGTTGCCGAGGATCGGCTCGAAATAATGGCCGGGCGGATCGTCTCGGCGAAGGAAAGCCGCGATGCGCTCGAGGTCGAATATCGCCGCCGCGGATCGCCCAAGGCGCAGACCCAACGCTTCGACTATGCCTTCAACTGCACCGGACCATTGCATTCCATGGAGCGCTCGAAGGATCCGCTGCTCCGGAGTCTCCTCGACGCCAGACAGGTGAGGCCCGATCCCCTCGGAATCGGGCTCGATGTCGATCCCCAATCGCGTGCCGGGGAACGTTTGTGGGCGCTCGGGCCTCTAACCAAGGGCCGGTATTGGGAGATCATCGCGGTCCCCGATATCCGCGATCAGGCGGCGGCGGTCGCCGAGGATATTGCGCGGGAGCTTCACGAATGAGTTCGGTTGAAAACGGCGACCCTGAAAACGGCGACCTGGTCCAGAGTGCTCCCGCGATCGAGGTGCCGGACGCGGTTACCGATGCCGTCCGGACCCTGATCCGCTGGGCCGGCGACGACCCCGAGCGTGAGGGGCTTCTCGATACACCCGTGCGCGTCGCTCGTGCGTGGAAGGAATATGCCCGCGGTTATACCGAGGACCCTGCGATCCACCTCAGCCGGACCTTCGAGGAAGTCGGCGGCTACGACGAAATCGTCCTGCTGAAGGACATCCCGTTCCAGTCGCACTGCGAGCACCATCTGGCGCCGATCATCGGCAAGGCGGCGATCGCCTATCTGCCGAACAACAAGGTGGTCGGGATCAGCAAGCTCGCGCGGGTGCTTCACGGGTTCGCCCAACGGCTTCAGGTGCAGGAGCGCCTGACGGCGGAAGTCGCCGACGCGATCTGGACGCACCTGCAGCCGAAGGGCGTCGCTGTCGTCATCGAGGCGAGCCATTCGTGCATGACCGCCCGAGGCGTCAGGACCCCCGGCGTGATGATGACGACCAGCCGGATGATGGGAACATTCCGCGAGGATGAGCGAAGCCGCCGCGAAGTGCTCGCGTTGATGGGATATTAGCCAGCCTCATACCAGGCGCGGGGCGATCCCGCTGGCCTGAGGACCGCCCCGCGCCCCACCTCGACACCGAGGTGGTTCGTCATGCTCCTTCGCTCAGCTGTGGGATGAGGTCTCCATCCCGTGCTTCAGTTCACTGATCTGATCGTGGCCGGAGCGGACCGACTGATAGCAGCGCTCGACGACGGCGCGGCTGTCGCCCTTCAGCGTGTCGCCCTTGAGCGCCGCCTCGAACTTCCCTTTGAGATAGTCTTCGCCGCGCTCGACCTCGTCGATGATGGCCTTCTCGTCGCGGCCGGTGATCGCGGCCTTCAAATCCTCGAACCGCTGGTGCGCCTTGCCCATGAACGAGCCGCCGTCTTCGGGATTTCCGCCGAGTCGGCGCACTTCGGCACGAAGAGCCTCGACCACCTGTTGCCGATCGTTCGCCCGCTGGCGGAAGATCTCGCGGAAGCGCTCGTTGTCGATGTTCTGTGCGCTGTCTTCATAGCCGGTGATGCTGTCGATCGTGGTGGCGATCAATGTGTTGAGGGTACTGATTTCATCCGAATGCTCGGCCATCTTTCCGTCTCCGCTTGGCTGGGGGTTCGGCGAGAGAACGCTCGAAGTCGCGAGCCGATGCCGGTGACCGCCTGAAAAGTTGTGGCCGTTTGTCCTGATTTGCTGTCAGTTGGCCGCCGACATTGACGGCGAGGGGGCGAGTCGATGGCACTGACCCGAAGGGCGTTGCTCGAAACGATCGGCAGGACGGGCGGGCTCGGCGCAGCGTACCTGGCGATGGAGACGCTGGGACTGGCGCTCCCGACCCCCGCAGGCGCTGAGAATTTTCAGCTTGCCGGGGCGAGCGGGAGCGGTCGCTCGGTCGTCATTCTGGGCGCGGGCATTGCGGGACTGGTCTCGGCCTACGAACTTCAGCGCGCAGGTTATCGAGTGAAGGTGCTCGAGGTACGGGATCGGATCGGCGGGCGTTCGTGGACCATCCGCGGCGGTGACCGCATCATCCAGAATGGCCGCCCCGATCAGCTCGCAACCTTTTCACCGGGGCAATATTTCAACGCCGGCCCCGCGCGAATTCCGAGCACGCACCGGCTGATCCTCAGCTACGCCCGGCGCTTCGGCGTGCAGCTGGAGCCGTTCATCAATGTCAACCGCAACGCCGGATGGGATTTCGCGGGCAAGGTCCATCCCGAGCGGCGCATGGTCGAGGACTTCCGCGGTCACCTCGCCGAACTTCTTGCGAAGGCGATTGACCGCAAGGCGCTGGACGGCATCGTGCCGAACGACGAACTTCATGCCGTTCGTCACTTCCTCGGACCCTATGCCAGTGTCGGCGCCGACGGTGTCTACCGCCCGACCGGGCGCTCGGGTTATTCGGTCGACGGCGGCGGTTATGCCGTTGCGCCAGTTCCGCTGCCGCCGCTCGGAATAAAGGAACTCGCGCCGTCCGAGGCCGTCGTCCTGCCCTACATGTTCGAACATATCTGGGACATGCAGTCGACCATGCTTCAACCGGTCGGCGGCATGGATCGGATCGCCCACGCCATCTACGAGCAGGTGAAACCGCTGGTTCGGCTCAGGACGCTTGTTTCCGCCATCCGCCGCACGGGAGACCGGGTCCGGATCGAGCATGGTCCCGGAAACCAGATCACCGAGGCCGATTATTGCATCTGCACCATTCCGCTGCCGGTGCTCGCAGGCATCCCAAGTGATTTTTCGCCGGCGAAGAAAGCGGCGATCGCGGCTGCGCCGGGCTACCTCCGCAGCGTCAAGCTCGCGTTCGAGGCGCCGCGCTTCTGGGAGACTGACGACAATATCTTCGGCGGGCTCGCCTGGACCGACCGCCTCAACGAGAATGTGATGTACCCATCCGGCGGCATCGGAACCGGAAAGGGCGTGATCGTCGCCGCTTATTGCGCGGGCTGGACTCACCGGGACACGCCGAATTCGTTCCAGGCCCTCTCGCACGAGGAGCGAACGCGCATCTGTCGCGATTCCATCGAGGCGCTTCACCCCGGCCGCTCGCACCTGCTGGCAAAACCCGTCACCGTCGCCTGGGGCCTCACGCCTTACTCGGAAGGGGTGGGCGCCATGTGGCCGGATCCGGATGACGGCGACGACATCGATCGCGGTCAGCGTTATGCCGAACTCCTCAAGCCCGAGGGGCCGATCGTCTTTGCCGGCGAGCATCTCAGCTACCAGCCGATGTGGCAGGAGGGGGCGGCGACATCCGCGCACGAGGCGCTGAAGCTGGTCGCGGCCATGGCGAAAGAGAAGGTGGCGGCATGAGTCTTGAAGGCGGATGCGCGTGCGGCGGAGTCCGCTACCGGCTGAACCGCGAGCCGATGTTCGTCCATTGCTGTCACTGCACCTCGTGCCAGACCGAAACCGGATCGGCGTTCGTCATCAACGCGCTGATCGAGACCGGTGAGGTCGAGACTCTCAAGGGCTCGCCCGAGCCGGTCATGACTCCGTCGGAAAGCGGGCGCGGTCAGCAAATCTGGCGTTGCCCCGAGTGCCGCGTGGCGCTGTGGAGCAATTACGGCGGCGCCAGGGACATCCTGCGGTTCGTCCGCGTCGGCACGCTGGATTCGCCGGCAGAGATCGAACCGGACATCCACATTTACACGCGATCGAAGTTGCCATGGGTCAGGCTGCCCGAGGGCGCGCTGGCTGTCGAGGCCTATTACGACAGCGCGAAGGTCTGGCCGCCGGAAAGCCTCGAGCGGCGCAAGGCGCTGTTCGGTTGAGCGCCTTGAGCTGTGTCGTGGAGCCGACGCTTGATCGAAAAATAGGAGCGGGTCGACGACGAACGCGTGACTGCTGGCGCGGCGCGGCTTCCCGGAATAAGGGCCTTTGAAGCACTCCCAAGGGGAAGTCCCATGCGCAGTCTCACCGCTCTTGCAGTTTCGATCCCGCTCTTCGCCCTCCCGCTTTCCGCGCCGGCCGTCGCTGCAGCACAAACGACCATCGCCGCCGCCGTGGCCGCGACCGACCGCAGTCCCGACAATGTCAAGCTGGACGACGGCAGGAAGCCTGCCCAAGTGCTTACCTTCGCAGGGCTCAAGCCCGGAATGCATGTCCTCGATCTGTTCGGAGGCAATGCCTATTGGGCCGAGATCATGGCGCCGGTGGTCGGCCCCAAGGGCCATGACACGGTGTGGGAGCCGAAGCAATTCTATAGCGACAAGACCAAGGCCTCGTTCGACGCTTTCGCAGCCAAGCACCCGAATGTGTCGATCGACGTTTCGCCGTTCGAAGCCCCGGCGCTGCCCAAGAATTACGCGGACTTCGTGATCCTCAACGACAATTACCACGATACATACTGGCAGAACCCGAAGCTCGGCATTCCCAAGATGGACCCGAACGCCTTCCTGAAGGCGGTCTATGAATCGATGAAGCCGGGTGCATCGATCGCGGTGATCGACCATATCGCCAATCCGAACGATGACACGCGGGCTACGGTCGAGAAATTCCACCGCATCGACCCGAATGTCGTAAAGGCCGACTTCAAGCGCGCCGGCTTCGTGTTCGTGAAGAGCGGCGACATGCTGCGCAACCCGGCCGACAATCACACCTTGCTCGTGTTCGATCCGAAGGTTCGCGGGCACACCGACCGGTTCGTCTTCCTGTTCAAGAAGCCGCGTTGACGAGCAGTTCGAGCGGGCCGGCGAAAGAGCGGGGCGCCAGCAACTTCCGCGCTTATTACGCGCTCGCGGCGCTGGTCATCGGGCTGGTCGCGGGGATGCTCGCCGGCGGCCTGGCGCCGGATACGCGGGATGCGGCGCTAAGCGTTGCCTCATTCATCGGCACCTTGTGGCTCAACGCGCTCAAGATGACGGTGATCCCGCTCGTCGTCGCCTTGCTCGTGGTCGGAATTGCGAAGAGCGCCGAGGCGGCGCAGGCGGGCCGAATCGCGGGCAGGGCGGTGCTGTGGATCGTCATCGTCTGCACCGGCTCGGCGGTGTTCGGCGCGGTGGCTGCGCTGCTCCTCACCCACGCTTTCCCGCTGTCGCGGCACACGGCCGCCCTGCTGCAGGGTGCGCTCGGAGGCGTTGAGCAGAAGACGTCGGGCCCACTTCCCGGCGCCGCCGAATTCTTCAAGGGCATCGTCCCGCCGAATGCTGTCGCCGCGGCGACGAACGGCGACATCCTGCCGCTGACGGTTTTCACGGTCCTGTTCGCGCTGGCCTTGACCCGGGTCAGCGCGGGCGGCCGGCAGGTCGTCGTGCAATTCTTTGAGGCGAGCGGCGATGCGCTGCTGGTGATCATCGCCTGGGTGCTGGCTATTGCGCCGCTCGGCGTGTTTGCGCTGGCGTTCGGGGTCGGCTCGGCCGCGGGCGGGGCGGCATTTGCCGGATTGGGCCATTATATCGTCATCATCTCGGCGATCGGGATCCTTGTCACGCTCGCAGCCTATCCGCTGGCGGCTGCTTTCAGCGACGTCCGAATGGGGCCATTCACCCGCGAACAGATCGCCCCGCAGGCGGTCGCCATCTCGACACGATCGTCGCTGGCGTGCCTCCCGGCGATGCTGACCGGAGCCCGCGCCATGGGCGTGCGCGATGAAGTGGCCGAGGTGAGCCTGCCGATTGCAGTCGCTCTCTACCGGGCGACGGGCCCCGCGATGAATGTCGCTGTTGCCTTCTATGTCGCGCATTGGCTGGGCCTGCAGCCGAGCGTTGCGCAGATGGTCGCGGCGACGGCGGTCGGGGCTGTGATGAGCTACGGAGCGGTCAGCCTTCCGGGCGAGGTCAGCTACATCAGCTCGATCGCGCCGATCGCACTGGCGTTAGGCGTACCCATCGCGCCGCTCGGGCTGCTCGTTGCCGTCGAAATGATCCCCGACATCTTCCGCACCGTCGGGAACGTCACTCACGACATCGCGCTCGCCGCCATCGTCGACAAAAGCACGCGGTCCCGTTCACACAAATGAACGCGGGCTGACCACCGTTCGTCGATTGAGCGGCTGACGAGCGGTCTTCGTCGCGCTGCCGACAATCAGTCTCCGGGTCGTCGAGAAGCGCACGACTTCGATCCGCGCTGAGCGCACTTACGGTCCGCGACGCGGGTCCCCAACGCCGCAAGCCGCCCTTTCGACGAGGATCGGTTGCGGCAATCCCCAGCCCCCGCGCCGCAAAAGGGAGACGAGAAATGTTGAAGACCATTCCCGCGCTTGCCGCGCTGCTGGTCACGTCGGCGCTCGTTACGCCTACCGTAACCCAGGCCCAGGAGACCCGTTCTGCCAGGGTTCCCTATGCGGACCTCAACCTCGCCTCAAGTGCGGGGCGGGGGCGGCTACAGAGTCGAATCGCCTTTGCCGCGTGGAGCGTCTGCGACGCCGGCAGCTACACCGACGTCGTGTTGATGCCGATCGTCCAGACCTGCCGCTCGGGTGCGATCGCCGCTGCCCAGCCGGCCTATGAAGCGGCCGTCGCGAGCGCCCGTCACGGCACTGTCGAAGTGCTCGGCAGCGCGGCCCTGATCGTCGCCGCGCCCTCGCACGGCTGATCAGCGCCAGGCCGCCGCGCGCCAACCGTCCCGGCGTGCGGCGGTCTTTCCTTTCCGCTAGCGTCCGGCGATGGCCCGCACCCGGTCCGAATAAAGGCGTCCGACCGGCTGCTCGGTGCCGTCGGAGAGGCGCGCAATCCAACGGCCCGAAGGATTGCGGGTGAATCCCGCGATGAAGTCCTTGCGCACGATCGCGGACCGGTGAAGTCGGACGAACAGGTTCGGATCGAGCCCCTCTTCCAGTGCCGCCATGGAATGGTGGATCAGCCAGCTGCGCCTGCCGACATGGAGCCGCATGTAGTCGCGCTCCGCGGAGACGCGATCAACGTCGCGGGCGGCGATCCGCACCAGCCCCGACAGGTCCGACGCCCAGAATTCCTCCAGCCACTGCGACGCTTTGCCCGGGGCAGGCTCGGCGACACGCTGCTGGAGATAGGAGCGAGCCCGGTCGAGCGCACGCTGCAGCCGGTTCGGTTCGACCGGCTTCATCAGATAATCGACTGCCTCGACCTCGAACGCAGCGACAGCGAATTGATCGAACGCGGTGACGAACACTACCGCCGGGGATGGGATCTGCGCCGCGAGCGCCCGCGCGACCGCAATGCCGTCGAGGCCCGGCATGGCGATGTCGAGCAGAAGCACGTCCGGGTGGAGCGCCTCGGTCAGGCTGATTGCGCCATCGCCGTCGCTTGCAGTGCCGACAAGCTGCGCCCCTTCGGCCCGGGCGAGCAAGAGCTGGAGCCGTTCCGCCGCCAGCGGTTCATCGTCGGCAATCAGCACGCGCAGCACGTCCGGTTCAACCATTGGTTTCCACCGGGATGGTCAATGAGACTTTGAAGCCGCCGCCGGTCATCGGGCCATAGCGGCAGGTGGCGCGGGCGCCCCAGCGCGCCTCGAGGCGCTGGCAGACGTTTGCAAGACCGAGTCCGGTCCCTTCGTGGGTCGCCGCCGGCAGCTCGTCCTTGCCGCCGTGCTTCGGACGATTGCTGATCTCGAGCAGCATCCGTTGGCTGTCGAGCCGCCGCGCCTCAATCCGCACCACGACCGCCTTGCGGCTCTTGGAGACGCCATATTTGATGGCGTTCTCCACGATCGGCTGCAGCAACAAGGCTGGGAGCCGGGCCTGTTCCAGGTCCGGCGGAACGTCGAGCTCGACGGTCAGCCGGTCGGGGAAGCGCGCCATTTCGATATCGAGGTAGAGCCGTTGAAGATCGATCTCTTCAGCGAGACTGACGTCGGCGCTGGGGTCGAGCGACAGGCTGGTCCGGAAAAAGGTCGATAGCGCCAGCAGCATCGTCTCGGCGCGGTCGGTGCGGCCGGTCATCACCAGCGAGGAAAGCGAGTTCAGCGTGTTGAAGAGGAAATGCGGATTAACCTGGTAGCGCAGCGCACGGACCTGAGCGGCCTGGGCGGCGCTTTCTGCATCGGCGAGGCGCCGCTGCGCCCCGAGCGCCTCGGCCTGGGCCTGGTTCGCCAGATAGAATGCACCCCATGCAAGGAAGAAGAACAGCCAGACGACGGAGCCGTCGAGCGCATAACGGATGCGCTTGTTCGTATCCAGATTATGGATTTCGGGCACGGTGAGCACCAGCGGCTCCTGCGCCGTCCGCTCGATGCGTACCTGATTGCCTTGCTCGACGACGGTATATCCTTCCCGCACCTGATAGCGGAACTTTTCCTTGCTTTGCGGGAGCCAGCCCTCGAGCACGATCAGCGCAACGCCCATCACCAGTGATGCAACCACCGAACCGGCAGCAGCGACGACTGCCTTGCGGCGAATCCCCCCGCTTTGGCCAAGCATTGCAATCGAAAGGTAAATGAGCCCGGTGAGCGCGACACCGATTACGATCACCACCAGCTTGTTTTCGAGCGTTGTCCAGGGATCGGTACCGAGGAATGCCCGAGCGACAACCGTCAGGGCGTAGAAAATCCAGAATCCGAGGATCGACTTGACCGCAAAGGGCCAATCGCCGAACCGGGTCCGGACGGTTGGAGAGGGCATCATGAGCATTGGTGCCGTCATGTCCCAAAACTTCCCCACAGCATACCGCCGCTTGCCCGTTGGCAGAAGCGCTGCCGCTGCCGGTCGAATCGCCGTCGCCCGGAACGCGTCGCACAGCCGCTCGTTACCCGCCAGCAATGGTATCCGAGGGAGACGATCCTGTGAAGGACGAGACAAAGGACAAGGCGCCTCCCGCCGTCCATTCCGCGCCGCCGGAGCGCTCGCTGGAGCGCAAGCTGAAGCGCGATCCGAAGAATCCGGACGCCAAGGCCGACGTCGGCAGCGATGAATCCATGGATGCGTCCGATCCGTCGTCGGTTACACACCCCGGCGATGATGATGAACCGGCCCCATCGTCGGGTTTTCCAGAATAAGTTACGCAACCGTCACAAAAACGCGACGGCAGTTGCAATAATTCAACAATCCACAGTTTTGACGGTCTCGGTCAATTTATAGCCTAGACGCGGTGACTCCCCTCTGATTCAATCTGAATGGGGGGTGGGACTGTGGTTAAGTTTCTCGCAACCAATTCGGCCGCATGATCCCGCCTGTGGAATGAGGAGTCGGGTTCATGATTACGCGGACCAGCCAGCCGGCAAGCGGTGCGATGCTGATCTCCGAAATGAAGGAGTTCGCAAGCTTCGCCAAAGCGACGCAGCGGTACATCCGCCGCTCGCTCGATGTGGCTTACGGCCGCCGCGACCCGATTGAGTGCTGGGCCCGCGACGAAGGCGAAGCCGCTTCGATCCGCGCCCAGGCCCGTCTCTACAAGCAGCTCGATCATCTGCGCCTGCAGATCCCGGACGACAGCGGCCTCGACATGATCGAGCCGTTCATCGGCATGCTGATCACCGTCTCGGCATTCGACCTCGGCCAGGATCGGCTTCC
The DNA here is from genome assembly GCA_051962455.1 of Sphingomicrobium sp. Taxonomy (GTDB): domain Bacteria; phylum Pseudomonadota; class Alphaproteobacteria; order Sphingomonadales; family Sphingomonadaceae; genus Sphingomicrobium. The sequence goes on along the minus strand of JBQCCG010000271.1, from coordinate 31,690 downwards.
GAATTTCGCAGCCTACCGCTTCCTTTACGAACGGCTGATCGGCGCGGCTTCGCGGCCGTGGCTGCCGTCGGCCTTCTGCGCCGCCGCCGCGCTTCCGCACCTCCACCCGGATCGGCGCCGCACGCTGCTCCAGTCGATCAGCGAGAGCGCCGCGACCGCGCCCGGCTGGTCGGGCCGCGAGCCGGTGTTCTGGCCCGAGTGGGTGGAGAAGGTCGACCTCAAGACCGTGGCTTAATCCCTTCGAGACGCGTCTTCGGCAGGCTCAGCCGCTCCTCAGGATGAGTGGTACAAATCTCCAGACCGCTCATGCTGAGGAGGCACTGAGCGATGGCGAAGTGCCGTCTCGAAGCGCGATTACGCATCCACACTCACCGAGGGGAAATACTTCGCCAGCTGCCTGAGGCTGTCCTCGGCATCCTTGTGATGAATGAAGACGACGCCCGCCGCCTCATAAGCGGCGCGGTGCTTCTCCCGATCGTCGACCAGCACATCGCCGGGATGCATGTGCTTGTGCTTGTCGGCCGCCATGCAGGTGATGATCGGAACACCGGGGAAATGCTCGGCCGCCCATTCGACCTTCTGCGGAGCGGCCCACTTGCCGGCCGGTAGTCCGGTGAGGATGGTCGGCTCGAGATGCTTGACCGCATCGAACAGGACGCGTGCGTCGGGCATCTCCGGCAGCGCGCCGTAGAAGTTTGGAGCCCTGGCCAGCCGCTTCCAGAATTCGCCGCGGCCATGCCTCGCGATATATTCCTTCGGGCTCGCTCCGAGCAGCCGCCGCGCCGCGAGATCGAAATCGGCGAGCACGCCGTCGGCGTCGAGGAACAGTCGTCGTTCGAGATGGGTCTTCGATGCGCTACGCTTACTCAGCCCCTCCTCACGATGAGCGGGTTTGCTCGGCATCCTCTTACCGTTCATCCTGAGGAGCGGCTGAGCCTGTCGAAGACGCGTCTCGAAGGACCATCAAAAGCGCGCCGGATCGAGCTCGACGGGGATCGCGGCCTCGAGCGGATGAAAGCCGTGATCACGCAGCAGATCGTTGCTCTCGCGAGCTCTCCTGCCGGGTCCGAGCGACCAGGTGATGTGATAGGTCGAGCCGTCCGGCCGGTCGAAGGTGCCGTCGATGTCGACCACCAGGCATTGGACTCCATGATTGTCGTCCGCCCAGCCAATGACTCTCGAACGATCCGGCTTCTTCGGGAGCGGAGTTTCGGCCGTCGCCCCGGTGCGCAAGGTCACATGATCGGCGACGACATTCTCATATTTGGGCGGGAAGCGGCGCAGCAGCAGCTCGCGCTCGACCTGGGGCAGCTTCCAGCCGGTGACGGTTCCGGGATTGGCCATAAGCGATTGACGTAAGACGGCTGTCAAAGTTCCTCCCCATCGGTTTCGATGGGGAGGGGAACCAGCGAAGCTGGTGGAGGGGTAAATTGCACCGGCCGCCGTTTCCCCGCCACCAACCTGCGGATGGTTGCCCACCCCCCCAGCTACGCGCGCAGGGGGGAACACGCGCCAGCCAACCGCTCGACAAGCTCCCGGGCGAAATCGATCAACGTGTCGTCGCGAGCGCCCATGATCAGGATGCGGTCGCCCGGTCGCGCCTCCGCCACAAGCAGGTCGCCGATCTTAGCACGCTCGGGAATATGCTCCGCCTGCTTGCCGTGCCCCCGAACCTGCTCGGCCAGCCAGTCGCTGCCGCGTTTCCGTTCGACCGTTCCGCCCTGGTAAACCGGATCGGGCAGGAACAGCCGGTCGTCGGGCGCCATTCCGTCGGCGAGACTAGCGGCAAGCGGCTCGCCCATCTTGGCGAGCGGCCCGTAGCCGTGCGGCTGAAACATGATCAGCAGCCGGCCGGGCTGCGCGCGCATCGTCGCCAGGGTCGCGGCGATCTTGTCGGGGTTGTGCGCAAAATCGTCGATGACGGTCACGCCGCCCGCTTCGCCGACGCGCTCGAGCCGACGCCTCAAGCCCTCGAACCGGCCGAGCGCCGCGACGGAATCCTCCAAGCGTACTCCGATCAGCCGCGTGGCCGCAATCGCGGCGAGCGCATTCGAGGCGTTGTGCCGGCCCGGAACGGCGAGGCGGACCTCGTGCCGCGCGCCCTCCGCCTCGACCACGAACCTCACCCCGTCAGCGTCGAGCCGGAGGTCCTTGCCCATGAAATCGGCGTTCGGGCTGTCGAACCCATAGCCGACGACCTTGTCGGCAGGGATCGTCCCGGCGAGCGCGCGAGTCTCGGGATCGTCGAGGTTCAGCACCGCCTTGCGCGACGCGTTGAGGAAGTGGGCGAACAAGCTGCGAAGCTCGTCCATCTCCTTGTGGTCGAGGCTGATGTTGGTCAGCACCGCGACCTCGGGCCGGTAGAGAGCGATCGACCCGTCGCTCTCGTCGACCTCGCTGACGAACAGCTCGGGATCGCCGACCAGCGCGCTGGCGAACGGCGCCGAAGGCGTGACGAAATTCTTCATCACCGCGCCGTTCATCACGGTCGGCTGGCGGTGGCAGGCGTGGAGAATCCATCCGATCATCCCGGTCACCGTCGATTTGCCGCTGGTGCCGCCGACGGCGATGCTTCGCTGCGCGGCGTTGAGCAGCTGCGCGAGGAACTGCGGGCGGGTGAGGTGGGTAAGGCCGAGCTCCTTCGCCCGAACGACGTCCGGAACGGTCGGTTCAACCGCTGCAGACGTGACGAGCGTCATTCCGTCCTGAAGCCCCGAGCCGTCCTGGGGAAACAGCTGGATTCCGAGCGAGCGCAGATAGTCGAACTTTTCCGGAGTCCGCCCCGCGTCGAGCGAGCGATCTGAGCCCGCAACCTTGTTGCCCGACGCGCGAACGATGGACGCGAGCGGAAGCATCCCGCTGCCGCCGATGCCACTGAAGAAAACCGGAGAATCAATCATTCACACGGCCCTATTGGAGGCCTACTCGGCTGACTAGTGGGTCGCGTCAGTTCTTCAGCATCCCGATCGTGTGAAGCCACTTCCAGACGAGGTCGGGCCAGATCCCAATCGGGTCGTTCTTGTGGCGAAGAGCAAATGCGTGGCCGCCCTTCGCGAACAGATGGACCTCGGCCGGCACGCCGGCCTTGTTCAAAGCCGCTGCATACATCAGACTGTTGCAGATCGGATCGGTGGGATCATCCCACGCCTGTACGATAAAGGTCGGCGGAGCGGCCTTGGTCACTGGCAATTTCGGGTCGAACGAGCCGCCGTCACGGCAAATGTGACCCGGGTAAAGTGCGATGGCGAAGTCCGGCCGGCTGCTGACTTGGTCTACCGCGTCGACCGGGCGATATGCCGGCGCCAGGATATTGCTGGTCTGCGCCACGAGATAGCCGCCGGCCGACATGCCGAGGACGCCGATCCGGTGAGGGTCGATGCCGAGCGCAGTGGCCTTGGATCGCACGAGGCGGATCGTTCGCTGCGCGTCTTGCAGGGCCCGTGGGATCGCGGGCGTTATCTGGCGCCGGAGGTTGCTGTCCCAGAAGTCATCTCCGCCCGGTGCACGGTATTTCGAGACAATGCAGGTGACGCCCTTTGCGGTGAGCCAGCGGCAAATCTCTGTCCCCTCCAGATCGATGAAGACCTTCTGGAAACCGCCCCCGGGAAAAACAATGACGGTGGCGCCGGTGTGGGATCCCTTGGCTGGCATGATTGTCATCGTAGGCACGGCTATGTTGAGGACGGCTTGCGACTTGCCGCCGACCGCCGCGGCATCAACGTAGGTTTCCACGCTTTCCGGTGGTTGCGGCCTGAACGTGCCGTTCGGAGCACTTCCCGGCCAGATCGGAACTTCTGTGGCTCCAGCCGGCGCATGCCACGGTTGCGCCTGCGCGTTTGCACCAAACGCGACCGCGCCAATGAGTACCGCAAACCATCCGGCAATCTGCTTCACTTGCACGCGCCTCCGCCGGGCCAGCCGGTCCAGCCGGTCCAGCCGGGGCCGCGAACGACACGGCCGGGCTTGGCGCCGGTGTGCCGACCGTCCTTCATCACCTGCACGCCATTGACGAAGACATCGTCGACGCCCGTCGCGAGCTGGTCCGGCTTCTCGTACGTCGCATGGTCCTGAATGGTCGTCGGATCGAACACCACGACGTCGGCATAAAAGCCGGCCTTCAATGCCCCGCGCTGCCGGATGCCAATGTTCGCCGCGGGGAATGAAGTCAGCCGCCGGATTGCGTCCTGCAGAGTCGCGGCATGCTCGTCGCGGACATAATGACCGAGCAGCCGGGCCACATTCCCGTAAGCGCGGGGGTGCGATCGTGATTTGAGGAACACGCCTTCGGGGGCCGGTGCGCCCTCGTCCGAGCCGAAGCTCATCCACGGCAGCCCGACCTCGCGCTTCACGTTGGCGTCGCTCATGATGAAGTAGATCGTGCCGACGCGGCTGTCGTCCTCGGTCACCAGCTCGATCGCGGTTTCCTCGGGGCTACGCCCACGCATCTTCGCAACCTCGGCAAGCGTCTTGCCGGTCAGATATTTGAGCTTCGGGTTCTTGAACGCGACGAGCAGCACGTTCTGCGGTCCGCCTGAGAGCAGCAGCAAATTCTCCCACTTGTCGCTCGGAGTCTTCATCTCCTGGATGACCTGAGCGCGGACTTTCGGGTCCTGCATCCGCTTGATCCAGGCTTCGAGCCCGCCGCTCTGCACCCACGTCGGCATCGCGGCGTCGAGCCCGGTTGCGCCCGCCGTATAGGTGTACATGTTCGCCGTGATCTTGAGGCCGGCGGCGCGGGCGGCGTTCACCTTGGCGATCATCGGGTCGATCTTGGGCCAGTTCGCTTCGCCCGCCTGCTTGAAATGATAGATTTGCGCCGGGGCGCCGGAATCGCGGCTGATCCGGATAAGCTCGTCGGTCGCATCGAGGACCTTGTTCCCTTCGGACCGCATGTGGCTGATGTAGCTTCCGCCGCATTTCGCAGCCTCGGCGGCGAGCGCGGTGAGCTCGGGAGTCTTCGCGTAGGTCGCGGGTGCGTAGATCAGCGCCGAGCCGACGCCGAGCGCCCCTTCCTTCATCGCCTGTCGAACCAGCGCCCGCATGCGCGTGAGCTGCGCCGGCGTGGGCTGCACGTCTTTTTCGCCGAGCTCGTGGACGCGGACCGTAGTCGCTCCGACGAACGAGGCGACATTGGGCGAAATGCCCTTCTTGGTCAGCCAGTCGAGATATTGCGCCAGCGTCGTCCACCGGATGGGATATTTGATGTCGCCTTCGCGCTTCAAAGCCAGCCGCTTCATCTCGGGCGTGAGCGGCCCCATGGAGTCGCCTTCGCCGAAGACTTCCAGGGTCACGCCCTGGTCGATGTCGCTGAGGCCTCGGCCGTCGGCGATCAGGCTCTCGACTGCCCAGCTCAGCATGTTGATGAAGCCCGGCGACACCGCCTCGCCGGTCGCATCGATAGTGCGCGCGGCGGTCCCCGGAGCGCGCGGCCCGACGTAGACGATTCGGTCGCCCTTCAGTGCGACATCGCCGACGTAAGGATTGCCGCCGGAGCCGTCGTAAATCGTTCCGCCGTGGATCAGCACGCTGTAGCTGGGCGCGGGCGCGGCCGAGCTGAGGACGAAGGCGGTGGTGGCGAGCGCGAACGCAATCGATCGTTTCATGGAATCCCCCTCCACAAACGGCGCGAAGCTGCACCAAGCCGCGGCCTCGCGCCAGTGTGAACTCCGCAGGGGCACACGGCTGTTGGAACGCTGCCGTTAAGCAGCCGTTGAATTCGCCGCGACGCGACAGGGGAGACCGACCATGAGAGCCGGCGTAGCTGCGATCATCCTTGCCATCATCATGGCGATCATCGGCATCGTGCTGACGATCGGCGGGATCTGGCTCGCAGTCCTCGGCGGATCGATCTACTATTTGATCGCGGGCGTTGCGCTGCTCGTCTCGGCCTGGTTCCTGTTCCGCGGCCGAATGTTCGGCGGGTGGATCTACATTGCCCTGTTCATCCTCAGCGCGATCTGGGGCTTCGCGGAATCGCGCGGCAATGCCTGGGCGATGATCCCGTGGCTGATCGCGCCGCTCGTCATCCTGATCCTGGTGCTGCTGGTGATGCCGACGTTGACCGCGGCTCCGAGGCGGTGGAGCTATGCCGGCGGCGGTATTGCGCTCGGCATCATTTTCGTCGTCGCGAGCTTCGCGATTCTCGGCGCGTCCGGCGGGACGCCGATCGGGGCGCTCCCGCCGCAGTCCTCGCCCGGGATGACCGACCCATCCGGGATCGTGACCGGCGCCGATTGGCAGACCTATGGCGGCACCTACGCCAACTGGCGCTATTCGCCGCTGACGCAGATCAATCCCGGAAACGTCGGCAAGCTCGAAAAGGTGTGGCAGGTCCACACCGGCGGAATGCCGACCACTCCCGCCTACAAGAAGCTCTACGGGACCGAGAACACGCCGCTCAAGGTCGGCGACATGCTCTACACCTGCACGGCGAAGAACGTGATCGTCGCGTTGGACGCGGCGACGGGCAAACCGCTGTGGCGCGTCGACCCGCACGTCCCCGACGCCTGGATCCCGTACACGACCGCGTGCCGCGGCCTCGCTTTTTACCAGGTGCCGGGCGAGGCGGCCGGGACGCTGTGCGGCGGAAGGATCATCGAGGGCACGCTCGATTCGAGGCTGCTCGCGGTCGATGCGCGGACGGGCAAGCCCTGCACCGACTTCAACGGCACCGGTCAGCAGGACACCAAGATCGGCATGGGCTGGGTTTATCCAGGCCTCGCCTCGATCAACTCCGCGCCGACCATCGTTCGCGGGATCATCGTGGTGCCGCACCAGATCCTCGACGGGCAGTGTCGCTGCGCGCCGTCGGGCGTGATCCAGGGCTTCGATGCGAAGACTGGCAAGCTCGCCTGGGCCTGGGACATGGGGCATCCGGACTGGCACGGCTATCCACCCTAGGGGCAGGAATGGACCCGCGGTTCTCCCAACATGTGGACCGGATCGGCCGGCGACGAGAAGCTCGGGCTGGTCTACGTGCCTCTCGGCAACGTCGCCGACGATTATATTTCGAAGGGCCGCTCGCCGCTCGAGAACCAATATTCGAGCTCGCTCGTCGCGATCGACGTCACCACCGGCAAGCCGCGGTGGAGCTTCCAGGCGGTGAAGAAGGACGTCTGGGATTATGATCTCGGCAGCCCGCCGACTTTGATCGACTATCAGGGCACGCCCGCGCTCGTGCTTCCGTCGAAGCAGGGCGACCTCTACATCCTGGATCGCGCGACCGGCCGCGCGCTGACGCCGATCGGCTCCATCCCTGCGCCCCAGGGCGGCGTCGAGCCGGAGGAGCGGGCGCCGCGGCAGATTGTCTCTCTATGGCAGACGCTGAAGAAGCCGGACCTGGTCGAATCCGATATGTGGGGCATGTCGCCGATTGATCAGATGATCTGCCGAATCCAGTTCCGCCGCGCCGATTATCGCGGCGAGTTCACCCCGCCGAGCGCCAACCGCCACTCGGTGGAGTATCCTGGATATAACGGCGGCAGCGACTGGGGCGGAATCTCGCTTGACCCGCTCCGCGGCGTGATCATCGCCAATTACAACGACATGCCGAATTATCTGAAGCTCGTGCCGCGCGCCGAAGCCAACAAGCTCGGAATCAAGCCGCGCTTCGCGACCGGCGGCGCGTCGGCCAACTCGCACCAGATTGATCCGCAGTGGGGCGTCCCCTACGCGATCGCGGTGGATGCCGGATGGCGGCTGCACTGGACCGGCCTGCTGTGCAAGCGGCCGCCCTATGGCGGAATCCGGGCGATCGACGTCGCAAGCGGCAAGACCATCTGGGATCATCCGTTCGGGACCGCAGAGCGCAACGGCCCGTTCAACATCCCGACGATGCTGCCGTTCACCATCGGCACGCCGAACAACGGCGGCTCGGTGATTACGGCGAGCGGCCTGATCTTCATCGCTGCAGCGACGGACGACCTCATCCGTGCGATCGACGAGCGCACCGGCAAGACCGTCTGGTCCGCGCCACTCCCGGCCGGCGGACAGGCCAACCCGATCATCTATCAGCAGGATGGGCGCGAATATCTGGTGATCTTCGCCGGCGGGCATCATTTCATGGAAACGCCGATGGGCGACAGCGTCATTGCCTACGCGCTGCCGAAGTCCATCGCCGGCTAGCCCCGCTTCGCCAGCCATTGCGCAGCTTCGATGTCTGCAGCCATAAGCGGGCGCCATGCGCATCGCCGTAGTCGCCCCCAGTTGCCCGTTGAAACGCGAGGCGGCCGACGCCGTCCAAGCAATCGTCGCGCGCCGCGGCGACTGCGAGCTGCTGATCCATCCCCAATGCTTTATGTCGGATGGTCATTTTGCAGGCCCGGACGAAGCGAGGCTGTCCGCTCTCCGCGATGTCATGGGCGACGATTCCGTCGATGCCGTCTGGTTCGCACGCGGCGGCTACGGGTCGAACCGCATTGCCGAAGCCGCGCTCGCCGACATTCCCGAGCTCGCGCGCGACAAGATCTATCTCGGATATAGCGACGCAGGCTTCCTGCTGGCCGGACTCCACAAGGCGGGGCTCGATGCCGCCTGGGGACCGATGCCCCAGGACGTGCTTCGGAGCGGTGGTGACGCCGCCGTGAACCGCGCGCTCGACTGGCTCGTGCGTAGCGATCCGTCGGCGCTCGAGCCGGCGCTCGACGGACCCGCGATGGCCTTCAACCTTACGGTGCTCTCGAACCTGCTCGGAACTCCGCTCGAGCCGGACTTCAGCGGGGTCGATCTGCTGATCGAGGAGGTGAGCGAACATCTCTATGCGATCGACCGGACGATGTTCCATGTGACGGCGAGCGCGGCCATGCAAAAAGTCCGGCGGCTACGGCTCGGGAGAGTCAGCGATATTCTGCCCAACGACGTCGATTTTGGGTCCGACGAGACGTCGATCGTGGAGCGATGGTGCGCCAGTTCGGGCATCCCATTCGGGGGTCGGGCGGACATCGGACACGACAGCGCTAACCGCGTGGTTCCATTTTCTAAGGAAAATCGCTGAATTTCCCTCTGTAAGAGCATTGCAATGGAACCCGCTTTGCGCTCTATCAGCGGACAGGAACAACAGGAGGGCCATGATGGCACAAGGCAGTCGGAAAGCAGGGGGCGGACTGGCCCGCCCGGTCACACCTTCGGCGGATCTCGCGAAGATCACCGGAAGCTCACCGCTTCCGCGCAGCCAGGTCGTATCGAAGGTCTGGGATCACATTCGCAAGAACAACCTGCAAAACCCGCAAAACAAACGGGAAATCATGGCTGATTCGACCCTTAAGCCGATCTTCGGCGGCAAGGACCGGGTCAGCATGTTCGAGATGAACAAGCATCTCTCGAACCACCTGAAATAAGGCGAATAGCCTTCAGGGTCCGAAGGGGATCCGCCCTCGGCGGGTCCCCTTTTTTATGCCGGTCGTCCGCGACTCGGCATTGCTAACCCCGCCAGAGACCTTCGAGCTTCTCCTCCGTCACCGGATAGCCGAGGTGAGAGGGGATGGTGATAAACCGCTCACCGTTGCGCTCCTCGACCCAAGGGGTGACCGGCTCGATCGGATGCGACAGCGCGTCGGCCCGGATTTCTTCGAATGAGCGGTGGAGCGCGAGCCGCTCGAGGTTGCGCCGCGTCGGGAAGATCAGCCGCGCTTCGCCGCGCCGGTCACGCTCCAGCACCTCCGCGGCCGTGATCCAGTAAGCGCCCGAGCATTCGCCTTCGATCGTCCGCGGCTGCCAGTCGCCTTCGGGGCATTGCGCGATGAAGAACAAAGTGTCGAACCGCCGAACGGCGTGGAACCTCGGCACCCAGCGCGCGAACGGAGTCAGCGCGCCGGCGCCCAGCTCAAGCGCGGCGCTCCGCAGCGCCTCGGCGAATGGTGTTTCCTGGATCAGCGAATGCTGCAGCGCACGCGCCGCCGCTGCATTCGGAACAGGCTTCAGCCCAACAGGCACCGCCGTTTCCTCGATCGTCTCGCGGATTGCCGCGACTGCGGCGGGATCGATCCCCTGCGCCTCACCGAGTTCGCGGTCGGCCTCGTCGATGCGCCCGCCGGGAAAGACCAGCGCGCCTGCCGCGAACGCCATTCCCTGCGCCCGCTCGACCATCAGCAGTTCGGGCGCGCCGGGGCGGTCACGGACCAGGATCAGGGTCGCGGCCGGGATTGCGTCGTCGCTCACCGGCCCAGACAACCCCAAATCGCCCACTTACATGCCGCTGACGTTCTGTTCCTGCGCTTCGGTCGGATTGGTGGTGTTGTCGGCGGCGGCGTTCAGCTCGTTCGATGCATTCTGAGCGCTATTGGCTGCAGCCGCGGCATTGGCTGCATCCATCGCCGCCTGATTGGCAAGCTCATTGAGCTGGTCGGGCGCGGGCTGGTTGAGCTCGGCGTTCTGGACGGCGTCCTGATTGCCTTTGTTGCATGCTCCAAGTGCCAGCAGAGCGGCGGTTCCGGCAAACGCAAAAACCAGTTTTTTCATATGTTTCGGTTCCCCACGAGGCATCGTCGCTTGGACAGCCATAACAGCCGCTTCCTTGAGATTCACGCGGAAAATCCCTATTTAGGGCCTGCCGGGTGACCGGCTATGTCGGTAGACTGTCAGGTGGAATAGGCACTTCGGACCCGGGGGGCAGTACCCCGGCGCCTCCACCATCAACCGCGATGGATCGCGCTTGTTGATGGGGGCGAAATAGGATCGACGAGTGCAATAAAGGCCCGATTGCCGATCGGATTGAGCCACCGTGACGGCTCATTCACACAAGTGCCAACGATAACGAGGCGCTCGCTCTTGCCGCGTAACTGACGTCCTAACGGACTGAAGTTACAAAGCTAAAGCGCGGTCGGACCCCACCGGGCAACAGAAGGGGATTCCAGCGGTTCGGGAGGCACCGGGCAACAGAAGCCTCCCACTTCCCTGATCGTCATTGCGAGCAAAGCGAAGCAATCCAGTGCTGGATTGCCGCGTCGCCTTCGGCTCCTCGCAATGACGGCTGTTCGTTGCATCGCAGTCGCGATACCCTCCTGCAAAAGGGGGGGTCGTCATGCGCCATTGGACCAAGCGCCTGTTCGCGATTGCAGCGCCACTGCTGCTCACCAGCTGCCTGTGGGGACCGGGCAAGTTCACGTCCGACCTGACGCTCCGCAAGGACGGCAGCTTCACGCTCGATTATCGCGGCGAGATCGTGCTGCAGATTCCCGAAGATCTCGCGAAGGTGCAACCTTGGCGAGCCGACATGGCGCATTGCTACATGGGTGCGGGTGAAGCCGATTCAGCGACGACGGTGACCGTCTATTCGAAGGACAGCTCGGGAAAGATCGTCGGTCAAACTCCGAAGGAGCGGCCGTGCACCGCAGCCGAAGCCGGCCGGTTGAAGTCCGACTATGAGAAACGTGAGGCAGACCAGGCGGCTCAAAAGAAAAAGCAGAGCGAGCAGATGGCCGCAATGTTCGGCCTCCCGGGTCTCGACGATGCTTCAAACCGGGCGTTCGCGGCGAAGCTGATGAAATATGCCGGCTGGCAGTCGGTCACCTATCGCGGCAACGGCGTGTTCGACGTCGACTATCACATGCAGGGGAGGGCGACTCAGGATTTCGTTTTCCCGGCGCTCCCGGACAACGACCTGCTGCTCCCGTTCATTGCGATCCGCCGGCGCGCCGACGGATCGGTCCTCGTCACCGCGCCTGCGCTGACCGGCGGCGCGGGGCCGCTGATGGAGCGAATGGCGGCAGCGGGCGCGGCGGGCGACACTAAGACCAGCATGGTCTCGCACGCCCAGGGACGTTTCACCGTCGTCACCGACGGTGAGATCCTGACCAACAACAGCGAGGACGGGCCGTCGTCGAGTCCGATCGGGCGCCAGCTTCACTGGGACGTCGGCCCGGCCTCCAACAAGATCCCGGAGACGTTGATCCAGCTCTAGCGCTTTCTGAGCTCGTCCCTGATCTCGGCCAGCAGCTCGACCTCGGTCGGACCGGTTGCGGTCTCGACCTCGGGCTTCTTCATCAACTTGGTCGCCCAGCGCACCATCAGGAAGATGATGAAGGCCAGGATTAGGAAGCTCACCACCTGGGTGATGAACTCGCCCCAGCCGAGCACCGACGCTCCGGCCTTCTTGAGCGCGGCGTAATCCTTCAAGGAACCGTGATAATCGGCGGGGACGGGACCCATCAGCAGGAAATGGCTCGAAAAATCGAGGCCGCCGAATATTTTCCCGACGATCGGCATGATGATGTCGTCGGTCAGGCTGGAAACGATCTTGGCGAATGCGGCTCCGATGATCACCGCGACCGCGAGGTCGAGCACGTTGCCCTTGGCGATGAATGCACGAAAGTCCTTCAGCATGGCTTGCCCCTCTTCTAGCGTCGGTGAGCCGACACTAGCGCAGCCGAACAGTTTTGACAGCAGCAGCGTTGCTGTGTTGTTTATTTAAGACACCCCATTGAAAGCCAACAGCCGTGCCTATAATTATCCGCGCGCAATCATAGGGGACATCACATGACCGCACTTCGTCGTTTCGGACTGCTTGCGCCGCTGGCCGCGGTCAGCCTCGCCGGCTGCGGGATCAACAGCGTCCCCACCGCTGACGAGCAGGTCAAGGCCGCGTGGGGCAACCTCCAGGCGGATTACCAGCGCCGCGCCGACCTGATCCCGAACCTGGTCGCGACGGTGAAGGGCTACGCGCAGCAGGAAAAGACCGTGTTGACGCAGGTAACTCAGGCCCGTGCGGATGCGACGGCCGTGCACTTGAGCGCTGCTGATCTCAGCGACCCGGCCAAGGTGCAGGCTTTCAATCAGGCGCAGAGCCGACTGACCCAGGCGATCATTCCGCTTCAGCGGTTGCAGGAGGCCTACCCGGACTTGAAGTCGAACCAGAACTTCCTGGCGCTGCAGGACCAGCTCGAGGGAACCGAGAACCGGATCGAAGTTTCGCGGCGCGATTACAACACCGCGGTCCAGCAATATAACACCCTGATCCGAACCTTCCCGACGGCGATCGGCGCGAAGATTTTCTACGGGGCCAAGCCCAAGGTGCCGTTCGAGGCAGCCGCCGGTGCACAGACCGCACCGACCGTGAACTTCGGCAACGGCAGCTGACCGTGTTCGTCATTCCCGCGAAAGCGGGAACCCAGAAGAGAAGCTGGACCCCCGCTTTCGCGGGGGTGACGATCTGGGCGTTGCTGCTAACCCTGTTCTTTGCAGCCCCGGTCTCAGCGCAGACCTTTCCGCAACTCACGGGCCGCGTGGTCGACGATGCGCATTTGCTGACTCCGGCGCAGGTGCAGGACCTTACGAGTAAATCGGCAGCGCTCGAGGCGTCGAAAGGCGCGCAGCTGGTGATCGCGACGATCCCCAGCCTGCAGGGATATCCGATCGAGGATTACGGCTATCGCCTCGGCCGCGCCTGGGGCATCGGCCAGAAGGGCAAGGACAATGGCGTGATCCTGCTGGTCGCGCCCAACGAGCACAAGGTCCGGATCGAGGTCGGCTATGGCGCGACGCCCTACCTGACCGACGCAGTGTCCGGCCTCATCATCCGCGAAGCGATCCTGCCGCACTTCAAGCAGAACCCGCCTGATTACGGCGGTGGGATCGAGGCCGGCGCCGACGCCATCGCCAAGCAGATGTCGCTCTCGCCCGACGAGGCCGCGAAGAGTGTCGCAGCCGCGCAGCAGGCACAGCAGCAGCGCCAGCATTCGGGCGGCAACCCGCTTCCCGTCTTCTTCTGGCTGATGGTGGTCGGCTTCGTGGTCCTGTCGCATCTGCGGCGAGGGTTTGGACGCCGCTATCGCACGCGGGGAGGCGGCATCAGCCCATGGGTGATGCTGTGGGGTCTCAACGCCCTGTCCAACTCCGGTCGCGGAGGCGGGTGGGGCGGCGGCGGAGGCTTCGGCGGGGGAGGCGGCTTCGGCGGATTCTCCGGCGGCGGCGGTTCGTTCGGCGGCGGCGGAGCATCCGGCTCATGGTGATGCAGCTCACCGACGCGGACCGCGAGAAGATCAGCGCCGCGATCACCGCGGCTGAGTCCAACACCAGCGGCGAGATCGTCGCCGTCGCCACGCCGATCAGCGATGCTTATCACGACGTCGCGCTGCACTGGGCGCTGGTGCCTCTGTTCGCCGTGCTCGCCTGGGCCGCGTGGAGCCCGACGGCGCTGACCCGGTGGTACGATTTCCTGTTCGGCGGCTGGAGCCCCGATCCGACCCAGAGTCAGCTGCTGACGCTGCTGATGTTCTTCGCGGCGCTCAAGTTCACTATCGCGCTGCTGATCCTGAAATGGATGCCGCTGCGGCTGTTCCTCACGCCAGGCGCCACCAAGCACCGCCGGGTGCGCCGGCGCGCCATCGCGATCTTTCAGGCCGCGGCGGCGGGGCGCACGACCGGGAAGACCGGCATCCTCATCTATCTGTCGATGGCCGAGCGGCGCGCCGAGATCGTGGCCGACGAAGCGATCCACAAGCTGACCGACGAGCATGCCTGGGGCGAGGCGATGCACGCGTTGATCGCGGACGTCCGCGAGGGCCGTCCGGGCGACGGGATCGTTGCCGCGATCGAGCGCGTTGGGGCGGTGCTCGCGGAGCATTTCCCCCGCTCGGCCGACGACACGAACGAGATACCGGACAAGCTCATCGAATTATGAATTTGGATGAACTTCCTCCCGCCGAGCTCATGTGGGCGGGCAAATATGTGCGCGCGCTGAAGCGCGGCAAATGGGAATATGCGAGCCGCACTCGCGATATCGGCGCGGTCGTCGTCCTCGCCGAGACCGAGGGCAAGGTGATCCTGGTCGATCAGCCTCGGGTCCCGACCGACTGCCGCTGCATCGAGCTGCCGGCGGGGCTCGTCGGCGACGAGGACCCGAACGCTACCGTTGAAGGCACCGCAATCAAGGAGTTGGAGGAGGAGACCGGCTATACCGCGGAGCGTGTCGAGCGGCTCGGCGAGTTCTACTCCTCCCCCGGCATGCTGTCGGAGGGCTTCACGCTGGTCCGAGCGCATGGCGTTTGCAAGATCGGCGAGGGCGGCGGCGACGAAAGCGAGGACATCAGGGTCCATCTCGTGCCCTGCGCCGAAATCACAAATTTCATCGAGCAGAAGCGCGCCGAAGGATTCGGCATCGACGTCAAGCTGCTGTTGCTGCTGAATTACTAATCCTCCCTGCCGCGAAGCGGTGGGGAGGGGAACCAGCGAAGCTGGTGGAGGGGTAACTGGCGGTGCTGACTGACCCCTCCACCATTCACTCTTCGGTGAATGGTTCCCCTACCCACGCCTGCGGCGCAGGGGAGGAACTCGGAAACAAGTTCAGCATGACGCGGTTCAACCTCCATGCCCCGCCTCGTGCATCTCTCCGACCTGCATTTCGGCGCGCATGACGAAGCGATGGTCGAAGCCGTCGAACGGCAGGTGGATGAGCTGAGGCCCGACCTGGTCGTCATCAGCGGCGACTTCACCCAGCGGGCGCGGACCGAGCAGTTTCGCGAGGCCTGCGAGTTCCTCGAGCGGCTTCGCGATCATGGCCATGAAGTCCTCGGCGTCCCCGGCAATCACGACGTGCCGCTCTATGACGTGCTGCGCCGGTTCCTCTCGCCGCTGGCGCGCTATCGGCGATTCATCGACGAGACGCTCTGCCCATTTGTCGAGCTACCCGGAGTCGCGGTCCTGGGTATCAACACGGCGCGGTCACTGACCTTCAAGGACGGGCGAATCAACAAGGACCAGGTGCAGTTCATCCGCGACACGTTCGCGCGCACGCCGAGCGAAGCGACGCGCGTCCTGGTTAGCCATCATCCGCTGTTGGCGCTCGAAGTCGGCGGCGAGGTGGGGCGCGCGGTCGGACGGCAGGGAATGGCGCTCGATGCGGTCGAGGACGCCGGCGTCGACCTGCTTCTCGCGGGTCATCACCACCATGCCTCCAGCCAGGATGCGAGCGACCTCGTGACCCGGGCCGGCGGCGTGCTCGTGATTCAGGCTGGAACTGCCACGTCGACGCGCGTGCGCAAGCAGGAACAGAGCTTCAATGTCATCGACATCAGCGCGGGCAGCGTCACGGTGACCGTCCATGGCTGGACCGGGGATGAGTTCAGGGCGAAGGACGCCAACCGCTACCAATGGCAAAACGGCAAGTGGAAGCTGCGCGAAGCCGCGGAGCCGGCGCACTGAGCTTGTGCACCGTCGCGGCGCTCGCCTAGAGCCGCTGAATGGCCCTACCCGAAGATTTCGATCTGAACGATTTCGTCCAGCGCGTCCTCGCCGAAGATCTCGGCAGCGGTGGCGATGTGACGTCGAACGCGACGATCGCCGAGGACGCCCGCTTTACCGCGGAGATGAACGGGCGTCAGCGTCTTGTGGTCGCGGGGATCGAAATTGCGGCGGCATTCTTCCGCTCGCTCGACCCGGACATCGAGATCGAGCTGCACGCGAATGACGGCGAGCGCGTCATCCATGGCACGATGCTGATGCGCCTCGCTGGTAATGCGCGGGCGATGCTCACTGCCGAGCGCTCGGCGCTCAACACGCTGCAGCATCTTTCAGGAATCGCGACCCTGACTCGCCAATATGCCGACGCGATTGCGGACACGGGAACGGTGCTGCTCGATACGCGCAAGACAATCCCGGGCCTTCGCGTGCTGGAGAAATACGCGACCCGGATGGGCGGCGCACAGAATTATCGCATACGGCTGGATGACGGAGTGCTGATCAAGGACAATCACGTGGCGGTCTGCGGTGGCGTGGCCGAGGCGGTCCGCCGCGCGAAAGCCGCGGATACCGGTCTGCAAATCCAGGTGGAGGTGGACCGCATGGACCAGATCGAGCCGGCGCTTGGCGCGGGCGCGGATCGGCTGCTGCTCGACAATATGGACCCGGCGATGCTCCGGGAAGCGGTGCGCCTGGTCGGCGGCCGAGTCCCGCTCGAGGCGTCCGGCGGAGTGACATCGGACACCATCAAATTCCTCGCCGAAACGGGGGTCGGCTTCATCTCTGTCGGCCGGATCACCCAGTCCGCGCCGGCGGTCGACATCGGCCTCGATTACTCGCTCGTTCAGGGCTAAAATCGGGTCGCCACGAATGATAGGCAGGCTTATCGGTTCCTGACCGCAACGTTCACAGGCACGACAGCTTGCCAGGCGTATTTCCAGCAGCAGAGGGTCGCGCGTCCTTTGAAGCGGCCAGGTTCGAACCGAGGAGTATTTCGATGTTCAAGAAAGCGATGCTCGCATTGTCAGCTGCAGGCCTGGTCGCGCTTCCCGCGACCGCAGCCGATGCGCAATATTATCATCACGGCTATTATGGTCACCACTATCGCTACGGCTATGCATATCCGCGGACGGTGATTTCGGTCGGCGTCCCCGCCTATGGATACGGTTACGGTTATCCGGCCTATGGCTACGGCTATCCGGCCTACGGCTATGGTTATCCCGCTTATGCCTATGGCTACGGCTACCCCGCTTACGGTTACGGCGGGTACGGGTACAATTATTGCGGCCGCAACACCGCTGCCGGCGCGGTCGTGGGTGGAGTCGCCGGCGCAGTACTCGGCGGCGCGATCGGCAGCGATGGCCATTACAGCTACCGCTACGGGCGTTACCGGCACGGCAACGGCGCGGCGGGCGCGATCCTCGGCGGAGCCATCGGTGCGATCGCCGGCGGCGCAATCGCCAACAGCAACTGCGGCTACTAAGGCGTGAGGCGTCATCCCGGGCTTGACGCGGGATCCGCCTTGTCTTCCGAGGCAGGCAGGCCCCGGCTCAAGGCCGGGTGACGGCTCTTTCTTTCGAAGGGGCCGTCACTTTTTTCGCGCATTGCTAACGATCCGTCCTATATGAAGGCGGCGAGAGGGCGCGCTTGGCGCCTGGGAGACGGACGTTGTTCAAGGGCCTCAAGCCCATCCTCTATGGCGGACGCGAAGTCTGGCCGCTGATCGAAGGCGGCAAGGGCGTCAGTGCGACCAATCATGCGAGCAGCGGCGCCTGGGCGGCGGCGGGCGGTATCGGCACCGTCTCGGCGGTCAATGCCGACAGCTATGACGCCGAGGGGCGCATCATTCCGCAAGTCTATGAGGCTCTGACCCGCCGCGACCGCCACGAGGAGCTGATCCGCTACGCAATCGACGGCGCCGTGGCGCAGGTCCAACGCGCCTACGAGATGGCGTCCGGCAAGGGCGCGATCAACATCAACGTGCTGTGGGAGATGGGCGGCGCCCAGCGCGTCCTTCACGGCGTTCTCGAGCGGACCAAGGGGCTGGTCAGCGGCGTCACCTGCGGCGCGGGCATGCCCTACAAGCTGAGCGAAATCGCCGCGTCATACGGCGTCAATTATCTGCCGATCATCAGCTCGGCGCGCGCCTTCAGTGCATTATGGAAGCGCGCCTATCACAAAGCCGCGGAGTGGCTCGCCGCGGTCGTCTACGAGGATCCCTGGCTCGCAGGCGGACACAATGGGCTTTCGAACGCCGAGGACCCGCGCAAGCCGCAGGACCCCTACCCGCGCGTGAAGCTTCTGCGCGAGACGATGCGCGAGCAGGGCATCGCCGACACCGTGCCGATCGTCATGGCCGGCGGCGTGTGGCGGCTCGACGAATGGGATCACTGGATCGACAATCCCGAGCTCGGGCAGATCGTCTTTCAGTTCGGAACGCGCCCGCTGCTCACCCAGGAAAGCCCCATCCCACCCGAGTGGAAGGCGAAGCTCCTGACGCTCGATGAAGGCGATGTGCTGCTGCACCGTTTCTCGCCGACCGGCTTCTACTCGTCGGCGGTCCGCAATCCGTTCCTGCGCGAGCTCGAGGCGCGCAGCGAGCGGCAGATCGCCTACACCAAGGAGCCCATCGGTGATCACCATTTCCAGCTCGACGTCGGTATCGGCACCAAGAAGAATTACTGGGTTACGAAGGGCGACCTGATCCACGCGCGCGAATGGTTCGCCAAGGGCTATACCAATGCGATGAAGACGCCCGACGATACGCTGATCTTCGTCCAGCCCGAGCAGGAGAAGCGGATCCGCACCGACCAGGCCGAATGCATGGGCTGCCTGTCGCAATGCGCATTTTCGTCGTGGGCGGACAATGAGAAGAATTCGACCGGCCGCCTCGCCGATCCCCGCAGCTTCTGCATCCAGAAGACCCTTCAGGACATCGCCCACGGCGGCCCCGTTGAGCACAACCTCATGTTCGCGGGGCACTCGGCGTTCCGGTTCCGGAGCGATCCCTTCTATTCGAACGGTTTCATCCCGACGGTGAAGCAGCTGGTCGATCGGATTCTGACGGGGGCTTAATGTTCCTTTTTCGTCATCCCCGCGAAAGCGGGGATATGCTTTTCCTCACGCGGAGACGCGGAGGCGCGGAGGAAGGAACTGCTAGGAAATCTCTGCGCCTCCGCGTCTCCGCGCGAACCATTCTTACTTCACTTCTGATGATGAGCACCGTTCCGGCGCTCGCTCAGGAAGACAAGCAGCCGCCCTACTGGGCGTCGATCGCCAGCGGCCAGGCGATGACCCACACGGGACCGGGGCGGAATTACCCCAACGTCTGGCTCTATCAGCGCCGCGATCTGCCGGTCCGTGTGGTCAAAAAATATCAGAACTGGCGGCTGATCCAGGACCCCGACGGCGCTCAGGGCTGGATGCTGGTCACGTTCCTCAGCGACCGCCGCACCGCCGTCGTCAAGCCCGGTGAGCCGCGGCCGATCCGCGTCGGCGCGTACGATACCGCGAGGGTCAGCGCGATGGCTCAGCCGGGCGTGGTAGGGCGGATCAGCAAGTGCAGCGACGGCTGGTGCCGAATCGAGATCGGCCGCCGCCGCGGCTACATCAGCACGTCGGACATCTGGGGCGTCAGCAACGGCGAGGTGGTGGACTGACGCTGAGGCGCAGCGGCCGCCGCGCCACACGCGTCCAGTCAGTCACTATTTCGGCATCTCCAGTGCGTGATAGGCGACGCGGGTCACCGTCAGCTTGTCGCCCTTGTCGCTGGTCGTATCGAACGACTCGCCCACCTTGAGCGGCTTGGTCGTCCAGCAGACTTCGCCTTCCTTCGTCATCGCGCTGGTGAAGCAGGCCTTCTCGCCCTTCATCACCGCAGTGCCGTGGTCGAGATGCTTCCCGGCGTCCGACTGGGCGATGAAATTGCCGGCGGCATCGATCGACTCCTGGACCTTGACGCCGTCCTTGCCGGTGAACGCCCAGCTCGTACCATCGATCTGAAATGGCTCGGGAACTGCGGCCGGCGCGGCAGCGGGCGTAGCAGCAGGCTTCATGGTGTCGGCGGGCGCCGTCTGGGCCAGTGCCGGGTTTGCGTACGCACAGACCGCGAGCGCGGCAGCAATGCTGATCGTCAAACGCATCGACGTTCTCCCCTCTTGAGAGGGGAGCAGCCCTTAGCACCGGCGCGCCTTAGCGGCGAGTCCGCGCGCTAGACGAGTTCCACCGCCATCGCAGTCGCCTCGCCGCCGCCGATGCAGAGGCTCGCGACGCCGCGCTTGAGACCGCGGTCCTGGAGCGCTGCGATCAGGGTCGTGACGATCCGCGCGCCGCTGGCGCCGATCGGGTGGCCGAGCGCGGTGGCGCCGCCGTTGACGTTGATCTTGTCGTGCGGGATTCCGATGTCGCGCATGGCGATCATCGCAACGCAGGCGAACGCCTCGTTGACCTCCCACAGGTCGACGTCGTCGACGCTCCAGCCGGCCTTCTTCAGTACCTTTTCGATTGCCGGAACCGGCGCGCTGGTGAATTTCTCGGGCGCCTGGGCGGCGGCCGCATGGGCGACCACGCGCGCGATCGGCTGCTTGCCGAGCTCGTCGGCGACGCTCTGCCTGGTCAGCACCAGCGCGGCCGCGCCGTCGCTGATCGATGAGCTGGTCGCCGCGGTAATCGTGCCGTCCTTGGCGAAGGCCGCCTTCAGCTGCGGGATTTTCTCGGGGTTGCCCTTGCCCGGCTGCTCGTCGCGGTCGACCGTGAATTCGCCCTTGCGGGTGACGACTGTCACCGGAACCACTTCCTTGTCGAACCTGCCGCTGTTGATCGCTTCGTTGGCGCGGCGAAGGCTCTCGATCGCGAACTGGTCCTGCTGCTCCCGCGTAAACTGATATTCCCGCGCGGCGTCCTCGGCGAACGTGCCCATCGCTCGGCCCGGCTCATAGGCGTCCTCGAGACCGTCGAGCATCATGTGATCGTAGACAGTGTCGTGGCCGATTCGCGCGCCCGAGCGGTACTTCTTCGACAGGTACGGCGCATTGGTCATGCTCTCCATCCCGCCGGCGACGATCAGGTCGGCGGATCCGGCGTCGAGCATGTCATGAGCGAAGATCGCGGCCTGCATCCCCGATCCGCAGACCTTGTTGATGGTCACCGCCTCGGCGGATTTCGGAAGCCCGGCGCCGAGCGCCGCCTGGCGGGCGGGGGCCTGGCCGAGCCCGGCGGAGAGCACGTTGCCCATGAACACCTTGTCGACCTGCTCGCCGCTGATCCCGGCGCGATCCACGGCGGCTTTGACCGCGGTCGCTCCGAGCTCGGTCGCGCTGAGCGGCGCGAGCGCGCCCTGGAAGCTGCCCATCGGCGTACGCGCATAGGAGAGGATGACGATCGGGTCGGCAGGATTGGTGGCCATGGGTTGCTCCATCTCGATCCTCCCCGAGCTCGCTCGGGGAGGGGGACCGCCGAAGGCGGTGGAGGGGCCCCTCCACCATGCTTCACTTCGCTTGCATGGTCCCCCTCCCCCAGACAAGCTGGGGGAGGATTTGTTGCACCGCACATAGTCACGGCGGTTCGCTTGTTCAAACGGCAAAGCGGGTGCTACGCGCCGCGCCGAACAGGAGACACGACATGTCCGAGCCCGGACTCGATTTTCAGCTCGGCGAAATGGCCGATACGATCCGCGACACGACCAGGCGGTTCGCCGACGACAAGATTGCGCCGATCGCCGCCGAAATCGACGAAAAGGACGAATTCCCGCGCCACCTCTGGCCGCAGATGGGTGAGCTGGGGCTGCACGGGATCACGGTAGAGGAGGAGTGGGGCGGGCTCGGGCTCGGCTATCTCGAGCATGTCGTCGCGCAGGAGGAAGTGGCCCGCGCTTCGGCGTCGGTGGGCCTCAGCTACGGCGCGCACTCGAACCTCTGCATCAACCAGATCCGCCGTTGGGCGAACCCGGAGCAGAAGAGCAAGTACCTGCCCAAGCTGATCAGCGGCGAGCATGTCGGCGCGCTGGCGATGAGCGAGAGCGGCGCTGGAAGCGACGTCGTCAGCATGAAGCTCAAGGCCGACAAGAGCGGCAACGGCTATCGCCTCAATGGCACCAAGTTCTGGATCACCAACGGCTCCGAGGCGGACACGCTGGTCGTCTACGCCAAGACCGACATGGGCGCGGGCAGCCGCGGAATCACCGCCTTCCTGATTGAAAAGGGCATGGAAGGTTTCTCGGTCGGGCAGAAGGTCGACAAGCTCGGAATCCGTGGATCGCCGACCGCCGAGCTGGTGTTCGACGACTGCTTCGTCCCGCCCGAGAACATCCTTGGGGAGGAGAACAAAGGCGTCGAAGTGCTGATGAGCGGCCTCGACTATGAGCGCACGATACTCGCCGGGATGCAGGTCGGGATCATGCAGGCCTGCCTCGACGTGGTTCTGCCCTACGTCCGTGAGCGCAAACAGTTCGGAAAGCCGATCGGCAGCTTCCAGCTGATGCAGGCCAAGGTCGCGGACATGTATGTCGCGCTGAACAGCGCGCGCGCCTACGTCTACCAGGTCGCGCGCGCCTGCGACGAGGGCAAGACGACGCGCTACGACGCCGCTGGTGCGATCCTGCTCGCCTCGGAGAATGCCGTAAAGGTCGCCAACGAGGCCGTCCAGGCGCTGGGCGGCGCAGGCTATACCAAGGACTGGCCGGTCGAGCGCTACTACCGCGACGCCAAGCTGCTCGACATTGGAGCGGGGACTAATGAGATCCGGCGAATGCTGATCGGTCGCGAACTGATTGGAGCGTAAGCGTCATCCGGGACTTGATCCGGGATCCGCCTCTGACTTTTGCCTCAAAGGAAAGGCAGGCCCCGGCTCAAGGCCGCGGTGACGGCAATCACGAGCCCGCATCCGACCAACACAACACCAGCCACGCGGCCAATCAACACTCCTCGCGGGGCGAGCTTCTCGACCGCGACGATGAAGGTCAGGCCGAGGACCCACAGCAGGTTCATGACGCCGCCGACAAACAGCAGCGCCATCAGCAGCCAGCAGCAGCCGAGGCAATAAATGCCATGCATGAGGCCGAGACGGATCGCTCCGTCCCAACCGGGCCGCCAGTGGCGGCTGATGAATTGCGCGGGCGAACGGCACGCGCCGACGCAGGCCGACTTGAGTGGTGAGAGCTGGTACGCGCCGGCCGCTGCCAGGAGCGCCGCTTCGGCATAGCGGTTGTCGAGCGCCATCGACCCGCCTGTCGATAGCCGCTGCGCGAGCGCCGCGCCGAGCGAGAACAGCAGCCAGACCGCAACATAGCCGCAGAGGAATACCCAGGTCTGGGCGATACGCGGCCCGTCATTCCATGCCTGCCGCACTCTCGCGTACAGCAGGATCGCCGGGGCGGCGGACGGCAGCATCATCGCCATCATCATCAGCCACCACATCAGCACCAGAGCGCCGAAGGGCGGCGGCCGCTGGGCCATGCTGTCCGGCATTCCCCCGCCGGCCACGACGAACCACCAGCTGAGGAGCGCGAGCAACCCAACGCCTGCGGCCACGATCAGCCGCTCCCGGCGCAGCAATCGGCTGGTCAGGTCAGGCGCGGACGACACCGTGGCTGGAGAGGTGCAGGTTGGCCAGCTGGCCGTAGCTATCGTGGAATTCGAGCTGCATCGGCCCGCCCGTCGTCCGGCTCGATGCGCTGCCGACCTCTGCCACCACTGCCTCGAAGCAGGCTTCGGGGCGAACGATCTGAATCCGCGATATCTCCCCCGTCGCCTTGTTGCGGATCGGCTCGCCGGACATCTCGACATAACCGGGAACCGACAGGTGCCCGCTGCGGCCCTCAACATCCACTTCGAACTCGATGCGAGCGGATACCGGTTCATGCCTGGTGGCCAGCGTCGACGCATACACGGCGAGCATTGTCGCGAACGGGTCCGTATCCTCGCCGCGCATGATGCTGATCAAGGCTTCGCGCTGCTGTTCGTCCGCGCGCTCATCGATGATCACGAGTCCTTCGCCATTCCCCTCGTGAATCGGCCCCGGCCATTTGAGGAGCTCGACCATGCGGAGCCCGTCCAGGCGTGTGTCGCCGTAACGGCCCTCGTCGATCTGAACGGCCACGACCGCGTGGCAGTGGCCCTTGTCGGGCAGCGCGTTGAACTGGCAGTTGCAGCCATATTCGCAGTTGCAATTGACGAGCTCACGGCCCTTGAATTCCCAATAGACCATTGATGAGACTCCCGTTTGCAGGGACTCTCATAGCACTCGCGGCCGCGGCTGTGCAGCCGTGACGACTCTCAGCCGAGGGCGTCGATTTTCGCCCACTCAGCTCTGGTTTTGCAGACGTGCCGCGGCCCGTACGAACCGGTCGTACCCAGATCACGGCAAATCTTCTTTTCCTGCGGCGAGGCGGCTTGCGAGTCCGCGTCGGCGGCAGCTTCCGACGACACGCCACTGCGGGCGGCCGGAGCTGTCGTGCACGCCGTTGCTCCGAGAACGGCCAGTCCAATTACTGCAAGTCGCAACATAGTATCTCCACATATTTTGCTAAAAAGGGTTGAGTTGCCGTAACGACGGGCGCGACCGTTGCCTAGCCGCCTGTTACCGGATCGATGAACTGGAGCGGCCCCCCGGCGTCTTCGCCTGACTACCCCCAGATCTTCACGCGCTTGTCAGGCGCGAGATAGAGCTTCTGCCCCGGCTTGACGTTGAATGCCGGGTACCAAGAGTCGATGTTCCGCACTGTCTGTGCCCTGAACTGCTCCGGCGCGTGGCCGTTGGTCAGCACGATCTGGCGCAGGATCTCGGGCCGCGATTTGACCGCCCATGACTGCGCGAACGCGAGGAAGAAGCGCTGGTCTCCGGTCAGCCCGTCGATCACCGGAGCGGGCCTGCCGTTCAGCGACGCCTTGTACGCTTCGTACGCCGCCCCGAGGCCGGCGACGTCGGCGATATTCTCGTTGAGCGTCAGCTTGCCGTTCACGTGAAGGCCTGGAAGCGCCTCATATTGATCGAACTGCTTGGCGAGCGCGTCTGCCTGCGCCTGGAAGTTCTTGAAATCCGCCGGGGTCCACCAGTTGCGCATCGCGCCGGTCGCGTCGAACAAAGCGCCGCCGGTGTCGAAGCTATGGCTGATCTCGTGGCCGATCGTCGCGCCGATCGCTCCATAGTTGAACGCTGCGTCGGCATTCGGATCGAAGAACGGTTTCACCAGGATCGCCGCCGGGAAATTGAGCGCGTTCTGAACCGGCAGGTTGACCGCGTTCACCAGCTGCGGCGGCATCCACCATTCGTGCCGATCCATCGGCTTGCCGATCTTGGCGATCTGATGCCGGTACTCCCACAGGGTGGCGTTCTTCTGATTGGCGTAGGCGTTGTCGGCCGTGATCGTCAGGCCCGAATAGTCGCGCCAGGTCTCCGGATAACCCACTCCGACGATGATGTTCTGGACCTTCTTCAGCGCCTCCTGTTTGGTCGACGGGCTCATCCAGCCGATCGCCTTCACGCGCCGCGAGAAAGCCGCTTTGAGGTTGGTCACCATCTGCTCGATCTGGGCCTTGGACGAGGCGGGGAAATATTTCGCGACATAGTCCTTGCCGACGGCGTCCTGCAGGGCGTTGCTGGTCGCGTTGAGCGCCTGAGCGTCACGCGGCCGCTGCTGCGGCGTTCCCTGGAGCTGCGTGCCGTAGAAGGCGAAGCTCGCGTCGCGGAACGGCTTTGGAAGGACATTCGCCTGCTGGTTGATCGTGTGGAAGGCGAGCCAGTCCTTCCAGTTCTGCAGCGGCTCGGATGCGACCAGCGCCGACAGCTTCGGGATCGCCGCGAAGTGATAGGCGTCGAACTTCTGCACGCTTCCGAGGCCTGCCGCACCGAGCAGCGCGGCCCAGTCTATTCCCGGAGATTTCTGCTCGAGCTGCTGGCGCGTCCAGACCTGCGCGCCGTTCTTGAAATCCTCGCTCTGCTCGCGCGGCTCGTGCGCCTTCGCGATCTTGGTCTCGAGGTCCACGATCCGGCCCGCGGAGCCCGCCGGGTCGGGATAGCCGGCATCCTGCAGGATGGTCTGGACATAGGCTTTGTACTTGTTGCGCGTGTCCGTCATCTTCGGATCGGCGGACAGATAATATTGCGCGTCGGGGAGGCCGAGGCCACCCTGCATCAAATAGGGCAGCTGCTCGCCGGGCGTCGCCAACCCTTGGGTCACGAAGATTCCGAACAGATTCTCAGTGTGGAAATTGGTCGCGTTGAGCGGATCGGTGTCAGCACGGAGAGTGCCGCCGATCGCCGCACTCAGCTGGTGCTTGTCGGCAATGCGCGAAATCGCGTCGAGGTCGGCCTTCGCCGGCGCGAGCCCCGCGCGGTCAATCGCATCGGTGTTCAGATAGGCTTTGTAGTAGTTGGCGATCAGCGCGTCGTTGCCGCTCGTCGGATTGGACTTGAGAATGGAGTCGAACAAAGCGCGCGTGTTCTTTTCGCGCAATTGGTCAGCGATGAAGAAGCCGCCGATTCGCGAACGATCCGCGGGGATCGCCGTGTTCTTGACCCAGGTGCCGTTGGCGTAGCTGAAGAAGTCGTCGCCAGGAACGACGCTCTTGTCCATCCAGGCCAGATCGATGCCGATTCCGGTGCCCTGCTTTTGCTCGGTCGCATTGTTGCCAGTCATTCCGTGGCAGGCGCCGAGCGCGAGCGCGGACGCGAAGATCAGAAGCAGCGGCTTTTTCATCGAGTGGACCTCTCCCAGGCGTATCCCCCGGTTCCTAGAACGGCTGCTTTGCAATGACGCAAGCAACCGCTAGTCGAGCGGCACGGCTTTTCGACCAACGGACATAAAGGCGGCATGAGCGCACCGCGCATCGACAGCAAAATCGCCACGGACAGCGAAGAGTTCCGCTCCCGTACCGATCACAATCGGGCGCTCGCAGCGAAGCTGCGCGCGGATGTCGCCGAAGCGGCAAAGGGCGGTTCGGAGAAGCATCGTGAGCGGCACCTCGCGCGGGGCAAGCTTCTTCCGAGGGAGCGCGTCGAGCGGCTGCTCGATCCCGGCTCGCCGTTTCTCGAAATCGCTCAGCTCGCCGCCTGCGACATGTACGACGGCGAAGTGCCGGGCGCGGGCATCATTGCGGGAATCGGCCGAGTGTCGGGCCGGCAGGTAATGATCGTCTGCAACGACGCGACGGTGAAGGGTGGCACCTACTATCCGATGACGGTCAAGAAGCATCTCCGCGCGCAGGAGATCGCCGAGCAGAACCGCCTGCCGTGCGTCTATCTGGTCGACAGCGGCGGAGCCAACCTGCCGTACCAGGCCGATGTCTTCCCCGATCGCGAGCATTTCGGGCGCATCTTCTTCAACCAGGCGCAGATGAGCTCGAAGGGCATCGCCCAGATCGCCTGCGTCATGGGCAGCTGCACCGCGGGCGGCGCCTACGTCCCGGCGATGAGCGACGAGAGCGTGATCGTCCGCAACCAGGGGACGATCTTCCTCGGCGGGCCGCCGCTGGTGAAGGCGGCGACGGGCGAGGAGATCAGCGCCGAGGACCTGGGCGGCGGCGACCTCCATGCCAAGAAGAGCGGAGTCGTCGACCATCTCGCCGAAAATGACGAGCATGCGCTGACGATCGTCCGCGACATCGTCTCGACCCTCGGTTCCCCGGCGGAGGCCGGGGCCCAGCTCGCGCAGCGAGAACCCCGCCCACCTTTATTCGACGCGGAAGAACTCTACGGAATCATCCCCGAGGACGTTCGCGCACCCTACGACGTGCACGAGGTGATCGCCCGGATCGTGGACGCTTCAGAGTTCTTCGAGTTCAAGCCGCAATACGGCACGACCCTCGTCTGCGGCTTCGCGCACATCTGGGGAATGCCGGTCGCGATCCTGGCCAACAACGGCGTGCTGTTCAGCGAAAGCGCCCTGAAGGGCGCGCATTTCATCGAGCTCGCCTGCCAGCGCCGCGCGCCGCTCCTGTTCCTGCAGAACATCTCGGGGTTCATGGTCGGCGGAAAGTATGAGGCGGAGGGCATCGCCAAGCACGGCGCCAAGCTGGTCACCGCGGTCGCCACCGCCAGCGTGCCCAAGATCACGATCCTCATCGGCGGCAGTTTCGGCGCCGGCAATTACGGCATGTCCGGCCGCGCCTATAGCCCACGCTTCCTATTCACCTGGCCGAACTCACGCATCAGCGTGATGGGCGGCGAGCAGGCGGCGAGCGTCCTCGCCACCGTCCACCGCGACGCCGACAAATGGACGCCGGAGCAGGCGGAAGCGTTCAAGCAGCCGATCCGCGACGAATATGAGAAAGAGGGCAACCCCTGGCACGCCACCGCACGCCTGTGGGACGACGGCATCATCGACCCGGTGCAGACGCGGGATGTGCTCGGCCTCGCGTTTGCGGCAACGCTGAACGCGCCGATCCCACAACACCCACGCTTCGGCGTCTTCAGGATGTAGCCGATCATGCTTTCACTTCTTCTCCTGCTCGCCGCTCAAACCGCAACCGGAAAGCTGCCGCCCGCGCGCGCCCTTCCGCCGCCGACGGATAATGAGCAGGCGGTGCTCAACTCAGCCAACGCGCTTCTCGCCGCGTTCAACACAGGCAATGCGGCCGAAGTCTTGAAATGGGTCTATCCGGACGGACGGGTCACGGCGACGGGAACCCTCCCGACGGGTAGCGGCGTCCATTCGGAAAGCTGGACGCAATTCACCCAGCGAATGGGGAACATGGCCTTTCAGGAGACGATCAGCGATCCCGCGATCGAGGTCGACGGCGATGCCGCGATGATCTGGGCGCCGTTCGTCGTTCGCGTCGGCGGCAAGGTCTACAATTGCGGGATCGACCATTTCGACTTGGTGCGTGAGAACGGCGCCTGGAAGACGATGAATCTGACCTTCTCGTCCCGGATTACCGGCTGCCCCGCGCAGTGATCACCTCGCTTCTCATCGCCAATCGCGGAGAGATCGCGTGCCGGGTCATACGAACGGCGCGCCGCGTCGGGATTCGCACGGTCGCGGTTTATTCGGACGCGGACGCGAAGGCGCTGCACGTGCGCATGGCGGACGAGGCGGTGCATATCGGGCCGAGCCCGGCGCGCGAGAGCTACTTGCGCGGCGACAAGATCATCGAGGCAGCGAAGCAGACGGGCGCGGAGGCGATTCACCCCGGCTACGGCTTCCTGTCTGAGAATGCGGATTTCGCGCAGGCGGTGCTCGACGCCGGGCTGATCTGGGTTGGGCCGAAGCCGGACAGCATCCGCGCAATGGGCCTCAAGGATGCGGCCAAGAAGCTGATGATGGAGGCTGGGGTGCCGGTCACGCCCGGCTATCTCGGCGAGGACCAGGACCCGAAGCGCCTCAAGCAGGAAGCCTACGCGATCGGTTACCCGGTGCTGATCAAGGCGGTCGCGGGCGGCGGCGGCAAGGGCATGCGGCGCGTCGACGAGCCCGGTCAGTTCGACGACGCGCTCGAGAGCGCGAAGCGCGAGGCGGCGAGCAGCTTCGGCGACGACCGCGTGCTGATCGAGAAATACATCAGCTCGCCGCGCCACATCGAGGTTCAGGTGTTCGGCGACAGCCACGGCAATGTCGTCCATCTGTTCGAACGCGACTGCTCGCTCCAGCGCCGCCACCAGAAGGTGATCGAGGAAGCGCCAGCGCCCGGCATGGACACGGAGACGCGCGAGGCGGTGTGCGGCGCAGCGGTGCGCGCGGCCAAGGCGGTCAAGTACGAGAACGCCGGGACCATCGAGTTCATCGCCGACGCCTCCGCGGGCCTGCGCGCCGACCGCATCTGGTTCATGGAAATGAACACCCGCCTCCAGGTCGAGCATCCAGTCACCGAGGAGATCACCGGCCAGGACCTGGTCGAATGGCAGCTCCGCGTCGCCTCGGGAGAGCCGCTTCCAAAGAGCCAGGACGAGCTGACCATCACCGGCCACGCAATCGAGGCGCGGCTATATGCGGAGGATCCAGCGAAGGGCTTTCTGCCGAGCGTCGGCAAGCTCGACCATTTCGATCTGGGCGACGAGGGCCGTATCGAAACCGGAGTCGAGGAAGGCGATGCAATCTCGCCCTTCTACGATCCGATGATCGCCAAGCTGATCGGTGCCGGTGGGGACAGGGAAGGGGCCATCGACCAGCTCGCGGCGATGCTCGATGGCGTCGAGGTGTGGCCGGTCAGGACCAACGCGGCCTTTCTGTTCAACGCACTCACCGACCGCGATTTCGAAGCGGCGAAGATCGACACCGGCTTCATCGAAAAGCATCTCGCGGAGCTCGTTCCCGATTTCGCGCCTAGCGAAGAGGTCCGCCGGGCTGCGGCGACGGTCGCGATCCTCGCCGCCGAGGAGGACTCGGGGCTGCCGGCGCTCGAGGGTTTTCGGCTCAACGCTCCGCCCCGGCTAGCTGCGACGCTCGAAGGCGAGAGCGTCCAGCTGACCGATGACGCCGGCGTAGCCGAAGTCTCGGGTTTCACCGACGGCGAGCGGGTCGTCGTGTTCAGCGAAGGGCAGGCGTACCAGTTCAAGCTTGCGGCTCGCGGTACCGGCACGTCCCACGGGCTCCACGACGGCGAGATAGAGGCGCCGATGCCGGGGAAGGTGACGGCAGTCGAGGTCTCTCAAGGCGAAAAGGTTGCCAAGGGGCAACGCTTGCTCACGCTCGAAGCGATGAAGATGGAGCACGCGCTGACCGCGCCGTTCGACGGCGTTGTATCGGAGCTCAACGCCGCTCCGGGGCAGCAGGTCACCGAAGGGCAGCTGCTGGTGCGGGTGGAGGGCGAAGAGGCCTCCCCCTCCCCTTGATGGGGAGGATGTCGCAAATCGGACCATTTGTGATGGTTCGATTTTCGACATGGGTGGTGTGATGTAGGATGCGAAGTTCTATGCGCGGTGCCACCCCTCCCAACCTCCCCCATCGAGGGGGAGGGGTGTTGAGCTGCTAACCACTCCTTAGCCGCGCTGGTTTAATCCGCGGCGATGCTGAAGTTTCTGCTCGGCCCGATCCTCCTCGCCGCCGGCTATCTCGCCGGAAGCATCTATGGCCGCGACGCCGAGCAGCTCGTCCACAAGAACCCGCGCGACACCTACGCCGCCGTCGAGGCCGCGCTCGACAACGTCCCGCCGAGCGGCACGACATTCTTCGACGGCGGCACGCCGATGCCCTACGCGGTCAAAGTCGATCGCACGCCGGACCAGCAGCTGCTCGTCACTCTGTCGTTCAACGGCCAGAAAGGCGCGACCGCCGAGCTCGACTTCGCCCCGCAAAGCGACGGCAGGGACACGTTGATCACCGCCCATATCCACGGCGAACGTTCGGTTCTCCGGACCGCGCTCGCCGGGACCGACAAGGCCAAGCTCGCCTGGGCCCCGGACTGGATGCTCAACCTCTCGGCGAGGCCGCTGCTGCAGCAGATCGCCAGCGAGATCGAGCAGGGGCAGCTTGCCTCCTTCGGCGACATGGGACCCGACCCCGAGGCGCAGTGGGAAGCGAACCTGACCAGCGACCAGCGGGAGGAAGTCTCCGAATACCAGCAATATGAGGCGACCCGGCCGGCGGTGG
>JBQCCG010000270.1:0-4312 GCA_051962455.1 Sphingomicrobium sp. | reverse complement strand
CCAACGATCTTCGCGAGGCCGATCTGTCCACGGGGAGAAGCGGGAATGCTCACCGGCGCGAAATTGTCGGCATGGCCCTTGCCATTATTCTCGACCAGGACCGGCTGGTTCGTGCCGATAATGCGATCGAGCCAATCCGAGCGGCGCTTGGCAGCCGCTTCGCGCAATCGGGCAGCGCGCGCCTTTACTATCTCTCGCGGGAGCTGCGGCATGCGCGCCGCGGGCGTCTTGGGCCGCGGGGAGAATGGAAAGATGTGCGCGGCCACAATGTCACAGTCATCCAGCAGTTTCAGTGAATTGATTGCCATCTCTTCAGTTTCGGTGGGAAATCCGGCGATAAGGTCTGCGCCGATTGTTGCGTCAGGACGGGAAGTCTTGATGCGCTCCACAGTGCGCAGCGCGTCCGCGCGGCTGTGGCGGCGCTTCATCCGCTTCAGGATCATGTCGTCACCGGCCTGCAGCGACAGGTGGAAATGCGGCATCAGTCGCGGCTCGCCGGCGATCAGCTCAAACAACGGCTCGTCCATTTCGATGCCGTCGAGCGACGAAAGGCGAAGCCGCTGAAGGCGCGGCTCGGCCGTGAACAAACGCTCGCACAGCGTTCCGAGGCCACCTGCGTAATCGGTGATGTCGACGCCGGTCAGCACGATCTCCTTGGCGCCGCGATCGATCTCGCGGGCGGTCGCATCGCGGATCAATTCGAATGGCAGGGAGATGCTCGGTCCACGGGCGTGCCAGATCGAGCAGAATGTACAGCGATGATCGCAGCCCGTCTGGACCGCGACGAAGCTCCGCACGTGGCCCTGGAACCCCGCTGGCGCGACTGCTGACGTCTTGACGTCATTGTTTTCGTCATCCCCGCGAAAGCGGGGATCCGCCTTCCTTTCGCCGGTCAAAGAAGAGGCGGGTCCCGGATCAAGTCCGGGATGACGGAAGAGTCTCAGCTTCTCGGCGTTCCCCAGGACTCGCGAGACCTCCGGCATCGTCTCGAACATCGTGGGATCGAGCTCTGCAGCACAACCGGTGACGAGGATTTTTGCGGAGGGGCGGCGGCGGTGCGCGCGGCGAATCGCCTGCCGCGAATGCCGCACGGCTTCGTTGGTGACCGCACAGCTGTTGACGACGATCCAGTCTTCGCCTGCCGGCGCAGTCGGGGCGATGGTCTCACTCTCGGCGAAGTTGAGGCGGCAGCCGAGAGTCACGGTCTCGATGCTCATTGCAGCGCCTCCAGGTCGAGCTCGCCGGAGAACACATGAGTGGCGGCGCCGCGCATTCGGATGGGCTCGCCTGAGACCCAGCTCACTGACAGCAATCCGCCCGGCATCGACACTTTCACAGGAGAAGTCGCGCGTTTCGATTTGATCGCCGCGACCGCAGTGGCGCAGGCGCCCGTCCCGCACGCGAGCGTCAGGCCCGCGCCGCGCTCCCAGGTCTTCAGGTAGATATCGCTGCCGGCGATCTGCGCCACGTTGACGTTGATGCGCTCGGGAAAAGCGGCATCCTGCTCAATGCGCGGACCGAGCTCATGCAGGTCAATGTCCAGCGGATTGTCAACGAAGAAGACGACATGCGGATTGCCGACATTGAGCGCCATCGGATGTTCGAGGCGCCCCCAGGCCATCGGCAGAGCCGCCGTATCCATCGGATAGGCGAGGGGGATCTCGTCCCAGCCGAACCGCGGCTCCCCGATGCTGACCTCCACTTCTGCCCCGAGATTTTCGCCTTCGAGCAGGCCGCCGGCGCTGTCGATTGTCGTTGCTCCGGTCAGCTGGACCACGCAGCGAGTGGCATTGCCGCAGGCTTCGACCTCACCTCCGTCGCTGTTCCAGATACGCATCTCCAGGTCTGCACGGTCGCTGGGCTCGAGCACGATCAATTGGTCGCATCCGATGCCTGTGCGGCGGTCGGAGATCGCGCGCGCAACTTCCGCAGTGGCCTCGAACGGCTCATCACGCGCGTCGACGATCACGAAATCGTTGCCAAGCCCATGCATCTTGTGGAAGTGCCGCCGCATCGGGCGCGGACTTAGGGAGCGGCTCGGCGCAAGTCCACAAGTGAGGATGAAACTGAGATGGCGAGAGCGGCGAGTGACGTCATGCAATCGATCATATTCGGCGCCGTGCTCGAGGGGGTCGCGGCGCTGAAGCGCGCGTCGGGCGGCCTACCCAACCAGCTGCTGCGCGACGTCCAGGCGATCCATCCGAACGTCACCTTCGCCGATCTGCCCAAAGAGCTTCAGGACCAGATCGCGGAGACGACCCGTTCGGCGTTCACCCAGCTGCTGAAGGAGGGTTATGCGGTCGGCCCTCGGCAGCAGATGCAGCAGTCCCGGCCGCTCGATCGCGTTCCGGAGCGGGACCGCAGGGGCCCGCCGCGGGGTCCGGCCGAGGGCCATCGGCGAGGCGGACGCCCGCCGCGCGGGGACGGCCCGGACAAGCCTCGCGGCGGTCCTGGTGGCGGCGGGCGGCCGCGCAAGCCGAAGGGAAAGCCGCGGCTGGGGTAGTCGATCCCGTCATTCCCGCGAAAGCGGGAATCCCGCTGCCTTGATCTGTCGCCCATGGAATAAGCGGGACCCCCGCTTTTGCGGGGGTGACGGTCGTCTGTTGATTCCGCCCGCACTTTCGACTACCCGGCGCCACCGTCTTAACGGACATACATCGATGTTGAGCGCCCAAGGGTGCAAGCCGGCTGACGAGGTTTCGTTCGCCGGCTCAAATTGCGTTTGCATCCTCCCCTGCATTTGCAGGGGAGGGGGACCGCTCGAAGAGCGGTGGAGGGGCCCTATATTGGAAGCCCAAGTAGCCCCTCCACCATGCTGCGCATGGTTCCCCTCCCCTCGAAATCGAGGGGAGGAAATGAAAGGATCTGAATGTTCGACACGTTGAGCGATCGGCTCGGCAGCGTTTTTGACCGGCTTCGCGGGCGCGGTGCGCTCACGGAGAGCGACGTGCGTGCCGCCATGCGCGAGGTGCGCGTCGCGCTGCTCGAGGCCGATGTAGCGCTCCCCGTCGCCCGCGACTTCGTCGAGCAGGCCACGGAGAAGGCGGTCGGGCAGGAGGTTCTGCGCTCGGTCACGCCGGGTCAGATGGTGGTCAAGATCGTCCACGATCAGCTGGTCGAGACTCTCGGCGCGGATACCGCCGAGCTCGACCTTGCGGTCAATCCGCCAGCCGTGATCATGATGGTCGGCCTGCAGGGCTCGGGCAAGACGACCACGACCGCCAAACTTGCCAAGCGCCTGACCGAGCGCGAGCGCAAGAAGGTGCTGATGGCGTCGCTCGACGTGGCCCGCCCCGCCGCGCAGGAACAGCTGGCGGTGCTCGGCCGCCAGGCCAACGTCGATACGCTGCCGATCGTCGCCGGACAGCAGCCGGTCGACATTGCGAGGCGCGCGCTCAATTCGGCGAAGCTCCAGGGCTATGACATAGTGTTGCTCGACACGGCCGGGCGTCTCCACGTCGACGATCAGCTCATGGGCGAGATGAAGGCGGTCGCGGCAGCGTCGAACCCGACCGAGACGCTTCTCGTTGTCGATGCGCTGACGGGCCAGGACGCCGTCAACGTCGCCAAGGGCTTTGCCGGGGAGGTCGATCTCTCGGGCGTGATCCTGACCCGGATGGACGGCGATGCGCGCGGCGGCGCGGCGCTTTCGATGCGCGCGGTCACTGGCAAGCCGATCAAGTTTGCCGGCGTCGGCGAGGCGCTCGACAAGCTCGAGGCGTTCCATCCGGAGCGAGTCGCGGGCCGAATCCTCGGCATGGGCGACGTGGTCAGCCTGGTCGAGCGCGCGGCGGAAACCATCCAGGTCGAGGAAGCGGAGAAGCTCGCGGCCAAGATGGCCAAGGGCAAGTTCGACCTCGACGACCTCTGGGCCCAGCTTCGCCAGATGCAGCGCATGGGCGGCCTCGGCGCGCTCGCCGGAATGATGCCCGGTCTAAAGGGCATGAAGGGCGCGATGGATCAGGCGCAGAACAGCAAGGCGCTGGTCCACATGGAAGCGATGCTGTCGTCGATGACGGCGAAGGAGCGGGCGAAACCCGAAATTATCAATGCCAAGCGGAAAATCCGCGTCGCCAAGGGCAGCGGAACGACGGTCCAGGAGATCAACAAGCTCCTGAAGATGCATCAGGAAATGTCGACCGCGATGAAGCGGCTCAAGAAGATGGGCGGTTTCGGCAAGCTGGCTGCGATGTTCAACAAGGGTGGCCTTGAGGGCGCGCTCGGCGGACTTGCCCCCCCGGGCGCGCTCCCTCCCGGCGGAATGCCGGGGCTGGGCGGGGGAGGCGCTGGCCTCCCCGGCCTTGGCGGAGCG
>JBQCCG010000269.1:0-9534 GCA_051962455.1 Sphingomicrobium sp. | reverse complement strand
ACGACGTCGAAGATCAGCGAGGACCAGCTTTTCTACGCGATGAGCCGCGGGCTCGATCAGGAAGCGGCGGTGGCGCTCATCGTCAACGGCTTCGCCCGCGAGGTGCTGAAGCAGCTGCCGATGGAATTCGCGGTCGAGGCGCAGAAGCTGCTGGGGATCAGTCTTGAGGGGAGTGTCGGGTGATTGGACTGGTAATCGCCGCGTCAATGCTCGCGCAGAATGCAGAGCCCTCCGTACCGGACACTCAAGTTCAAATTGAGCAAGAAGTTCGGAACATGAACGATCAGCTCAAGCACTGGAGTGCCAGTATCGATCCAAGCGGTGGCGCAGATAATTGCAGGACGATCAGCTCGACCGGCGATCCTCAACTCGATGCTCTTGCATGCGAGGCAATGTCAGATTGCGCCAAGAGAATGCGGCCCATGACCTCTCGTCTCGATGATCCAACGGTGTCTGAAACCGAGAAAGATAAGCTTGCCGTGAAAGCCAGCGGCACAATGACGACTTGCGTTTTTGATCGGCGGCTTGAGCTCTTCAAAGGTCTCGCCGCAACCCGCGTGAAAGCTGCGCAAGGAGCGCCGTCGAAATGATCCCGCTTCTCTTCCTCGCCGCGGCGTCGGCCGATCTCGACGCGCTCGACCAGGCGGTGGCGCGGTGCGACCGCCAGGCGGCGAATCCCGCCTTCGCCGGCGAGGCCGCGCGGCGGAGCGCGTTCCTGCTCGATGCCTACCAGGAGCAGGCGGGGATCGTCGCTGACCGGCTCGCGCTTGCCGATCAGCAGCGGGCGCTGCGCGAAGCGACCGACCTCAAGCCCGCCGAAATCAAACAGACGCAAAAGCAGCTCGATCTCCAGGCCGCCGCGATCGACGACCGCCAGAAGGCGCTCAACGACAAACGGTTGCTCGAAGGTATCCGCGACGACGCAATGGATTCGATGCGCCGCTACTTCCTCTTCAACTGCCCGGCAGGCGGCAAGGAGACTGCGCGCTAATGCTCGATATCTCCGGCCTCCACGCGACCGTCGCCGGCAAGCCGATCCTCAACGGCGTGTCGCTCCACGTCCCCGCGGGCGAGGTGCACGCGATCATGGGTCCCAACGGCTCGGGCAAGTCGACGCTGGCCTACGTGCTCGCCGGGCGGCCCGGCTACGAGGTGACCGAGGGGACGGTCACTTTCTCTCCCCTCCCTGGAAGGGAGGGGCCGGGGGTGGGTAGTGCAGCGGCGGCCTCGATGGCCGACGCGGAGCTGCGCTCCGCACCCACCCCTAACCCCTCCCTTCCAGGGAGGGGAATGGACCTCCTCGCCCTCGAACCGCACGAGCGCGCCGCGGCGGGGTTGTTCCTCGGCTTCCAATATCCGGTCGAGATTCCCGGAATCTCCTACCTGCAATTCCTCCGCGAGAGCCTCAATGCGCAGCGGCGCGCTCGCGGCGAAGCCGAGCTGTCGGCCGGCGAATTCATCAAGCTGGCGAAGACTCAGGCGCAGCTGCTCGGGATGGACGCCGAGATGCTCAAGCGGCCGGTCAACGTCGGCTTTTCGGGCGGCGAGAAGAAGCGCGCCGAGATGGTCCAGATGGGCATCATGCAGCCGAAATTCGCCGTACTCGACGAGACCGACAGCGGCCTCGACATCGATGCGCTGAAGGCGGTCGGCGCGGGCATCAACCGAATCATGCGAGCACCCGACAAGGGCGTGCTTCTGATCACCCACTATCAGCGGCTGCTCGATCATGTGGAGCCGGACCGGGTGCACGTGCTGCAGGCCGGCGAGATCGTTCGTTCAGGCGGCCCAGAGCTCGCCCGCGAACTCGAGCGCGAAGGCTATGCGGAGGCGGAGGCGTGACGCCGTTCATCCTTGTCCTCGGCTGCATCGCGATCATGTTCGCGGCCGCCGCGGCCGGCGGCAAGCCGGGGCGCGCGGTCGCCGACACCGCGCTGCTGGTGTTCCTAATCGGAATCATCGCGATCATCGACCTGGCGCTGAGTTTCTTCATCGACACCGGGAATGCGGCGGACATCGCCGCGGTCGGCTGCGCTGCGCTCCTCGCTTTGGATTCCGTCTACGGCTTCATGGCCCCCGAGCGGCAACGGCAGCGCGACAAGATGCTTCGTCGCCTGATGAAGAGACGCGCATGACCGCCCCGTTCCCGACCCACAAGCAGGAGGAGTGGCGCTACGCCGACCTCGAGGCGCTGAAGCCCGTCTGGGAGCAGTTCGCCGAGCCGGTGACGCTCACCGTCGGCGCGGGCGAGAGCCTGGAGGATGTCTGGCTTCCGGGCCCCGACGACGTGCAGCTGCGCCGCGTGCAGCTGGCGCTCGAAGCAGGAGCGAAGGCGCGTATCTTCGCCCTCAACACCGCGCGGATTTACGGCCGGATCGAGCTCGAGGTCAGCCTGGAGGAGGGCGCCGAATTCGAGCTGTACGGTGCGAACATCGGCACCGGCATGTCGACGAATGAGATCGTCACCAACGTCAAGCATCTCGGCGTCGGTGGACGTTCGCGGCAAGTCGTCCGCTCGGTCCTCAACGGAAAGGCCGTGGGTTCTTACCTCGGCAAGGTCGAGGTCGCCCGCGGCGCTCAGCAGACGGACGCTGAGCAGTCGATGAAGGCGATGCTTCTCGACCGCGGCGCGACCGCGAACTCCAAGCCCGAGCTCGAGATTTTCGCCGACGACGTGAAATGCGCCCATGGCGCCAGCGTCGGCGAGCTCGATGCCATGCAATTGTTCTACGCCGAAAGCCGCGGCCTTGATCCGGCGAGCGCCCGCGCGCTGCTGCTCGAAGGATTCGTCATGGGCCTGTGGGACAGCGCGCGCGAGCCGAACGCAATCCGCGAAGCCTCGCGCGGTGCATTGCGCAACGTCTCGCTCCTCCCTGCCGGTGAAGCCGGTGGGGAGGGGGACCGCTCAGCGCAGCTGAGTGGTGGAGGGGCTGGCCCCTCCGTCAGTCCGCTAAGGCGGCCTGCCACCTCCGCATTGCTTCGCAACAGGGAGGAGCGGCAGTGAACGCGACCAATCAAATCCTCCCCGGAACGGGGAGGGGGACCACGAGCGCCAGCGAAGTGGTGGAGGGGGCCCCCTCCGTCAGTGCCGCTTCGCGGGCCTGCCACCTCCCCGTTCCGGGGAGGAATTCGCTGCTGTCGGTCCGCGACCAGTTCCCGGCGCTCGGGCCTTGGCATTATCTCGACAGCGCCGCGACTGCGCAGAAGCCAAGGCAAGTCATCGACGCGATTACCGAGGCTTATTCGCGCGATTACGCGACCGTTCACCGCGGCGTTTACGAGCGCTCCGCGAGCATGACGGACGCCTATGAGAAGTCTCGCGCCGCCTCGTCGAACTTGATCGGCGGCAAACCCAATGAGCTTATTTTCACCCGCGGCGCGACCGAGGCGATCAATCTGGTCGCGCGAGTGCTTCCCAAGAACGGCCGCAACCGGGTCCTCCTCTCCCAACTCGAGCATCACAGCAACATCGTTCCGTGGCAACTCGCCGGGTACGAGATCGATGTGGTGCCGCTGACTCCCGACGGGCAGATCGACCTCGTCGCCGCCGAGCGGATGCTCACAGAAGAGCATCGCATCGTCGCCTTCGCTCACGTGTCGAACGTGCTCGGCTCGATCCTCGACGCGAAGCGCGCGGCGGAGATCGCGCACAGCAAGGGCGCACTGTTGCTGCTCGACGGGTGCCAGGCCGTGCCCCGGCTCCCGGTCGACGTGGCAGCGATCGGCGCGGATTTCTATGCCTTTTCCGCGCACAAGCTCTACGGCCCGACCGGAATCGGCTGCCTGTGGGGCCGCGCGGAGCTGCTTGCGCAAATGCCCCCGTGGCAGGGCGGCGGCGCGATGATCGAGAAGGTCACGTTCGAGGAGACAAGCTTCCTCGACCCTCCCACGCGGTTCGAGGCAGGGACCCCGCACATCGTCGGCGCGATTGGACTGCATGCAGCCGTCGACTGGGTCGAGCAGCTCTCGCTCGATGCGATCCACGCGCACGAATGTGCGCTGGTCGCCGAAACCCGAGAGGCTCTCCGGCGCATGAATGGTGTCACGATCTACGGCCCCGAGGACAGTGCGGGGATCGTCAGCTTCAACGTCGACGGGGTTCATCCGCACGACACCGCCACCATATTGGACGATGCGGGCGTCGCCGTGCGCGCCGGTCACCATTGCGCTCAGCCTTTGATGCGCTGGCTTGGAGTCGAGGCGACCGCGCGCGCGAGCTTCGCCGCCCACAGCGACAGCTCGGACATTGAAGCGTTGGTCAAGGGAATCGAGCAAGTGAAGCGGGTCTTCGGCGTATGAACGAGGAACGGAAGATCGAAACCGAAAACGTCGACTCGGTCGCCCCGCCGCCACGTGCGCGGGTTGCCGACACGTTCGAACGCAAGAAGGATTATCTCGCGGGCTTCCTCGCGGGAGAAGCACAGGAAGAATCGAACGGGGGCGCCGGAAGCGACTTGCAGGCCGCCGTCGTCGAGGTGCTGAAGTCGGTCTACGATCCCGAGATCCCGGTCGACATCTACGAGCTGGGACTCATCTACGACGTCGACATCAGCGAGGATGGTGACGCGACCATCACCATGACGCTGACGACGCCGCATTGTCCGGTCGCGGAATCGCTTCCGAACGAGGTCGAGCTTCGCGTGCTGTCGGTGCCGGGAATCCGCGATGCCGTGGTCAACCTCGTCTGGGATCCGCCATGGGATCCATCGAAGATGAGCGACGAGGCCCGGCTCGAATTGGGGATGCTGTGAACAAGGAAAGCAAAGTGCGCGCGCGCCCGGCGGCGATCATCCTCACCTCGGCGGCCGAGGCCCGCATCACCGAGCTGATGGCCAAAGCCCCGGATGGTGCGATCGGCGTCAAGCTGTCGACTCCGCGCCGCGGCTGCTCGGGCCTCGCTTACTCGGTCGACTATGTGACCGAGGAGCAGCCGTTCGACGAAAAGATCGAGACACCGGGCGGCGCTTTCTACGTCGACGGAGCGTCAGTTCTCTACCTCGTCGGATCGGTCATGGACTGGCGCGAGGACGATTTCGCCGCCGGCTTCGTGTTCGACAACCCGAACGCCAAGGGTGCGTGCGGCTGCGGAGAAAGCTTCACCGTCTGAGCTGAAGGTGGTATTTCCACCTCCGCACAGGAGGTGAGCCAATGCGCCTCATTGCGGCCTTCGTCGTCCTGACTCTAGCTGTTCCGGCCACCGCCGGAGACAATCCTCGTGCTCAAATGAAGCAGGCCGCGCCAACGTTGCGAGCCGCCATGTCGGACCCGCGATGCTCTCCGACGAGGAGCTATGTCGCCGATACGGGCAGCATTTATCACGGGCAGAAGCTTGCGCCGAGGAAGCTGACCGAGCTGCCGACAGGCACGATTTACATGGCCGTCTTTCGCCATATCGGCACGTGCGAGGCGCCGATGACCATGGTCGAATACGTAACTCGGGAGAACCGCCGATAGGATTCACTCCAGCGGAAAGGGGAAATCGGCATGACACGCACAATGAACCTGCTTTTTGCGATCGTGTGCTACGCGATCTTTTTCGCGACCTTCCTCTATCTGATTGCATTCGTCGGCAACTTGCCGGTCCCCAAGACCGTCGACGCGCCGCTTTCTTCGCTGCCGCGCACCCCCAAGCTGATCATCGATGTCGCGCTCATCGCGCTGTTCGGTCTCCAGCACAGCATCATGGCCCGTCCCGCATTCAAGCGTGCCTGGACACGGTTCATCCCGCCGGCGACCGAGCGCAGCGTCTACGTGCTGTTCGCGAGCATCGCGCTCCTGATCCTGTTCCGCTTCTGGCAGCCGTTCGACCGCACGATCTGGCAAGTCGCGCCGGGCATGGGCTGGCTCAGCATGATTCTGTGGGCGCTGTTCTGGGGCGGGTTCGGAATCGTGCTGATCACGACCTTCCTGATCAACCATTTCGAATTGTTTGGGCTCCAGCAGGCGTGGCTGAACCTTCGCGGCCAGGACGCGGCCGCGCCTCAGCTCCGTCAGCCGCTCTTCTACCGCTTCGTGGCGCACCCGCTGTACGCGGGTTTCTTCCTCGCTTTCTGGGCGACTCCGCACATGACCGCGGGCCACCTGCTGCTGGCGATCGGCTTCTCCATCTACATGCTGATCGCGATCCGCTACGAAGAGCATGACCTCACCGGCGTGTTCGGCGACGACTACCGGCGTTACCGTTCAGGCGTCGGCATGCTGATCCCGCGCTTCAGGCGGAGCGGTTGAGCCCCCGCTAAAAAGCGAGACTGAAGCGGATCGCCGCGCCCCCGTCGTCGGGCAGGCTCGCGATATGCCCCGGCTGCCGCCGGTAATAGAGATTGCCGCCAAGCCACGCATTGCCGCCGAGCAGGCTTGAACCGTAGCTGAGCTCCGCGTCGAGCTCGCGCCCGCTGGGCGTGAGCGACATCTGGCTCAGCGTGTCGGTCACCGCCCCGGTCATATAGTCGTACGACGTCGGCAGCATCATCGCCAATCCGCCACTCTCCACCCGCAGCGGCTGCGCCAGGCGGAATCCAAGCGAGTCATGCTTCGACAGAATTCCGGCTTTGGTGAGGTCGAACGAATAGGCGCCGGTCTGGAATCTGCCTCCGGCGAAATCGGTCCAGCCGTGCCGCGTAGCGATGGTGCCGAACACCCCGCCGCCGAAATTGTGGCGGGCTTCGGCATCGATGAAGGTGGTTCTCGCGCCGCCCCCACCACCCAGCAGGGCCGACATGCGGCCGCCAAGAAGCGAGTCCTTCTCATCCAGACGGCTGACGCCGACCGACAGCCAGTTGCTGCCGAGGGTCTGGTCTGCGGCAATGGTGGTGAACCGGTAAGGCGAGCCCGTCTGGCTTGTCTGGATGTCCTGCCAGACATCGCCGCCTTCGGTCGAAACGGTGATCCCTGTGTGACCGAATTGGTGCCTTACGGCCATGCTGCTGTTGCGCTTCGCCGCAAAGCCTGGATTGCCGGCAATGTCGCTGGCGATGAGGAACGAGCCCGCCGATGCCCCGGTCAGCCGCCGTTCCATCTCCTTCGCTCCTTCGGAGAATCCTAGGGCGACCGCGGTATTGTTGTCGATCCGAGCGACCGCCGACCCGGCGATCAGGCGCGACTTGCGCAAATCCTCGGGCCCGACCTGCACGTTTCCGAGCGTGAAGCCCTCCGCGACATTGTGATTGCGCTGCACGCTCATAGCGATGCTGACCGGACCGGCCTGCGCACCGCCGACCTGGATATCGTTCTGCAGCGCGCGCGACAGCGGATGATCGGTGTCGGCGCGGCGCAACATCTGCGCGAGGTTGAGAACGTATGCACGGTTGTAGCCGTCAAGGACGATGGCGCCCAACGACTGCTTGGTTCCCGCGTCGCCGGCAACGGCGGGAAGATCGCCGACGCTGCCGGTGACGGGCGTCTTGCTGCCGGCCAGACTCATCGTTCCCTGCGGCTGAAACGCCTTCGCAATGTCCAGCCGGCCATGACCGTAAACCGGGTCCACTCCGGTGGCGCCGAGATCGTCGGCACTGTTGAACAGGATCTGGACGATCTGCTGGCCGGTGAGGTTCGGGAATGCCTGGGCCATCAGGGCGACCGCTCCAGCGATCGTCGGAGTTGAGAAGCTGGTGCCGTCCCACAGATATTGCGTGCCGGTGTTGTCGGGCGCGCGATCATGATAGCCGAGCGCCGTAAGATAATATTGTGCGCCGGTCCCAGCCTTGTCCGAGAAGGTCGAGATCT
The DNA here is from genome assembly GCA_051962455.1 of Sphingomicrobium sp. Taxonomy (GTDB): domain Bacteria; phylum Pseudomonadota; class Alphaproteobacteria; order Sphingomonadales; family Sphingomonadaceae; genus Sphingomicrobium. Next base: position 1,812 of record JBQCCG010000269.1, on the reverse strand, counting down.
GGTTGGCGTTGATGCCGCCCGAGCCGTTGTCGACCCCGACCGAACCGGCGATGATTACCGAACCTGGAAACTGCTGTGCCGGCGTCAACGCAAATGGATCGGGATTCGCCGTACTATCATTGCCCGCCGCGATGACTAGGACAATGCCAGCATTGACCGCGCGCTGCATGGCCGCGAGAAGGGTGCTGCCGGGCGTCGACCCGCCAAGCGACAGATTGATGACTCTCGCGCCCGCCATTCGCGCCGCATCGATTCCGGCCGCGATGGCCGTGTCGTCGAATTGGCATGTATCCTTGGTGCCGCCGGTGGTGCACGACCCCGGCGTATCCGCGCGCTCGCTGACGATCGTCGCGTTGAACGCGACGCCCATCGTGTTCTGGTTGTTGCGCGCAGCCGCGGCGACCGCGCTGACAGCAGTGCCGTGACCATCGCTGTCGCTCACCCCGCGAGTCCCGGCGACATCCCCGCTCGCCGGGTCGATCCGGCCCGTAAACTCGTCGAGGTTCGGATTGATGCCGGTGTCGACGATACCGATCTTGATGCCGAGCCCCGTCGCGCCGGCGTTATAGGCCGCGATCGCATTGGAAACGACCGAATATTGCGAGGCCTGATATTCGGCGGTGTTGTATTTCGTCCCCGGAGTCGGGGTGGGGGTCGGAGTCGGGGTAGGGGTTGGCGTCGGAGTCGGGGTGGGAGTGGGCGTCGGAGTCGGAGTCGGAATGTTCGAGATGCCGCCCCCGCCGCCGCAGGCGCTCAGGCCAAAAGCCATGGCCAGCATGCAGGCGCTGGTCCCAAGAAGCCGACCGTTCATGACCTTCCTCCGCATAAGCCGTTGAAAACGCACGGCTTCCCAGCAATGACTATGGTTTACGATTCCTTTCAATTTGCTTAAGCCCTCTAAGCGGGTAGGCGCTCCTTCGTTCATGGACAGCCGCTTCAGCCACATACGCGATTGGATCTTCGATCTCGACAATTGCCTGTACCCCGCCTCAACCGGCCTTTTCTCCCTCATCGACGAGCGAATGGGCGCCTATATCCAACGCCTTTTGGGCTGCGATCCGCAAGAGGCAAAGCGCGTCCAGAAGGCGCATTTCCATGCGCACGGCACTACGCTCGCTGGACTGATGAAAGAGCATGACGTGGATCCTCATGATTTTCTGGAGGATGTCCATGACGTCCCGCTTGACCGGGTTCAGGCGGACGAGCGGCTCGCCCGCCTTCTTCCGCGACTGCCCGGACGCAGGTTCGTTTTCACCAACGGCGACGCGCCCTATGCGCGGCGCGTGCTTCAGGCGATCGGGGTCCAGCACCATTTCGACGATCTGCACGATATTCACGCGAGCGACCTCAGGCCCAAGCCGGATCCGCACGGCTATGCCTTGCTGTGCGATCGCTTCGGGATCGATCCGGCCCATGCGTTGCTCGCGGACGACATGGTCAAGAACCTTGCGCCGGCGAAGCAACTCGGGATGACTACGATCTGGGTCGACAATGGCTCCGAGCAGGCTGGCCGCGATTATGACGAGACCGTCGTCGATGTTCGGGTAGCCGACATCGGCGAATGGCTCGCATCGATTTTGGGGGACGAGAATGACGGGTGACCTGCAGGGCGTAATCGATCGCGCGTGGGAAGAACGCGACGCGATCGGCGCGGCCACGAAAGGCGAGGTGCGGCAGGCGGTGGATGCCGCAATCGCCGAGCTTGATAGCGGTGAGGCGCGGATCGCGGAGAAGCAGGACGGCGAGTGGACCGTCCACCAATGGCTGAAGAAGGCCGTGCTCCTGTCGTTCCGGCTCAATCCGATGGAGGCG
>JBQCCG010000268.1:0-10373 GCA_051962455.1 Sphingomicrobium sp. | reverse complement strand
CGATGAGGATCACCACGCCTGCGGCGATGCCAACTTTGCTTCTAACGGACAGAGATCGCATTCGCGCCTCCCTCCGCTGACTTCAGCCATTTGTAGAACATCGTGAGCGCGGCGGCGCCGTGGACGAGGCCGCCCGGAATCCACATGATCAGACCGGCGAGCCGCTGATCATTCACCGGATCGAGCCCGATGCCGGTCATGCCCATCGCCGCATAGTCGGCGTACCAGGGTGACGAAGAGAAGCTCATCAGCGCGCCCAACGCACCGCCAATGAGCGAGGTCGCGAACAGGCAGGCCGCCGATACGCCGTAGCGCGAGCCGCGCTCGCGAGGGTGAAGCATCGCCCACCAGAACAGGAGCGAGCTGACGAAGAAGCAGGCGTGCTGCGCGATGTGCCAACCGAAACTGTCGAGTGCGCGGTCGAACAGTGGCGGCGCGTGCCACGCCCACATGACGGCGCCCTGGATCGCGGTGGCGGTGACCGGCTCGGTCAGGCGGCGCCACGAGGTCTGGAGCGGCGACTTCCAGCCCCCGCCAAGTGCAAGCCGCAAGGGTCGCGGCAGGCCCCAGGCAAGCACTCCGCCGGCTCCGGAAGAGGCGAGCAGCAGCGCCGCCGGAAGCATGATCAGCTCATGCTCGATCATGTGCATTGTGAAGCTGCGCTCGCCCGCCTCGTGCAACGGGGAGACGAGCGCGAGCGTGAGGACGGTCCAGCCGGACAGGAACAGGGCGGGGCGCACTGGCGTCGACGCTCGCCTCGACAGGCGCGCCCAGCCGGCGAGATAGACGATGAGCGCGAGGCCGAGCGGCAGGAGCAGGTCCGGGCTCAGCGTCCAACCGAGCGATTCCGCATGGTGCTGGGCTCCGCTCATTCCCAGCACCTCGGGATCACCAGCGCGGCGATGAACGGCAGGATCACCGCAACCGCATAAATTGCGCAGGCCATCAGCGACACGATGGCGATCATGCGTCTCGACGGACCTTCCCCGTCAGCATTGTATACCCGCCACGATCCCAGCGCACCCACCCCGATCAGAATGAGGCCGACGATTGCTCCGACGATCACGATGAGCGGCGAGCCGACCCGGCAATCCTGGAATGTCGCATCGGCCCCGAGCTGATGCGCGAGTCCCGCGCCGAATGTCCCCAGCGCCAACCCCGCCCATGGCATGAAGCGGTCACGGATGCGCTCGGTCTTCACAGCCGCGGCACCCAATAGATCAGAAGATAGATCGGTAGCCAAAGCAGCCAGACGTACCGCCAGTACAAGCTGTTCTCGTCCACATCGACTTGCCGGCGGACCTCATAGGCGAGCGGTGTCCGGATCAGCGCCCAAAGCACGATCGTGTCCGCCCAGTCGGTGCCGATATGCGCGGTATGAAGAATCAGGATCGTCCAGATGACCGACGCGTAAGCGTTGTCGCTCCACAGGCAGTTGAGGCTGTTGAACTCGAAGCCGCGAATGACCAGCAGGAGGAGGCCGACGGCGACCATGACCGGCATCAGCAGGCGTATGGATGCTACATCGCCGGCGCGGGCTGCTTTCTTGATGGCCGTGTTGGGGATTTCGCTCAGCAGGATGACGACCGTGAAGATTGTCCCCGCGAGGACATCGGGAGGGAGGCGGCCCTCGGGCGGCCATCCCTGCTCATGTCCCATCAGGAAGAAGTAGGTGAAGAACATGAGCGCGAAGCCCATGCCTTCGATCACCATGTACCCGATGATACCCCACCAGGTGAGGCTGCTCGAACCGAACTTGGACGTCGGGAGATCCGAAAGATCGTCGGTGAAGCGCGGCTCCAGGATCATGAGATGACCGGCTCCGGCTGGCGCTTCATGTCCTTGGGCCAGAACCACGCGGTGAGCGCGATGCCGCAGGGGATCAGGCCGAACGGCACTGACCACGGGGAGAAGATCGAGCAAACGAACACGATCCCCACTGCACAAGCGGCGATGAAGGGCCACAGGCTGGGTTCCGGGACGGGTTCACGCACATCGGGCGTTGCGGCGACTACCGTCGTCAGCAGCATCTCCTTCTCATCAACGCGGAGCCCGCTGGCGACCGGAAGTTCGCCATTGCTGTCCCAAAGTGGCGTGCTGCTCTCGACGACAGGGATGTGCTCGAAATTATAGACCGGCGGAGGCGAGCTGGTTGCCCATTCGAGCGTTGCGGCGCCCCACGGATTGGAAGGCGCGACAACGCCACGGTACAGCGAGAAAATGCCGTTGAATATGAACAAGGCGAGCGCGAGCGCGACGATGAAGGCGCCGATCGTCGAGAGCTGGTTCGGAAGCTCGAGGCCAAGTCCCGGGGGATAGGTGTAGACCCGCCGCGGCATGCCGAGCATTCCACTCCAGTGCATCGGAAAGAAAGCCAGCTGGAAACCGCCGAAGAGCAGCCAGAAGCTGATCTTCCCCAGCACATCGCTCATCATTCTGCCGGTGATCTTCGGATACCAATAAGTGAGGACGCCCAGCAGCGGGAACACGGCGCCGCCGATCAGCACGTAATGGAGATGCGCAACCACGAAATATGTGTCGTGTAGCTGGAGATCGAGCGGAACCGCCGCGACCATGACTCCGGTCAAGCCGCCGATGACGAAGGTGACGATAAAGCCGACGACATAGAGCATCGGAACCTGAAAGCGCGGGCGGCCGTCCCACATGGTCGCCAGCCAGCAGAAGATCTGGAGTCCCGTCGGGATCGATACCGACATGCTCGCGGAAGTGAAAAAGCTATAGCCGACGCGCGGCAGTCCGGTCGCGAACATGTGGTGGACCCAGAGACCGAAGGACAAAATCCCCGTCGAGATCAGCGCGAGAACCACGACGGAATGTCCGAACACGGGCCGACGGCAGAACGTCTCCACCATCATGCTGACGAAGCCGGTCGCCGGAAGGAAGATGATGTACACCTCGGGATGTCCGAAGAACCAGAACATGTGCTGGAAAAGCAGAGCGTCGCCATGTTCCGCGGCGTTGAAGAACTGGGTGCCGACCAGCCGATCGGGGATGAGCAACACCGTCGTCACGAGCGCAACCGCCGGCATCGCGAAGATGATCATCGCGCCCTCGACCAGCATCGCCCAGGCGTAGAGCGGCATCCGCGCGAGGGTCATCCCCGGAGCCCGAGTCTTCAGGATCGTGCAAACCAGGACCACGGCGGCGGACAGCGCCGCGACCTCCGTGTAGGTGACCATCTGCGCCCAGATGTCGGTGTGCTTTCCGGGTGAATATTGCGGTCCTGAGAGTGGCGTATATTCGAACCAGCCGACGTCCGGCGCCATGTTGAGTGCAAACGCGGCCCACAAGAGCAATCCGCCGAACAGGTACATGAAATAGCTGAACGCGTTGAGGCGAGGAAAAGCCGTCGAACGCGTGCCCAGCATCAGCGGGATGAAATAGACTCCGACGCCTTCCATCACCGGAACGGCGAACAAATACATCATCGTCGAGCCGTGCATCGAGAACAGCTGGTCGTAGCGCTCGGCGCCGATCATCGCATTGTCGGGCTTGACCAGCTGCAGGCGCATGAACAGCGCGACAATTCCCCCGAGTACCAAGAAACCGAGGGCGGTGACGATGTACCGGCGGCCAATCTCCTTGTGATCCGTCGTCGCAAGCCAGCCGAGCAGTCCGGGCTGTCGTCGCCACGTCTTGTCGAGGCGAGCCGCTAGCTTCGCGCCGGTGAGCTTAGGACCATCGCGCGCGATTTTCTTGCGTTCTGCTGCGAGGCGCCGGTTCTCCGCTTCTACGCGCTCACGCTCGCTTTCATGCGCGGGCATCGCATCGAACATGTCGGCGCGAATGTCAGTCATTTGAGTGTCTCGAGATAGGCGACCACGGCGTGCAACTGATCCGGCTCGAGGCCGATCGTCGGCATCCGATTGCCGGGCTTCAGCGACTGCGGGTCCTCGACCCAGCCGTAGAGATTACCCTCGCTCATCGGCAAAGTCCCCGCGGCGATGCTCCGGCGGCTCGCGAAATGCGTGAGATCGGGCGCGACCTGGCCGCTCGCAGGTGTTCCGCCGATGTTGTGACAGGCGCTGCACGGGCCGGTGGTCACATATTTGTAGCCGGCCATGGCCAGGGGCGTCCTCGGGGCAGGCGCAGGCCGAAGCTGGTGATCCCACCATTTGATGAAGTCGGAATAGCTGTCGACATCGACCACCAGCGACATGTGCGCGTGCTGGACGCCGCAGAATTCGGCGCATGGGCCGCGGAAGATTCCGATCTTCTTTGGAACGATGGTGATGTCCGTCTGGCGGCCCGGAATCAGGTCCTGCTTTCCGGCCAGGCTCGGCACCCAGAAGCTGTGGATCACGTCGTTCGACGCGAGGATGATCCGGACCGGAACTCCGACCGGCAGGTGCAGCTCGTTCGCCGTGCGCAGAGTCTTCGAAGGATCATCCGAATTGTATTGGATGTCCCACCACCACTGGTTGGCGGTGACGTTGATCGACAGCTTCTCGTTGCCCGCAGCCTCGGCCATCGAACGGTCGGCAAAGAAGCTCGCAATGGCGAGCGCAACGAGCCCGACGCCGATCAGCGCGGTCCAGCCGATGAGCGTCGCCCGCATGGATGGATTGGGCTGGTGGTGACGCCCGGTCTCGACGACGTCGGCATCCTCGCCGGGGCGCCGCCTCAGGATTCCCGCGAACAGGAAGCCGATCACGAGCAGGTACATGACGCAGCAGACGACGAGAAAGATCGTGAACAAAGTCAGGAACTGCGAGTCCTGAACGGCCGCATTGCCGAAGTCGCTCTGGTAATGCTGCCAGGAGCAGGCGCCGAGAAGCAGCGGCGTGCACGTTTCCGTGATTACTCGCGCACCCTGCCTCATTGCTGCGCCGTGTCCGAATTGTAGACCCTGCCGTGCGAGGTCAGGGTCTGCGGTGTGCCGGTGCTCATCGAATCCGAGCGGCTCGAGACCGCGTCCTTGCTGGGAAGTCCGGAGAGCGAGCGAACATAGGCCGCGAGCTTCCAAATCTGGTCGGCGGTGAGCTTGCCCTTCCACGAAGGCATTCCATTCGGCCGGCCGTCGGCGATCGAAGCAGCTATCTGGTCAATCCGGCCGCCGTAACGCCACTGATTATCCATCAGCGCGGGGCCCATTCCGCCGCCCCCGTGGGCGTGGCAGCCGACGCAATTCATCATGCTGTAGAGTTGCTGGCCGGCAGCAATGGCGTTGGCGTTGTTGTCGTAGATCGCCGCCCGCGGATCGAGCGGCGGAGGAGAACTGTTGCCGGGGAATATGGTGGCCGGACTCTGACCGGTCGGCACCGTCTCGCCGATCGGCTTGGCCCGGCTGTGATGCTCCTCTCGGTTGCAGCCGGCGAGCGCCAGTGCCGCAATGCCGAGAAGGGCCACGCTAACGCGGAAGCGCGAAGACATAGAGCATGCCTCCAGCCGTGGTCTTGGCGGGCAGGTCCTTGACCGCATTGGCGAAGCCGAGCGCCGCCGTCGGATCCCGCGGATCGAGCTTTCCGGAGACGATGCCGCCGGCCCAGCCGCCGACGCCGGCCACCACGGCGATATATTGACGGCCGTCCGGCCCGCGGTAGCTGATCGGCTGGCCGACGATCCCGCTGCCGCATTTGAACTGCCAGAGAAGCTTTCCGGTTCGAGCGTCTAGCGCCTTGAACCAGCCGTCGAGCGTTCCGTAGAACACCAGGTCTCCGCCGGTCGCGAGCGCGGGGCTCCAGATCGGAAGCTCTTCGTGGACCTCCCAGACGGCGCGCCGGTTGATCGGGTCCCAGGCGGTCACGACCCCGCGATAGCCGCCGGGACCCCCGTACATCTTTACGTCAGCGCCGACGTAAGGCGTTCCCGAGATATAGTTGGCCGGCTGGACGGCCATATCCATGCAGAGATTGAGGTGCGCGATGTAAACCAACCCTGTGACGGGGCTGAACGCTGACGGGTTCCAGTCCTTGGCTCCTGGCGATGCTGGGCAAATATCGCGGGTCACCCGACCTGGCTTCGGCTCCTTGTCGGGGTTGAAGATGATCCGGCCGGTCTTCAAGTCCACGCCGCGATAACCGTTGACGTTGCCGTACGGAGTTGCCGAAAGGACCTGGCCGCTGCGCCGGTCGATCACATAGAAAAAGCCATCTCGCGCGGGCCGCAGCAGGACCGGCCGCCGGCCGTTCCCCCAGGGAATGTCGGCCAGGATCGACTCGTTGATGTCGTCATGGTCGAACAGATCGTGCGGCGTGGTCTGGTAGGCCCACAACGCTTCGCCGGTGTTGACGTCGCGCGCGAAGAGCGTGTCGGTCCACTTGTTGTCGCCGGGGCGCTGGGCGGAATTCCACGGCCCCGGATTGCCCGTTCCGTAGTAGATCGTCTTTGATGTCGGGTCGTAGCTGATCCAGCCCCACGCGGGTCCGCCGCCGATCTTCCATTGGTCGGGGCCCCAGCTTTTGACACCGAGGTCCTTGCCCTGGTCCATCGCGTAGAAGGGCTTGAACCTGGGGCCGATCAGGACATCCTTATCCGGACCGGTGTGATAGGCTTTCCAGGCGAGCTTGCCGGTGCCTTCGTCCAGCGCGGCGAGCCAGCCTCGCACCCCCATTTCGCCGCCCGAATTTCCGACCAACACTTTGCCGTCGGCGACGAGCGGAGCCATCGTAATGGTCTCGCCCTTCTGAATGTTCGCGAGCTGGGTTCGCCACACGAGCGTTCCGCTTTTCGCATCGACGGCGAAGGTCTGCCCGTCGAGCGTGTTGAAGAAGATCTTGCCCGCATCATAGACCGCGCCACGGTTGATCGTGCCGCAGCAGGCGACGCCCTGGGAGGCGGCGGCCGGCTTCGGCTCGAACGTCCACTTGGCGGGAGCGCCGGGCTTCGTCAGGTCGAGCGCGTAGAGGTAATTCGGCCATGGCGTGATCAGGTACATCGTCCCTTTCACGACCAGGGGCGGCGCTTCGTAGCCGTGCGTCGTCGCGGTCGAAAATGTGAAGGCTACCGACAGGCGTCCGACATTTGCCGGCGTGATCTGATTGAGCGCCGAAAAGCGGGTGGATGCATAATCCTTGCCCGGCATCACCCAATTGCCATCATCCGCTGGCGAAGCGGCGGCCGGTGGCATGGCGTGATTGCCCGCCGCTAAGGGCGCTCTGACGATCGGCGAAGAAGATTGGGACGACGGAGAGCGATTGCAGCCGTAGAGCGCGGCCGACGCTGCGCACAGGGAAGTGACCAAGAACGCGCCCGAGACTCGCCGCATCACGCCCCCAGCTAAGTGGCTGTTGATGCCAGAATTCCCGGCTGTTTCTGTTAGTTCCTAATGCTGTTTCGGAAGTGAAATTTCTTCGTCAGTCACGGCAGTTCGCTAACATCAATCAGCTTTGTGAACCGTGCTCGCGCGCTGGCGTTAGCCAGCAGCCATACAGTCAAGGGAGAAGAAGCAATGGCAGCGACAAAAAGCGGCGGTTCGAAGCGGGGCTTTGCGGCGATGGATCCCGCCAAGCAGCGGGAAATCGCGAGCAAGGGCGGCAAAGCGAGCCACGGCGGCGGACGCAAGGCAAGCGGGCACCGCTAAATCAAGCCTGTTTGAGTGCCGGAAGCGCCGGGTGCCAGTCGCAGTCACCCGGCGCTTTCTCTTTACGGAAATTGAACGTCGGCAACACGCGGGCGAGGCTGGCGTTGACTCCTCGTGGCCTATCGAACCGACGTCAATGCGCGAGACAAGACGGGAGCAATCGCCGCTGCGATCGCGATCCAGGCGGTGCTGCTCTATGCGTTCATGAACCTGTCGGGGAAAATGGAACTGCCCGCGGCCCAAAGCGTGCTCAGCGTCTTCGACCTGACCAATCCGCCACCGCCTCCTCCGCCTCAGCAGAAGCTGCAGCCCAAGCCGAAGGAGAAGCAGGGCGCTTCCTCCCCGAAGAACATCAAGAGCCAGGCGACACCGGTGGTTGCACCCAAGCCGCCCGTCGTTACACCACCGGTCCAGAAAATCGTTGCGAGCGCCACCCCGCGCACCGGAACGGCTCCGACACAAGGCGCCTCGAACGTCGCCGGCCCGGGAACCGGTGCGGGCGGTACTGGGAACGGCACGGGGAGTGGTGCTGGCGGCAATGGAGCAGGCGGAGGCGGTGAGGGCGCGGTCGAGCCGCCCCACCTCGTCACGCCGGTCCTCAGCGGACGCGATCTGCCGAGCGGCTTGATCGATGAGTGGCCGCGCGGAGCCACAGTTTTTCTCAGACTGCGAGTGGATGCGCGCGGCTATGTCAGCGAATGCACGGTCGACCGGGGGACCGGGGTTGCGGCCATTGACGGGGTGCTTTGCAACCTTGCTTATGAGCGGCTTCGCTTCCGTCCGGCGCTCAATCGGAGCGGGCAGGCAGTTGCAGGTTGGTTCGGATACGCGCAACCAGCACCCCGCTAATCAACAGGGATTCGCATGATCGAAGCAGAATGGTGGGAGTACGACTCCCTCGAAGAGCTCGCCGACGCGGTTGCCGGCGACGTTGGGTTCATCATCGAAAGCGCTGTGGACGCGAGGGACGCGTCGCTCATCGCCGTGCCCGGAGGCACGACCGGACCTAAGGTGTTCCCCAAGCTTGCGGCGCAGAAGCTGCAGTGGAAGAAGGTCACGATAATCCCGACTGACGACCGGCTGGTTCCAATGGAGAGCGAGCTCAGCAACGTGCGCGCCATCGCCCGGGCGTTGCTTCCGACCGGAGCTCGGGTGATCCCGATCGCCGCCGGGATTGAAGATTACAAGCTTGCCGGCAATTCGGCCGATGCGCGGCTTCAGGATCTGCCCTGGCCGCCCGATCTCGTCTGGCTCGGGATGGGCAAGGACGGGCACACCGCGTCGATCTTCCCGGGTCCCGATCTTCAGGCGGCGCTCGATGCACCCAAGGCTCGCCGCGCAATCGGGGTGATGCCCGACCCGCTGCCCGCCGAAGCGCCGGTCCCGCGAGTGACGCTGACGCGCTCCGCGATCCTGTCTGCGCGGACGATCCTGATCACGATCACGGGAGAGGAGAAACGAACCGTCCTCGAGCAGGCGATCGCCGATGGGCAGAGCTCCAAGCTACCGATCGGCCGGGTGCTCGCCGAAGTCGAGCAGCCGATCGACATTCATTGGGCGCCTTAATTCCTCCCCACGAGCTTCGCTCGCAGGGAACTCAAACTTCCTTGAGGCGTCGCCCCGCGGTTTCCTTGAGGAACAGCAGCGACACGACGACCGAAATCGCGGTGAACGCCACCGCGTACCAGAGCCCCGAAAAGATGTTGCCGGTGATCGCGACGAGCGCGAAGCTGGTGACCGGCAGGAAGCCGCCGACCCAGCCGGTCCCGACATGATAGGGGAACGACATGGCCGTGTAGCGGATGCGCGTCGGGAACATCTCGACCAACGCCGCCGCCTGCGGCCCGTAGAGCGCAGTCGCGGCGACCACGAACGCCAGCAGGATCACGATCAGCAGCGTGATATCGGCGTGCGCAGGGTCAGCGCTCTTCGGATAACCGGCGGCGAGCAGCTCCGACCCGATCGCAGCCGAGGTCCTGGACTTGAGCGCCTTCAACTCGCCCCCGCCGAGGCCCTCCCCACCCTGCACGGCAATGCGCTCAGTCCCGACGATGACATAGGTGCGGCCGTTCGATGACCTCCGCGTCGTGAAGTTGATGCCCTTGGTGACCAGCGCCGATTTGGCGATGTCGCACGCGCTGACGAATTTCGCGGTTCCCACGGGATCGAACTGGATCGAGCAGGTTGCCGGATTGGTATCGACGAAGATGGGGGTCGCCTGCTGCGCTTCGATCAGCCGCGGGTTGGCGGCCCCGGCGATCCAGTGCGAGGCGGGGAAATACAGCACAAGGGCAAGGGCCATACCGGCGACCATTACCGGCTTGCGGCCGAGCCGGTCGCTCAGCCAGCCGAAATAGACGTAGAGCGGCGCGCTGATCACGGTCATCACGATCAGCAGCAGGTCCTTGGTCTGGCTCGGCAGTCCGAGCGACTTTTCGAGGAACACCTGCAGATAGAAAAAGGTGAAGTACCAGACCGCGCCTTGAGCGCACATGATCCCAAAGAAGGCGATCAGCACGCGTTTGAGGTTCTTCCACTTGCCGAACGCTTCGCGAAGCGGCGCCTGGGCGATGTCATCCTCTTCGCGCAGCCGCGCGAACTCGGGGCTCTCGGCCAACTTCGCGCGCATATAGACCGAAATGACCAGCAGCACCGCCGAGACGAGAAACGGCACGCGCCAACCCCAGGTGGCGAAAGCGTCCTCTCCGATCCATGTGCGAGTCGCGACGATCACCAGCAGAGCGGCAAGCAGCCCGAACGACGCCGTCGACTGGATCCAACCGGTCGAAGCGCCGCGCTTCTCGGCGGGAGAATGTTCCGCGACATAGAT
>JBQCCG010000267.1:0-14945 GCA_051962455.1 Sphingomicrobium sp. | reverse complement strand
CTGGGTGTGGCGTTCGCCGAAAATCACGACATTTTGGTTCTAAACCATCGCCGCCCGGCGCTTTTCGTCGTGCTCGACGACGTTCTTCTCCGACAAGGCATCGAGCGCCATTTCGACCATGCCGACTGCGCCCTCGACGAGGGTCTTGCGCGCGGCAACCACGGCCTGTGCCTGCTGACGGCGAAGCATCGCGCCGGCGATCTCCGTCGCATAAGCGAGGTAGGTGAACCCGCATTCGTCGACGGCGATCCCCGCGACGGTCAGCCGTGCCTGAAGTTCCTTCTTGAGCTCGTTCCCGACCTCGTCATGGTTGCCGCGAAGCGTGACCTCCTGGTGCTCGAAATCGTCGTATGGATAGCGCGAGCCGATCGTCCGGATCGCAGCCTCGACCTGGACTCGAACGAACTGCTTGTAATCGTCGACGTCGAACAAAGCCTGCGCGGTATCGACGACCCGCCACATGATTTGGGCGGCGATGTCGATCGGGTTGCCGCGGAGATCGTTCACCTTGATTTTTTCGGAGATGAAGTTGTTCGCGCGGACGGACAGCTTCTTCTTGCCCATCCACGGCCAGGTCCACCTGAGACCGGTGCTCCGGTCGGTCCCGCGATATTCGCCGAAGAGAGTGATCGCCGCCGCCTGGTTGGGCTGGAGCATGTAGAACCCCGGCATCACGAGGATGAAGATGATCGTCGCGACGATGATCACCACGACATTCAGCGTTCCGCCGGGGCCCTTCGGAAGGGAGGCGATCGCGAATATGTCGGCGAGGATCGCCAGCAGCAGGACTGCGAGCATCGCATAGCCGCTGCGTGTCGATGCCGGCCGCTCGCTGGTCGCCGTGAGTGCAATGACTTTACCGTTGGCCACTTCTGCCTCCCTGTAAATATGATATCATAATAATATACGATCAGGCAGCACGTCAACTGGCGCCCCGGGTTAGCCGCCGCTAAGGCCGGGCAATGACGGACAGACGCTGGCGCTTGGTGGTTCATGGCGGGGCAGGGTCGATGCGGCCGGGCAAGATCGACCCGGAGCATGAGCGATCGGCTCGCGACGGGCTGGAAGCGGCTCTGGCCGCAGGTTCGGCAATCCTCGAGAAGCGCGAGCCCTCGCTCGACGCAGTCGAAGCCGCGGTACGCGTGCTCGAGGAAGACCCCAGCTTCAATGCCGGTCGCGGCAGCGTTCTCACCTCCACCGGCTGCATCGAACTCGACGCCGCGATCATGAACGGCCGCGACCGCCGCGCCGGTGCGGTCGCCGGGCTTCGCACGACTCGCGCACCGATCAGCCTCGCGCGACGCCTCCTTGAAGATGGACCGCATGTGTTCCTCTCGGGCAAGGGCGCCGATGACTTCGCCCAAAAGCAAGGGCTGGAGCAGGTCGCCAACAGCTGGTTCGAAGTCCCGGAGCGCCGGCGCCAGCTCGATGAACTGCTCCGCTCCGACGGGTTCGACGATGAAGTGAAATACGGCACCGTCGGAGCGGTCGCGGTCGACATGGACGGGCATGTCGCGGTCGCGACCTCGACCGGCGGACTGACCGCCAAGCGCTGGGGCCGAGTGGGTGATTCGCCGCTGATCGGCGCCGGCACTTACGCCGACGATCGCGCCGCAGCAGTCTCGGCGACGGGCTCGGGCGAATATTTCATCCGCGCGGTCGCCGCGCACCAGCTCGCCGAACGGGTGCGGATCGGGGGCGAGCCACTGCAGGAGGCGCTCGATGCGGTACTCGCCGACGTCGCTTCGCTGGGCGGCAAAGGCGGGATGATCGCGGTCGCTCCGGACGGAGAAGCGGCCTGGGGCTTCACCACGCCCGCGATGTATCGCGGCATGGCCGACGCGACCGGCCGGACGGTGCTCGTCTATTCGGACGAAGAGGAGCGGTAAGGAAGGTCTTTCCGGAGCCATTCGATCTCGGCGGCCACGCCCTCGCGCTCCGCTTCGAGGAACTCGGCGACAGCGTCCCTGAAGCTCCGGTTCGGGATGAAGTGCGCGCTTTTGGTCACGACCGGCTCGTAGCCGCGGGCGACCTTGTGCTCGCCCTGGGCGCCGGCCTGGACCGAACTGAGCCCATGCTCGATCGCCCATTCGACCGCCCGATAATAACAGAGCTCGAAATGGAGGAACGGCACTTCCTCCGTGCAGCCCCAATATCGGCCATAAAGCGTGTCGGCCCCGATGAAGTTGAGCGCGCCGGCGATCGGCTCTGAATCGCGCAACGCGAGGAACAGCAGCACCGAATCGCCCATGCGTTCGCCAATCAGGTCGAACCAGGCGCGAGTCAGATAGGGCCGGCCCCACTTCCGCGAGCCCGTATCCTGATAGAAGCCCCACATCGCGTCCCAGTCGTCGGGGCCGATCTCGTCGCCGCGCAGCGCCAGGATGTCCAATCCAGCGCATGCGTCGCGGCGTTCCTTGCGGATCGCTTTACGCCTCGAATGTTTGAGGGCCGCGAGGAAGTCATCGAAGCTCGAATAGCCGCGATCGAACCAGTGATACTGGACGCCATGGCGGATCAGCCACCCGCGACGTTCCGCTTCTGAAGCTGCGGCTTCATCGGCAAAGGTGATGTGCGCCGAAGAAATGTCGTTCTGCACGATCACCGCCTCGATTGCGGCCAGCAGCTGCTGCGGCCGGCTCCCGAGCAAACGGGGGCCCGGCACCGGCGTGAACGGGACGGCGACCTGCAGCTTGGGATAATATTGGCCGCCGGCCTGATTCCAGGCCTCGGCCCAGCCATGGTCGAACACATATTCGCCCTGGCTGTGCGTCTTCAGATAAGCGGGGGCCGCGGCAATCAGCCGCTCCTCTTCCTCGATCAGGATCGGCGCGGGAGTCCATCCGGTGCCCCGCCCGACACTATTGGATTCTTCGAGAGCCGAGAGGAAGGCGTGGCTGACGAAGGGGCCGCCTCCAGCCAAGCGGTCCCAGGCGTGCGCGTTCAGTCCGCTGACGCCCGAAGCAATCTTGGCGATGATCTCCGATTCGCGATCGGCCATACCCATCAGCTGGGTAGACGAGCCGAGATGAACTAGGCCTTCACCGCGACAATCGCGTCGACCTCGACCGCGACCCCCAGCGGCAGGACGGCAACTCCGACGGCGCTGCGCGCGTGACGGCCGATCTCTCCGAACACCTCCTGCATCAGCTCCGACGCGCCGTTAGCGACCTTCGGTTGGTCGGTGAACGACGGAGCGCTGTTGACGAAGGCGCCGAGCTTCACGATTCGCTCCACGCGATCGAGCGAGCCGAGCGCGGCCTTGATCTGTGCCAAGAGCATGATCCCGCAGCGGCGCGCTGCGCGCTGCCCCCCTTCGAGGTCCATGTCCTGTCCGAGCCGTCCCTTGATCAGGCTGCCGTCGTCGGCGACGCTGATCTGGCCCGAGATATGGAGGAGCCCTCCGGCTTCCACAGTCGGCACGTAGGCGGCGACGGGCGCGGCAGCCTGCGGAAGGGCGATGCCGAGTTCGGCGAGGCGATTTTCGATGCTCATGGGATTGCCCCAAGCACCCGCGGGCGGCCGAATCAAGTTCCTCCCTCCGAGCGTAGCTCGTGGGGAGGGGAACCATTGAACGAAGTTTCAATGGTGGAGGGGTCCTGGAGGCGGCGCTTCTTACCCCTCCACCATTCCCTCTGCGAGGAATGGTTCCCCTCCCCAGCCATGCGGCAGGGGAGGAATTAGCTCCGCGCGACCGTGAACCCGGCGAAGCTCTGGCTGACCGGCATTAGCTCGACCGTGTTGATGTTGAGGTGCGGCGGCAGGTTGGCGACCCACCAGAACAGGTCGGCGAGGTCTTGCGCGGTCATCGGGTTCATCCCCGCGTAAAGCTCGTCCGAAGCGTCCTGGTCGCCGCCGGTGCGGACCACAGTGAACTCGGTCTCCGCCATGCCCGGCTCGACCGAGGTCACCCGGACGCCCGTTCCGGCGAGGTCGCTACGAAGGTCGAGCGAGAACTGGCGAACGAACGCCTTGGTGCCGGCGTAAACCGCCCCGCCTTTGTACGGGTAGGTCGCGGCTACGGACGACAGATTGATGATCTGACCTTTGCGCTCAACGAGCCTGGGCAGGAGCGCGCGGGTCAGCGCGACGAGGCCGGTAATGTTGGTCTCGATCACCGAATCGATCCGCTCCCAATCGGTCTCCGGCAGCGGGTCGGTAGGCGGCGCGAGACCGGCGTTGTTGAGCAACAGGTCGATGTCGGCCCAGGGCGGCGCCAGCTTGGCGAGGCTCTCCACTGCCCCGATGTCGCGCATGTCGATCGCGAGCGGGAGGAAGGCGTCGCCCAGTTCCTGCTGCAGCGCCTTCAGCCGTTCTTCGCGGCGCCCCGTCCCAATCGCGCGCCAGCCACCCGCGACGAACTTGCGCGCGGCGGCCTCTCCGAATCCGGCGGTCGCACCCGTGATCAAAATGGTCTTCATTGCTTCCCTTCTTCGAGCTCGCCTCTCGCCTGTACGAGAACGCCGGGCTCGACGCCAATCTCCCCGGCGACCGCGAGCAGGTCCGGCTCGTGTGCCTCGAGGAAACGCAGCAGTCCCGCGAGGAGCGCAGGATCGGCAGCTCGGGCGCGCAGCTCATCCGTCCCGATTCCGGTCAAATCGAGGAAGCGCTGCGCCCGGCGTTCGGACCCGAGCGTTGCCGCAAGCGCGGCCAGCGCAAGAGCGAGCGGGTCGTTTGGACTTGGGCGCTGCAACACGTAGATACCGCCAAAAGAGCAAAGGGACGCGAATTGGCCAGGATCCTGATCGTCGAGGACAATGCCCTCAACATCAAGCTGTTCTGCGACCTGCTCGCGGCCCACGGGCATCAGCCCGAAGCGGTGACCGACAGCCGCAACGCGCTCGATGCTGCCCGCCAGTTCGCCCCCGACCTGGTGATCACCGACATTCAGCTACCGCACGTCAGCGGTCTCGATCTCATCCGGATGATCCGCAAGGACGAGCAGCTCGGCAACGTGCCGATCATGGCGGTGACCGCTTATTCTGCGCGCGGCGACGAAGAACGCATCCGCGCGGCGGGCGCGCAGGCCTATGTCTCCAAGCCGATCTCGGTGGTGAAATTTGCCCAGACCGTCGAAGAGCTGCTGAGTCCACCGAGTGCCGACGATCCAACCGGAGATGCGCCAGAGAGCTGGGCGAACGAGGGTGGAAAGTCTCCCGGCCCGAGCGAACCGAGAGGGGAGAAATAGGGGTGCTCCTGCGAAGGCAGGAGCCCAGACTTTTTGTCTTCGCTGGATCCCCGCTTTCGCGGGGAATGACTCCTTCGCGGCTAGGCCGCTCGGGTCACTTGATCTTCGCTTCCTTGAACTCGACGTGCTTGCGCGCGACTGGATCGTACTTGCGGAAGCTCAGCTTCTCGGTTTGCGTTCGCGGATTCTTCTTGGTCACGTAGAAAAAGCCCGTGTCCGCGCTGCTGACGAGCTTGATCTTGACGGTTGCCGGCTTGGCCATTGCCCTGATCCCGATTGAAAAAAGAAAAGCGGCCGCAG
Organism: Sphingomicrobium sp.; assembly: GCA_051962455.1. Taxonomy (GTDB): domain Bacteria; phylum Pseudomonadota; class Alphaproteobacteria; order Sphingomonadales; family Sphingomonadaceae; genus Sphingomicrobium. The sequence continues at coordinate 9,457 of JBQCCG010000267.1, read as the reverse complement.
CCGCTCTGATTGGCGGCTCCAATGACGAAAGCGGCCGAGTCTGTCAACTGAAGCGCAGCCGTAACGAGCTGTTAACGACTATGGGCGAACCTCCGTTAAACCAGGAGGACACGCGATGGCTACCGATCCGCTCGGCAAGGTGAGAAACGAGATCGGGCTGCGCGTGGCCGAAATCCGCGATGCGGGACCGAGGCTTTCTCCGCTCGACCTTTATGCGCGGATGGATGCGATCCGCCAGCTCGCCGCAATCAACGGACTGGCGACGCTCGAATGCCTCGCGCACTGCTCGGCGCAGCTGGCGCTGCTTCCCGGCCACCGGGTGGCTGTGCAGACTTGCCTCGAGCATGTCGACGAAGCCATCGACAGCGATAGCGAAAGCGACTTTCGCACGATTCTCGCCGCGCTCGCGATTCGTCTCCACTGACACCCTAACCCGCTTCATGCATTAGAGGCGCAATGCGCGCCTTTTCGCAGCTGCTCGACGATCTCGTCTACACGCGCTCGCGCAACACCAAGCTCAAGCTGATCGGCGACTATCTCAGGGAAACGCCCGATCCCGATCGCGGCTATGGGCTCGCCGCGCTGACTGGCACGCTCGACATTCCGCATGTGAAGCCCGCTGCCATCCGCGGCCTGGTCGAAGAGCGTATCGACCCGGTGCTGTTTTACATGAGCCGCGACTATGTCGGCGACACAGCAGAAACGGTTTCGCTGCTGTGGCCTAAGCGAATCGACGAACCGCCGGAAGTGGACGACGCGGTCATTCGGATCAGCGATGCAATCGATCGCCTCCGGTCCGCTTCGAAAATGGATGCGCCATCCGTGCTCGCATCGATGCTCGACCATCTCGATGCCTCGGGCCGCTTTGCGTTGCTCAAGCTCGCGCTCGGCGAGCTTCGCGTCGGAATTAACGCCCGGCTTGCCAAACAGGCCTTTGCCGAGGCGTTCGGCCTTCAGGTCGAAGCCGTGGAGGAAGTCTGGCACGGACTTCGTCCGCCCTTCGCCGAGCTGTTCGACTGGGCCGAAGGCCGCGGCAGCCAACCGACGCCGCAGGATGTCCCGGTGTTCCGACCCTTCATGCTCGCCCACCCGCTGGACGACACCAGGGTCTCGCTCGACGAATTTGCCGCCGAATGGAAATGGGACGGCATTCGCGTCCAGCTCGTCCATGCCGGGGGTCAGACTCGCATCTACAGCCGCACCGGCGACGATATTTCCGGCAGCTTCCCTGACGTTGCGGAAGCGTTCCGCGACAGCGGTGTGCTCGATGGCGAATTGCTGGTGCGGGGCGAGGCGCAGGGTTCGGGGCTGGAACTGGAATCGGCCGCCAGCTTCAATGCGCTCCAGCAACGGCTCGGGCGCAAGAACGTCAGTCAGAAGATGCTGAGCGCCTATCCGGCGTTCGTCCGCCTCTACGACGTGCTGTTCGAAGGCGCAGAGGATTTGCGTGAGCTTCCGTGGGAGAGGCGGCGGGCGCGGCTCGAATCCTTCGCCGCTCGGCTCGATCCCGATCGGTTCGACGTCTCACAACTGATCGAGGCGGAAAGTTTCGAGCAGCTCGAGGACCTGCGGCTCAACGCCCGCGACGTCGCGATTGAAGGAATCATGCTCAAGCGCCGCGACAGCGCTTATGTGGGCGGCCGCCGGACAGGTCTCTGGTATAAGTGGAAGCGCGATCCGCTGACTGCGGACTGCGTGCTGATGTACGCCCAGCGCGGGTCGGGAAAGCGGTCGAGCTATTATTCGGACTACACCTTCGGCTGCTGGACGGAGGAGCGCGAGCTGCTCCCGGTCGGCAAGGCCTATTTCGGCTTCACCGACGAGGAGCTGAAATGGCTCGACCGCTGGATTCGCGGCCACACGATCGAGCGCTTCGGACCGGTGAGGGAGGTCGAGAAGAGCCTGGTGCTGGAGGTCGCGTTCGACTCCATTCACAAAAGCACGCGTCACAAGTCAGGACTTGCGATGCGCTTTCCCCGAATCAGCCGAATTCGCACCGACAAGCCGGCATCGGAAGCTGATCGGATAGCGACCCTTCAGGCGATGGTGACTTGAACCCACGCAAGGGTACGCAACAGAAAAGGGCCGGAAGCTTTCGCCCCCGGCCCTTCGCCCCCTTGAGGGAAAATATTGTCAGCTAATCGGCTGAAGGTTCACCGCGGCATATTTGCCGCGGCGATCGACCTCGAGCTCGAACTCGAGCCGGTCGCCTTCATTGAGCGTCGGGATTCCCGCCCGCTCGACCGCCGAGATGTGGACGAAAGCGTCCGGCTGTCCGTCGTCGCGCTGGATGAAGCCGAAGCCCTTCATCGCGTTGAAGAACTTGACCGTCCCGCTCGCCTTCTCGCCGGTGAGCTGCCGCTGCGGGCCGCGCTCTGCGCGCTCGACCGCCATCGGCTCGCCCTCGATCCGGAGATTGGTCGCCGAGATCCGTCCGCCCCGATCCACCAGCGTGAACTCGAGCGGCTGCCCGTCGGCGAGGTCGGTGAGCCCCGCCTGCTCGACCGCCGAGATGTGGACGAACACATCCTCACCGCCATCATCCCGAACGATGAAGCCGAAGCCCTTCTGCGGATTGAAGAATTTGACGACGCCCTTGCCTTCGCCAACGACCTGGGGAGGCATTCCTCCACCGCCGCCGCCGCGGAACCCGCCGCCGCCACCGCCGCGGAAGCCGCCACCGCCGCCGCTGAAGCCGCCACGGTCGCCATAGCCACCACCGCCGCCAAAGCCGCCGCGATCGCCATAGCCGCCACCGCCGCCACGGCCTCCGTAGCCGCCGCGTTCCTGGTAGCCCAAGTCGCCGAAATTGCCTTCGTCGCCGCCGAAACTGTCGCGCTTGTCGCGGCCGCGCCCGCCGCGATCCCCCTTGCGCCCTCTATCGAAACCCATGCACCGTCCGAATATCTCGGCCCGCCTATCTCACAAACCAACGCGCTCGGGCCTGATGGCGCAACCGGTCATGGCGCGTAATTCACTCACGCACCGTTCAGGCCCTTACAGGAAAAAAAGGACCATCACTAGTGACTCAGTTGGCCGCAGGGCTGGCAAGGCAGGCACGAGGCGGACTAAAGCGCGTCTCGAGCTTTGCCGAGGAGTGAGAATGGCGGTCCATTTGCATGAGGAAGACTTGCCGGCGGAGGTGAAATTCGCCGACGGGCCGATTGCCGTAGACACCGAGGCCATGGGCCTGGTGCCCGGGCGGGACCGCCTGTGCCTGGTGCAGCTGTCGGACGGAAAAGGCGACGAACATCTTGTCCGATTTAAGCGCGGGAGCGACTATTCCGCGCCTAACCTCAAGGCGCTCCTGTCCGATTCGCAGCGGCTCAAGCTCTATCATTTCGCGCGATTCGATATCGGCATCATGAGTGCCTATCTCGGGATCATGGCTGGACCCGTTTACTGCACCCGAACGGCGTCGCGTCTCGTCCGCACCTATACGGACCGGCACGGCCTCAAGGACCTGGTCAAGGAACTGTTGAACATCGATCTATCGAAGCAGCAGCAGACCAGCGACTGGGGCGCCCCGGAGCTTTCCGATGCGCAACGCGACTATGCCGCGAACGACGTCCGCTACCTTCACCAATTGAAGGAGAAGCTCGACGAACGGCTCGAGCGCGAGGACCGGACCGCTCTCGCGCAGGCGTGCTTCGATTTCCTTCCCACCCGCGCGCTGCTCGACATCGCGGGCTGGCCCGAGCAGGACATTTTCGCTCACGATGGCTGACGCGGCGGTCACTGAGCGAGTCGTCAAGCGGCGCTGGGCTGAGCCAGGCAGCGGCCACGACCGGATCATTCGCTGGGCGAAGATCATCCTTCCGAGCGCGGTCGGCATCCTGCTCGCGATTCTTGCTGTCGCACCGCTCGAGAAAAAAGGCGACGTCAGCTTCATTCTCGACAAGAAGAAGGTGCAGAGCGCGCCCGAGCGGATGCATCTTGAGGCGGCGCGTTACACGGGCACGGACGAGAAGGGGCAACAGTTCGTGATGGTCGCCAATCGTGCGGTCCAGCGCAGCTCGGACAACCCGGTCGTCGACATCCGCGGGATGCGGGCCAAACTCGATCAGCCGCAGGGGCCGCTGATGATCGCGGCCAATCAGGGCCGCTACAACATCGACACGCAGAAGGTGGCGATCGACGGTCCCGTGAGGGTCACTGGCCAGCAGGGCTTTCAGCTCAGCACCAGCAACGTTCTGGTCGACTTGAACCAGCGCCAGCTCGCCAGCCAGGGACCGGCCCAGGGCGCAATGCGTCTGGGTCAATTCGAGGCCGGCCACATCAAGGCCGATCTTGAGGACAAGGTGGTCGTGCTCGACGGCGGAGCTCGCTTGAAAATCGTTCAAGGGACGGTCAGATAATCCGCGTGGGCAAAAGTGGCATCATCCTTGCACTGACGGCGCTCGCTGCGACCGCCGCCTTTGCGCAGGTCAAGCAGGAGCAGCCGATTTCGGCGCTGAAGGGCCACAACAGCAATGCGCCCGTCGATGTCACCGCCGAGCGAATCGAGGTGCAGGATCGCGCGGACCGTGCAGTGTTCGTCGGCAATGTCCATGCGGTCCAGCAGGACCTGACCCTCGATACGCCGCGCCTGACCGTCGCCTATACCGGCGGCACCGGCGGCAATAATGTCCAGATTCAGCGTTTGGACGCGTCCGGCGGAGTAGTCGTGAAAAGCCCGTCCGAAACTGCCAAGGGCGACATCGGCATTTACGATCTCAACCGGAAGCTCATCACGCTGCTCGGCAACGTCCAGCTCAACCGCCAGGACAATCAGGTCAACGGACAGCGGCTGGTGATCGATCTCGATTCGGGCCGCGCCGTGGTCGACGGCGGTCCCCCCGGAGTGAATTCCAGCGGCGGCCGAGTCACCGGCCATTTCACTGTCCCGCAGCGCCAGCAGCAACAGCAGCAGAAATAAGGTGAACGAAACCTCGGCCCTGGTGCGACCCGCCGCCGAGCCGCGGGCGGTGGATGGCGGCCTCGAAGTCCGCTCGATCGCCAAATCCTACGACAAGCGCGCGGTCCTTCACGACGTCAGCCTTGACGTCCACCGCGGCGAGGTCGTCGGCCTCTTGGGGCCGAACGGCGCCGGCAAGACGACCTGCTTTTACTCCGTCATGGGTCTGGTGAAGCCGGACAGCGGCCGCATTTTCCTCGATAATCAGGACATCACCGAGCTGCCGATGTATCGACGCTCGATCCTCGGGCTCGGCTATTTGCCCCAGGAAACGTCGATCTTCCGCGGCATGACGGTCGAGGAGAATATCATGGCGGTCCTCGAAGCCGCCGAGCCGGACAAACAAGTTCGGCGCGACCGTCTTGAGCAGCTGCTCGGAGAATTCGGCCTCACTGCATTGCGCGATTCGCCGGCGATGGCGCTGTCGGGCGGTGAGCGGCGGCGTTGCGAAATCGCGCGAGCGCTTGCGGCCCATCCCTCGATCATGTTGCTCGACGAGCCCTTCGCCGGGATCGACCCCATTTCGATCTCCGACATCCGCGAACTCGTTCGCGAGTTGAAGAGCCGCGAGATCGGCGTGTTGATCACCGACCATAATGTCCGTGAGACGCTCGATATCGTCGACCGCGCCTGCATCATTTACGACGGCCAGGTGCTGTTCGCCGGCACTCCGGAGGCGCTGGTCGCCGACCAGGAGGTCCGGCGCCTTTACCTCGGCGAGAGCTTCGCACTGTAAAGAACCGTATCCATGGGCCTGGGCCCCTCTCTAAGCATCCGCCAATCGCAGCAGCTGGTCCTGACGCCGCAGCTGAGGCAGGCAATTCAGCTGTTGCAGCTCAGCAATCTCGAGCTCGATTCGTTCATTGCCGAGGAGCTGTCGAAGAACCCGCTGCTCGAGGCGCGCTCGGACGAGCCCGACGAGCAGCCGGCGGGCGATTTCGCAGTCGATGAGGGCGACGGCGACGAAGCACCGGACGACCCCGGGGCCGATGACCTCATCATGGGACAGGCCGACGACGACCGGCCGCTCGACGTCGACTGGACCAGCGAGGCGCTTGAGACGGACAGCTTCGCTGACGTCGTGACGTCAGGCGGCGGCGAGGAAGGCTTCGATTTCGACCGGATCCAATATTCCGCTGGGTCGCTCGCGGAATATTTGATCGACCAGCTGCACGGCGCCTCCGGGCCGATCGGCGATCTCGCCAGGATCATCGCCGAGGCGCTCGACGAAACCGGTTACCTGACGGTGTCGCTCGACCAGATCGCCGAACTCAGCGGCGCGCCGCTCGACTTGGTCGAGCAGGCGTTCGAGCTGGTTCAGGGGCTGGACCCGTCTGGGGTCGGCGCGCGCTCGCTTGCCGAATGCCTCGCACTCCAGGCGAAGGCTGCGGACCGCTACGATCCGGCGATGGCGCGGCTGATCGACAATCTCGATTTGCTGTCGAAGGGCCGCACCGCGGATCTGAAGCGAATCTGCGGAGTGGATGACGAAGACCTCGCCGACATGATCCGGGAGCTGCGGGCGTACGACCCCAAGCCCGGCTGCCGCTTCTCTCAGCAGCCAAGCGAGGAGGTGACGCCAGACGTCTTGGTCCGTCAGACGCGCGGCGGCTTCGCGGTCGAGCTCAATCAGGCGACGCTTCCACGGCTGCTGGTCAACCGCCGCTACTATCAGGAGCTGAAGTCAGGCCCTCAGGACAAGGCGTCGCGGGCGTGGCTCAGCGAGTGCCTGCAGAGCGCGAGCTGGCTGGTGAAGGCGCTCGACCAGAGGGCGCGGACCATCGTTAAGGTCGTCTCCGAGATCGTGAAGCGCCAGCGGGGCTTCTTCGAGCGCGGCGTATCGGCGATGAAACCGATGACCCTCCGCGAAGTCGCCGAGGCGATCGGCATGCACGAATCGACGGTGAGCAGGGTCACCTCGAACAAATATCTGTTGTGCGACCGCGGCCTGTTCGAGCTGAAATATTTCTTCGGTTCCGGCGTCGCCTCCGCAGAAGGAGAAGGCGGTGCTGCGGCCGAGGCGGTGAAGGCGGCGATCAAGGAACTGATCGAGGCCGAAACCGACATCCTCAGTGACGACGCCATCGCCGCGCTGCTCAAGCAAAAGGGCTTCGACTGCGCCCGCCGCACCGTGGTCAAATATCGGGAGTCGATGGGCATCGGCTCGTCGATCCAGCGGCGGCGGCTGCGGAAGATCGCGGGTTAGCCCTTATTCGTGGAGGTCATGCGCTCACCCGCGCCCAGATCGGGAGATGATCGGACGCTCTCCGGGCGGCGGGACTCATGTGCACTCCAGCCGCTTCGATATTCAAATCCTTGTGGACGATGATCCGGTCGAGCTGGGCGACCGGATGGCGAGCGTGAAAGCTCGCTCCTGTCGGCGCGATGTGGAACTCTGGTTCCAGCTCGGCGAGGCAACCCGCGACGGTGCGCCATTCGTTGGTGTCGCCCATCAGCACCGTCGGCATTTGCTGCGGCCGGCGAGCGACGGCGTCGAGGATCGCCCGCATCTGCCGCCGCCGCCACAGCCCGGAGAGGTCGAGGTGCATGCCGACGACCCGCAATGGGCGTTCGCCGATCAGCAGCTCGGCAATCACCGCGCCGCGCGGCTCCAGCGTCGGTAGGTCGAGCGCCGCGCAGTCGAGAACGCCGACATGGCGCTTCACCAGGATCGCATTACCGTGCCAACCGATGTTGCGAGTGTTGACCTTGAGCAGCCGGTCGGTGTGCCGCCGCGCCTTGTCGAACATGCGCTTGTGCCGCACCCCGAAATGCACCGGCTGGTACATGCCGTGGGTGTCGATCAACTCGTGCGGGACGGTCGAGCCGCGCCCGCCGATGCGCTTGTCCGCTTCCTGAAGCGCAACCACGTCGGCGTCGATCTCCTGAAGAACTCGAAGCACGCGATGCGGGTCGCGGCGGCCGTCGAGCCCGACCGCCTTATGCATGTTGTAGCTCGCCAGGGTAATCGTCGTGCCGCTGTTCACGACACGGCCAATAGCGCTTCCTCGTGAATGGTTCCTAGACGTCGAGGTTGGCGACGCTGAGGGCGTTGTCCTGGATGAACTCGCGGCGGGGTTCGACCACGTCGCCCATCAGGCGAGTGAAAATCTCGTCGGCGACATCGGCCTGCGCGACCTCGACGCGCAGCAGCGAGCGGTTGGCGGGGTCGAGCGTCGTCTCCCACAATTGCTCGGCGTTCATTTCGCCGAGGCCCTTGTAGCGCTGGATCGAGAGGCCCTTGCGCCCGGCGGCGAGGACCGCGTCGAGTAGCTCGGAGGGGCGGGTGATCGGCACCGTCCCCTTCCCCTCCCCTTCAGGGGAGGGGATCGAGGGGTGGGGGATCTCCGCCTCACCCTCGTCATCGGCCCCACCCCGCTCGACTTCGTCGAGTCGGCCCTCCCCTGAAGGGGAGGGCATGGAGCCCTTCTTGAGCGTGCGCAGCGTCGACGGTTTCGCATAGGCAGCGGCCTGCTCCTTCGCGAGCGTGTCGAGCTTGCGCGCTTCTGCCGAGACGAGGAAACTCGGCTCGATGATGTAGGCGTCGGTCACGCCGCGCCACAGCCGCTTGAGCAAATAGCCGCCCTCGGCCGCTACCTCGCCCGACCAGCTCGCCTCCGGATCGCCGGCGCCGAGCCATTCGGCGACCCTGGCGATCGCCTTCGCCTTGCCGTCCTTGTCGAGATTGGGCTTCAGCGCTCCGTTGCTCGCCAGCGCCTCGATCAGCGCCGGATCGTACTTGCGCGGCGCATAGCGCATCAGCGTCCGCATCCGGCGCGCATGATCGACGAGCTGCTTGAGGTCGTTGCCGCTGCGCTGCCCGTCGGCGGTATCGAGGATCAACCCTTCGAGCCCCGCCTCTTCGAGATAGTCATCGAGCGCGGCATCGTCCTTCAGATAGACCTCCGAGCGGCCGCGGCTCACCTTGTAGAGCGGCGGCTGGGCGATGAAGAGGTGCCCGTGCTCGATGAGCTCGGGCATCTGCCGGTAGAAGAAGGTCAGCAGCAGAGTCCGGATGTGCGCGCCGTCGACATCCGCGTCGGTCATGATGACGATCTTGTGATAACGCAGCTTGGAGACGTCGAACTCCTCGCGCCCGATGCCCGTCCCGAGAGCCTGGATCATCGTCCCGATCTCGCGGCTCGACAGCATCCTGTCGAAGCGCGCGCGCTCGACGTTCAGCAGCTTGCCGCGAAGCGGAAGGATCGCCTGGTTGTGGCGGTTGCGACCCTGCTTGGCCGAGCCGCCGGCGGAATCGCCCTCGACCAGGAACAATTCGCTCAAGGCCGGATCGCGTTCCTGGCAGTCGGCGAGCTTGCCCGGAAGCGAGGCGATATCGAGCACGCCCTTGCGGCGGGTGAGGTCGCGCGCCTTGCGCGCCGCTTCGCGCGCCGCGGCGGCGTCGATAATCTTCTGGATGATCGCACGCGCGTTCGCCGGATTCTCCTCGAGCCATTCGCTCATCTTGTCGCCCATCAGGCTTTCGAGCGGCTGGCGGAC
>JBQCCG010000266.1:0-9191 GCA_051962455.1 Sphingomicrobium sp. | reverse complement strand
CGGCATTGCCACCCATGCCCGTGATCACCGGCATCAGTGCCGCGAGCACGACGACCTTGGCAATCAGGTCCTGGAAATTGTTGATCACGATCACCGAAAGGATTTCGGTGCCGAGGTTGATGAACAGCCACCACATGCGGCTGCGAATCGTCATCGCGAGCGGCTCGTTGATGTCGCCGTCGCCTGCCTGGCTCAGCAGCAGGACGTCCTCGCCCGCCTCTTCCTGGATGATGTGGACCACGTCGTCGACGGTGATCATGCCGACGAGCCGATCGTCGTCGTCGACCACCGCGGCGGAGACCAAAGCATATTTCTGGAAGCGGAGCGCAACGTCTTCCTGGTCCATGTCGACCGGGATCAGGGTCTGCTCGCGCGCCATGATGTCGCTGACAAGCGTGCTCCGCGGCGTGCGCAGGATCGTCGAGAGCTTGCACGTCCCCACCGGGTGGTGGTCGGGGCTGACCACGAACACTTCCCAGAAGTCGGTCGGCAGGTCCGCGGTCGAGCGGAGGTAGTCGATCACCTGCCCGACGGTCCAATGCTCCGGCACCGCGCACAGGTCGCGCTGCATCAGGCGGCCGGCGGATTCCTCCGGATAGCTCAGCGCCTCCTCGACCGCCGCGCGGTCGTCCGGCTCCATCGCCCTCAGGACCGCCTGCTGATCGGCGTGATCGAGGTCCTCGATCAGCGCAACGGCATCGTCCGTCTCGAGCTGCCCCGCGATGTCCGCGACCTGCTGCGGCTCCATCTCGTCGAGCAGGCCTTCGCGGACGTAATCGTTCATTTCCGCGAGCACGTCGGGGCTGATGATTCCGGCCAGCGCCTTCACCAGCCCTTCACGCTCATCATGCGCGGCAAGCTCGATCAGGTCGGCGACGTCCGCCGGATGGAGCGGCGCGACCAGCTCGCGCGCGGTCTCGTCATCGCCGGCCTCGACGGCGTCGAGGACCTTGTCGACGAACTCCGGGCGCAGCCGGGTTTCCTCGTCCATCACCGCATTGGGCGTAGAATCCTGAGGGGGCGCGGCGGCGATTTGCTCGCTCTCGCTCACGTCTTACTCCCTCGATTGGACCCGGTTCGGCCCTCCTATGGTCGCCGCCGCTCTGGCGCAACCACTGGCGCACTCCTAAATCGCGCTTCTTTCGAAGCCTTCATTTGGAGTTCAACCCATGGCCGATGCCGACCGCCTGACCCTTTCCCTTTCGACCGGCGGCGACGTCGTCATCAAGTTGAGGCCCGACCTCGCGCCCGGCCATGTCGAGCGGATCACCGATCTGGCCAACAGCGGATTTTATGACGGGGTGGTCTTTCATCGGGTGATCCCCGGCTTCATGGCCCAGGGCGGCGATCCGACCGGAACCGGCTTTCACGGTTCCGACAAGCCCAACCTCAAGGCGGAATTCAGCCGGGAGCCGCATGTGCGCGGCGTGGCGTCGATGGCGCGTTCAAAGAACCCCGACAGCGCCAACAGCCAGTTCTTCATCTGCTTCGACGATGCCCGCTTCCTCGATGGCCAATATACCGTCTGGGGCGAGGTCGAGAGCGGCATGGAATATGTCGATGCGCTCCCCGTCGGCGAGCCGCCGCGCGAGCCCGGCAAGATCGTCAAGGCGACCGTAAGGAAAGCCGGCGAGTGACAACAGTCGCGCTGGTCACTGGCGCTTCCGCTGGACTTGGAGTCGAGTTCGCGCGCCAGCTGTCAAAGCGCGGCTATCGACTGGTCCTCGCCGCCCGTCGCAAGGAGCGGCTGGAAGAGCTGGCGAACACGCTCGGCAACGCCCGTGCCGTGTCAATCGACCTATCCAAGGCGGATGCGGCTGCAACGTTGATGGCCGACCTCGAACGGAACGGCGAAACAGTTGAGCTGCTCGTCAACAATGCCGGCTTCGGCCTGATCGGACGCTTCGCCGAGCTCGATGCCAAGCGGCTTCGGCAGATGATCGATCTCAATGTCGGCACATTGACCGACCTGTGCCGCGCTGTCGCTCCGGGGATGGTCGAGCGAAAGTCAGGCGGAATCATCAATGTCGCCTCGACCGCCGCCTTTCAGCCGGGCCCGAAGATGGCGGTCTATTTCGCCACCAAGGCGTTCGTCCTCTCCCTGACCGAAGCGCTTCACGAAGAGCTGAAGCCGCATGGCGTCCATGTAACCTGCCTCTGCCCTGGTCCGACCCACACCGAGTTCGGTGACGTCGCGGGGTTCGGCGGCAACGCCGTGTTCGACAAGGTTGCAATGAAGTCACCCGAGGTGGTCGCCGCGGCACTCAATGGGCTGGACAAGAACAGGGCCGTGGTCGTTCCAGGATTGCTGAACAAGCTCGGAGCCGCGAGCACGCGCTTTGCGCCGCGCCCGGTGGTTCGCAAAATCGCCGGGGCGATCAAATATTGACCTTGTTGTTGAAACCGCGCCGCTGTGCCGCCGTTGCGTATCCGGTATGAGAGCGCGGGTCCGAAGATCCGGGATTGGGAGAGCAAATGCCTGAAGCAGACACAATCGACCGGGTAAAATCGCGCAGGCTGCAGGTCGCGAGCCTTCCACCTGCGGACAGCGGCCGCGGCTTTGCTCGCCTGCCCGAGGGCCTCATGCACGATCTCGGCCTGGCCGAGGGCGACGTGATCGAGATCACCGGCAAGCGCTCGACCGCCGCGCGGGCAATCCGGCCGTACGGCGAAGACGAGGGCATCGACATCATCCGAATCGACGGACTTCAGCGAGCCAACGCCGGCGTGGGCTCAGGCGATTTCGTCGATGTCCGCAAGGCCGAGTCCAAGCCCGCGACTCGCGTCGTCTTCGCTCCGGCGCAGCCGAACGTCCGGCTTCAGGGTTCCGCCGAAGCCCTGAAACGCACGTTCGCCGGGCGCCCGGTCGTGGAGGGCGACACCGTCTCGACCACCGGCCACCAGCGGATCAACGCGGACATGCCCGATCATATCCGCCAGCTGCTCAATGCACCGGCCTTTGCGCTCCAGGAACTACGGCTCGTGGTGGTCACCGCGCTTCCAAAGGGCATCGTCCACATCGACGCCAGCACGGTCGTCGAGCTGCTGCCCGAATATACGGCGAAGGACGGCCAGCGGCGCGCCGATGTCACCTACGACGATCTCGGCGGAATGCGCGACACCATCGATGCTTTGCGCGAAATGGTCGAGCTGCCGCTCCGCCACCCCGAACTGTTCCAGCGCCTTGGAGTCGATCCGCCCAAGGGAGTCCTGCTTCATGGTCCGCCCGGCACCGGCAAGACGCTGCTCGCCCGTGCGGTCGCCAACGAGAGCTCGGCCAAGTTCTTCCATATCGCGGGGCCCGAAATCATGGGGTCCGCCTATGGCGAGAGCGAGCGCCGGCTGCGCGAGATTTTCGAGCAGGCGGCGCAGTCCGCGCCATCGATCATCTTCATCGACGAAATCGATTCGATCGCACCCAAGCGCCAGCAGGTAACCGGCGAGGCGGAGAAGCGACTCGTCGCCCAACTACTCACACTTCTCGACGGGATGGAGCCGCGCCAGAACACCGTCGTGATCGCGGCGACCAATCGGCCTGAGGCTCTGGATGAGGCACTACGCCGTCCCGGTCGGTTTGACCGGGAGATCGTCGTCGGAGTGCCCGACCAGCCCGGGCGCCGCGAGATCCTGGGCATCCACACGCGGGGGATGCCGCTCGCGCCCGACGTCAATCTCGACGATCTCGCGCGGCGCACCTACGGCTTCGTCGGCGCGGACATTGCGGCGCTGACCCGCGAGGCGGCGCTGGAGGCGGTCCGGCGGATCATGCCCCGGATCAACCTCGGCGAGCAGACGATCCCGGCCGAAATCCTCGATGCGCTCTCGGTCGAGCTCCGCGACTTCGAGAATGCGCTGAAGCGGGTTCAGCCCTCGGCGATGCGCGAGGTGATGGTCGAAGCGCCGCAAATCCGCTGGGATGACGTCGGCGGACTCGACGCCGCCCGCGATCGTCTGCGCGAAGGCGTCGAGCTTCCGCTCAAACATCCCGAAGCGTTCCGCCGCCTCGGCATCCGGCCGGCCAAGGGCTTCCTCCTCTATGGCCCACCCGGCACCGGCAAGACCCTTCTCGCCAAAGCCGCCGCGCGCGAGGCGGAGGCGAATTTCATCGCTACCAAGTCCTCCGATCTCCTCAGCAAATGGTACGGCGAGAGCGAGCAGCAGATCGCGCGCCTGTTCAACCGCGCCCGGCAGGTAGCTCCGACGATCATCTTCATCGACGAGCTCGACAGCCTGGTGCCGATGCGGGGTGGAGGCCTCGGCGAGCCGCAGGTGACCGAGCGGGTGGTAAACACGATACTCTCCGAGATGGACGGTCTCGAGGAGCTCCAGAATGTCGTGGTGATCGGCGCGACCAACCGGCCGACGCTGATCGACCCGGCGCTGCTTCGCCCCGGCCGCTTCGATGAGCTGATCTATGTCGGGCCCCCGGACACTGCGGGCCGCCGGAGAATCCTTGCGATCCACACGCGCGGAATGCCGCTCGCCGACGATGTCGATCTCGAGAAGATCGCTCAACGGACCGATCGCTTCACGGGCGCCGATCTCGAAGACCTGGTGCGCCGCGCCGGATTGACCGCGCTCCGCCGCGGACTCGACACCGGCAAGGTCACGATGGAGGATTTCGAGGTCGCGCTCAGCGAGACCCGAGCTTCGGTGACTCCGGAAATGCTCGAAGAATATTCGCGCATCGAGGACACGCTGAAGAGCGATGCCACCCGTCCGCTCGGCGGTATAGGCTTTGTGCTTCCGGGGATGTTGCACCCGAGGGAGGGCGGCAAAGTCTGAACCCCTCGTCGCATTAATGGCGCGGTTCGCGGAACGGCCGTGCGACGACTGAAGCAATTCGGCGTTCTCAAAACTTGCCAAGCGGCGGCGCATTTGCCAACGCTTTGGACCTTCCTCGCCCCACGGGAGCATTCATGTCGACCTCACCCGCGCGCACGCTGAAGGGTTCGCGCCGTCTTCAGCGCCACCGCGACCGCCGCAGCCCCAGCCCGCAGTGGCAATTCCTGCGCGGATTCCTGAAAAATCCGGTGATGGTTGGCTCGATCATTCCGTCGAGCCGGGTGCTGATCGACAAGATGCTGGAGCCGGTCGATTGGGCGAACACGAAATTGTTCGTGGAATATGGCCCCGGGGTCGGGACGTTCACCAGGCCCGTGCTGGATCGGCTCGGCTCGGACGCGACGATGGTGACGATCGACACCAATCCCGATTTCACGCGTTACCTGCAGAAGCATATTGACGACCCGCGACTCGTCGCCGTTACCGGCTCGGCCGCCGACGTCGAGCAAATTCTCTCCGATCGGAATCTCGGGTCGGCGGATTACGTGCTGTCGGGCCTCCCCTTTTCGACTCTCCCGCCGGGAGTCGGCGACTCGATCGCCGAAGCGACCGCCAAGGTGATCCGTCCGGGCGGCGCTTTCCTGGTGTATCAGTTCAGCCCGAAGGTGCGCGATTTCATCAAGCCGCATTTCGAGCCGATCCGGCGCGGCTTCGAATGGATCAACGTTCCACCGGCGACCCTCTTCTGGGCGTATAAAGGCGAGGCTAGCGTTCCAGCCTGAAGTTCAGCCGCCGGGTCACACCATAGTCGACGACGTTCACCAGAAAGTACGACAGCGCCCATTTGAACCGCCGCCAGGGGTTTGCCCTCCGCTTGTGCAATTCGGGCGTGATCCATTTGCAGTCGGCCAGCTCGCGCTCGAAATAGCCGCGCATCGCGTCGGCGAAAGCGGGATCCTTGATCCTCAGCATGATCTCTAGGTTGATGTAGAAGCTTCGGTAGTCGAAGTTCGACGAGCCGATGTGAACGATATCGTCGACGATCGCGAGCTTGGTATGCAGCTTCGCCGGCTGATATTCGAAGATTTCGACGTGGCGGCGGATCAGCCGGCTGTAGCTGTGGCGCGCGGCCGCGATCGTCGCGTTGTTGTCGGACTTTGCGGCGTTGATGATTCGGGCGCGGCCCCGCCGTCCGACCCTGCCGATGCGGCGGATCATCGCTCCCGGAGGCGCAAAATAAGCGAAGATCATGTCGAGACTGCAGGCGCGCTTCATGTCCCGCCCGATGCTTCGCCACCAGCTGTTGCGAACGCTCAAGGGCCCGCTGAACTTCCACTGCAGGGGCCCCCGCCACTCGTTGTACTCGGCGATCATTCGCCGCAGCGAGCGGAGCTTCGACTTGGGCCGCTTCGACCAGCGGAACAAAGCATCGAAATAGCGGGCCGGAGGCACAGCTTCGGGCCCGTCGAGGCGGAGCCACAGGTCGCGCCAGCGGCCCGCGCTCCGATCGTCCAGATAGGTGGCGTCGATGTTGGCGCCGCCGATCAGCACCGTCGCCTCATCGACCACGATCAGCTTTTGATGGTTCCGGAGGAGGTAGCGACGCCCCCAGCTCGGATTGAACACGCAATGCGCCCCGCCGGCTTCCGCGAGGTCGGTAAAGAAACTGGGCGTCGCCGCCGATCCGAAGCCGTCGATCAGTAGCTTCACGTCGACTCCCCGCCGCGCGGCAGCCGTCAGCGCATCGCGGACTGCGTCGCCGTCACGGTCGGGATTGAACATATACATCAGCATCTTGATGCTGGTCTGCGCCGATCCGACGAGGTCGAGCAGCAGCCGAAACCGCTCCTGCCCGGTCTCGATCAGCTGGAGCCGGTTGCCTGCGATTTCCGCGCGGATCGGCTCCCTCGTGGCTGCAGAGGCGACTTGGTCGGCCATTGGCTCCAGATTTGTTGACTTTTCCTGGCACCGCAAGCTATTGGCGCCGCCTTCCTGACATCCCATATTCCCTAAAAGCGAAATGCTTGCGGAATAGCTTTGCGGAGCGACGAATGGCGCGCGTTACGGTTGAAGATTGTGTCGACAAGATCCCCAACAGGTTCGATCTGGTCCTGATGGCGGCCCAGCGCGCCCGGCAGATTTCGGGCGGCGCCGACCTGACGATCGATCGTGACCGCGACAAGAATCCGGTGGTTGCGCTGCGCGAGATCGCCGACGTGACAGTGAAGCCGCGAGACCTCGAGGAAGCGATCGTCACCAACCTGCAGAAGGTGCGGATCGACGAAGAGGACGAGACCGAGGAGCTGGCGTCGCTGAGCGAGGCCGCCGAGGCGCTTCGCCTGACCGCCGCCGCCCCGCCGCGTCCGACCCCTTCGGGTGGGGATTACGAGTAGCAGTTTCACCCGAAGGCGCGAAGGCGCGAAAGGCATGTTTCGTCATTCCCGCGAAGGCGGGAATCCCACTTCTTCTTTTTATATGAAGCAGGAACAGCCGGACCCCCCGCTTTCGTGGGGGTGACGGGGCGAGGAAACTTTGCGCCTTCGCGCCTTCGCGTGAAATCCTCTTTTCTTCCATGTGCCGTCTGGAACGAACCCGGCGCGCGAGTTAGACACGCCGCATGGTTCCCTTTTCGTTCGCGGGCCAAACGTTCGAGGCGGCAGCCGACGGCGGGCTGTTCTGGCCGGCGCAATCGGCGCTGCTCGTCGCCGACCTGCACCTCGAGAAGGCAAGCTGGTTCGCGCGGCTCGGGCAGTTTCTTCCGCCTTACGATTCGCACGCGACGCTGACCGCACTTGAAGCGGAGGTGGAACGGACCGGAGCCACACGCCTGTTTTGCCTCGGCGACAGTTTCCACGACCGGTTCGGCTGCGACCGGCTCGAACCCAGCGCCCGCGAGCTGCTGACGAGGCTCACAGGGCAACTGGAGTGGACCTGGATCGTCGGCAATCATGACCCGGGATTTGCCGATCATTGCGGTGGCCGCATCGCGGACGAGGCCGAGATCGGCGGGATCGTCCTCCGCCACGAGGCTGTCCCCGATGAACCGCGGCCCGAAATCTCGGGGCATTTTCATCCGAAGTTCCGGGTTCACCTGAGAGGCAGGCTGGTGTCGCGGCGCTGTTTCGTCACTTCGGCGACCAAGATCATCATGCCCGCGTTCGGCGCGCTCACCGGCGGCCTCGACGCGCATCATCCCGAAATCATGCGCTCGGTCGGGAACGACGCGGCGGCGCTGGTGCCCGTGTCGGACCGGCTGCTTCGATTTCCGCTGGCGGCCTAAGCCGACCGCACCTCGATCGCCATTGCGCCGGTCGGCGACAGCAGCAGCCGGGCGATCGCCTTCCGCCGCTTGCCGAAGGTGGCCGCCTGCAACTCGTTGCGTGCGGCATGGCGGTCAAACTTGAAGCCCTGGGCTTCCGCGGCATCCTTCAGCCGGTCGAGGTGCGTGTCGAGGTTGGCGATTCCCTCGTCGGGGTCGAACTGCATCGTCTCTTCGAGGTCGCTCATCGGCCTTTCATCACCAACAGCGCGGCAAAGGACAAGCCCCTACCAATTGCCTAGCCCCGCGGCTGTTCCTAAACCTCGATCATGCTAGGCAAAGCCACACTCCTCGTCGCCGCCGCAATGGTCATGTCCTCACCCGCACTCGCTGAGCAGATCGATGCCAGGACCCAAGCGCGGATCGACCGCATCCTGAAAGCCACGCCGCTGATCGACGGGCACAACGACCTGCCCGAGCAGCTGCGCGAGAATTACGGCCTCAGCGTCGAGGGGCTCGCCAGCGGCACCGACAAGCGAGCGAAACCGCTGATGACCGACATGGCGCGGCTGCATGAAGGGCGGCTCGGCGCGCAATTCTGGTCGGTTTACATCCCGAGCGAAGTCACCGGCGACAATGCCATCCGCGACACGCTCGAGCAGATCGACACCGTCAAGCGGCTGGTCAAAGCCTATCCCGGCGACCTCGAGCTCGCCCGCACGGCGGACGACATCGTCCGAATCCACAAGAGCGGCAAGATCGCCTCGTTGATCGGGGTCGAGGGCGGTCATCAGATCGGCGGCAGCCTCGCCGCCCTACGTTCATATTACGAGCTCGGCGCGCGCTACATGACTCTGACCCACTTCAAGAACAACGAGTTCGCCGACAGCGCGACCGACGATCCCAAATATCACGGCATCAACGATTTCGGCCGGACCGTCATCCACGAGATGAACCGCCTCGGCATGCTGGTCGACCTCAGCCATGTCTCGCCCGAGACGATGCGGGCGGCGATTGAGACCAGTAAGGCGCCGGTGATCTTCAGCCACAGCGACGCGCGGGCTCTCGCCGATCATCCCCGCAACGTGCCCGACGATGTGCTTCGGATGCTCCCGGCCCAAGGCGGGGTGGTGATGGTCAATTTCTA
>JBQCCG010000265.1:0-10410 GCA_051962455.1 Sphingomicrobium sp. | reverse complement strand
GGCATGTCATGCAGGTCGCCGTCGGCGGCAGCCCCGCATGAGGCCCGTTCTCGACGCTGGAATGGCAATAGCGGCAGTCGATTCCGAGATCGCCTGCATGGTGCCGGTGACTAAAGGGAACAGGCTGCGCGGGACGAAAATTCGCAGACGTGACGTAGTCCGAGTGCGCCACGCCCACGAGCATGACTACGCCACCCGCAACAAGTGCCAGGCTTCCCAGCAGAAACAAGCGCAGCCACGTATCGGCGGCAGGAGAGAAAATCTGGGCCATCGAAGCTGACCCGCTTCGGAATGTGTGAATGGGTCTAATCCATCCGCGCCGGAATCGTTCCTGTTTTGGAACCCGCGCGCGCCTGGAGAATTATCCATTGGCGCGAGGATCAGGCGATGAGAGAGCAAACGGGCTTCGACTACGAGAGGACCGACATCGCCAGCCGCGGCATCGCGTGGATCGCAGCCGGAATGGCGTTATTCATCATTCTCACGCCGTTGTTCATGCCATTCGCCTTTCCCCAATCGATGCACCACAGGAGCCCGGCCGCCCCGCCTGCGCTGCGAGCTGAAGCGCCACGCCTTGAAACCGCGCCGCGCGACAGCCTGCAGCGGTTTCACGAAAGCGAGAGGCAACTGACCGACAGCTATGGCTGGTCGGATCGGGAGCACGGGCAGGTGCGGATTCCCGTCGCGCAGGCCATGCGCCTCCTGCTTCGCAAGGGATTGCCGGGATGGCCGTCGCCATGAACGTCACCTCAAAGCGTTGATCGAGTTTGCCCGATGTGGCGCAAATGGCTTCCCTTCTGGCATCCCGGCGTGTCGCCTCACGGCGGCGACGTCGATCTGCTGTTCGTCGGTTTGCTGATCGTCAGCGCCCTCGTGCTGGGATTGCTGTTTTTTCTGCTGACGCTGTTTTGCGTCCGTTACCGGGCGTCAAACGATATCGATCGCGGCCACCAAACCACCAAGAGCTGGCACTGGGAGGTGAGCTGGACGGCGGCTTCGTTCGTCGGCTTTCTCGCCTTATTCGTCTGGGGAGCCGTGATCTATTTCCAGATCTACCGAACGCCACCGGACGAATTGTCGGTGTTTATCGTCGCCAAGCAATGGATGTGGAAGGTTCAGCACTCCGGCGGCCAATCGGAAATCAACGCACTTCATATTCCTGTGCACCGCTCGATCCGTCTGGTGATGGCGTCGCAGGATGTGATCCACAGCTTCTTCATTCCGGCACTTCGCTTGAAGCACGATGTCGTGCCAGGCCGCTATCAGGACCTCGAGATCGAGGCGGACAAGACCGGCCACTACCATCTGTTTTGCGCGGAATATTGCGGCACCGAACATTCCGGCATGACCGGCGAGGTCGTGGTGATGGAGGCGCCGGACTATGCCGCTTGGCTTGCAGCACAAACGCCGGCGAACTCACTGGCGCAAGAGGGCGGCGCCCTGTTTCGTGAACTCGGTTGCAGCGGTTGCCATGAAGGCAGCAGCAAGATTCACGCACCATCGCTGGACGGCCTGTACGGACGCCCTGTCCCCTTGAGCGACGGCAGCACGGTCATCGCCGACGACAAATACATCCGCGACTCCATCCTGCTGCCGCGCAGCCAAATAGCGGCCGGCTATGAACCCCTGATGCCGTCGTTCGAAGGCAAGGTGAACGAAGACCAGTTGCTGCGGCTCGTTCTCTACATCAAATCGCTCGGCGGACGGCATCCATGAACGAAGACAACTATCTCAACGCCGGATACTCGCTACGATCCTGGTTTTTCACCACAGACCACAAGCGCATCGCGATCCTCTATTTTGCGAGCCTGATCTTCTTTTTCTTCATCGGCGGGGCGGCGGCGACCGCGATCCGCATCGAGCTTGCGACGCCACAAGCGGATTTCGTGAGCTCGGACATGTATAACCGCCTCTTCACCATGCACGGCGTCATCATGGTGTGGTTCTTCTTGATCCCGTCGATTCCGAATACGCTCGGTAACTTCATCGTCCCGCTGATGATCGGCGCGCGCGATCTCGCCTTTCCGCGTCTGAACCTGCTGAGCTGGTATCTGTTCATGCTGGGTGGCTCGGTCACGCTGTTTGCGATCGCAGCCGGCGGCATCGACACCGGCTGGACGTTCTACACGCCGTTCTCGACGCTCTATTCTAACAGCTATGTCGCCGTTGCCGTGACTGGCGTCTTCATCGCGGGCTTCTCCTCCATCCTGACCGGACTCAATTTCATCGTCACCATTCATCGCCTGCGCGCGCCGGGCCTGACCTGGTACCGGCTGCCGTTGTTCATCTGGTCGCTGTATGCGACCTCGGTCATTCTCGTGCTGGCGACGCCCGTGCTGGCAATGACCTTGCTGATGCTGCTCGCCGAGCGTGTGTTCCACGTCGGAATCTTCTCACCGCAACTCGGCGGTGATCCCCTGCTCTTCCAGCACATGTTCTGGTTCTACAGCCATCCGGCGGTGTACATCATGATCCTGCCATCGATGGGCGTGATCAGCGAGGTCGTGCCCTGCTTCTCCAGCAAGCCGCTGTTCGGCTATTACTTCGTGGTCTGGTGCAGCATCGCGATCGCCGCGATCGGCTTCCTCGTCTGGGGGCACCACATGTTCGTCGCCGGCATGTCGCTCTACGCAAGCCTCGCCTTCTCGTTCCTGAGCTACCTCGTCGCGGTCCCCTCGGCGATCAAGGTCTTCAACTGGGTCGCGACGATGCACGAGGGGTGGATCCGGTTCGACGCGCCGATGCTCTACGCCTTCGGCTTCATCGGGCTGTTCACGATCGGAGGCCTAACCGGCCTGTTCCTCGCCGCGCTGGCGGTCGATGTGCAGGTTACCCAAACCTATTTCATCGTCGCGCATTTCCACTACATCATGGTCGGCGGTGCGGTGATGGGATATTTCGCGGGCCTCCATTATTGGTGGCCGAAGATCACCGGCCGGCTCTATCCCGATTATTGGGCGCGTTTCGCAGCGATTCTCGCATTCTTCGGCTTCAACCTGACGTTCTTCCCGCAGTTCATTCTCGGCTACCTGGGCATGCCGAGGCGCTATCAGTCGTACCCGCCGGAATTCCAGATCTGGAACGTCCTGTCGTCAGCGGGCGCGAGCATCCTCGCGGTCGGCTACGCCCTTCCGCTCTTCTATTTCGCCTGGTCGATCCTGAGGGGCCCGCGAGCCTCAGCCAATCCGTGGGGCGCGACGGGTCTTGAATGGACGACTCCCTCGCCGCCGCCGACGGAGAATTTCCCGAAGACTCCGACCGTGATCCGGCCTCCCTACCAATATGATCGGGGGGTCCCCTGCCCGCAGGCCGACAATGGGTGAGCGGGCGATCGGCTTCCAATATTCGACGGTCGCGCAGGAGCGCGAGACGGTCACGCTCGGCATGTGGGCGTTCCTTGCGACCGAAGTATTGTTCTTCGGAGCGCTGATCGCCGCCTATATCAACTACCGCATCTGGTTCGGCGCTGAGTTCATCGCCGCCGCCAGCTTGACCAAGGTCGCGCTCGGAACCGCGAATACCGCCGTGCTCCTGACCAGCAGCGCGTGCATGGCCATGGCAGTGACGACACGCGACGCAGGCAAGACGCGAGCACCGGTGCTGTGGCTGGTCGCGACCGCACTGCTCGGACTCATCTTCATCGTCATCAAGGCGACCGAATGGTTCCTCGAATATCAGGAGCACCTCGTCCCCGCGCTCAACTTCGATCTCGGCCGTCACGGCGGCGTCGCCGAAATCTTCTTCATCTTCTACTTCTGCGCGACCGGTCTTCATGCGCTGCATCTGCTGATCGGGATTAGTCTGGTCAGCTGGCTCGCCTTCGCGATCGGTACCGACCGGCTGAAGCCAGGCTCAACCACCAGGCTGATCGGCCTCTATTGGCACTTCGTCGACATCGTCTGGATCTTCCTCTTCCCGCTCATCTACCTCGCCGGGAGGAACGGATGACCGCGGGCACGATTTGGCGCTGCTGGCTGGCGCTGATCATCCTCCTCGCGATGACGACCGGAAGCGCATTCATTCCGCTGGGTACGGCCAACCTCTTCATCTCGCTCGGGATCGCCGTCATGAAGGCGCTGATCGTTCTGCTGTTTTTCATGGAGCTCAGGGCCAGCGTCGCGCTCGTTCGAGTCTTCGCCGCCGCCGGCTTCTTCTGGCTGATGATCATGATTGCGCTGACGACCGCCGATTACACCCACCGCACCGACCAAAGGGTGCCGCTGGATCAGATGCGCTGAACAAGGTCCGCTTTTCCCCGCGCTGCTGCTTGATCGGCTGCTTTTGGCCAGCCGCCGCGCTCGGGCCGACCTCTGCGCGCTTTGAACCCCTCTCGAGACTTTCGTGCAGCGGCCGGTGCACGAACGGTAGCAGGATTCCAATCGCGACCCCCCACACGAGCATGGAGATGGCGACCCCGAGCGCGGCGCTCCCGGCCGGCGCCCGTCCGCCGGTGACGATCGGCAGGACAAAACCGCGCCCGCAGCCCATAACGCAAAACCGAACGCCGCCCCGAAGAGCCAGCCGCCGCGCACGTCGTTCGCGGCCCTTCCGAAGATGCGCGCATAGAGCGCTCCGCAGACGGCCATTGCCGCCCAGCCTGCGCAGAGGGTCGCGAGGATGGACCATCCGAGGATATGCGCTTCGACCTTGAGCGAACCGAATGCGAACAGCACCGCGATCGCCGGGATCGTCGCGAGGATTCCGGAGATTGCTCCCGACGAAAACGGCCGCTGGCTGGGACCGGGATCGAAGCCATGGGCTGCGAGGAAGCTCAGAGCGGCCATTACGCCATGATCTCCTTCAGCGCCGGGCACTCGCGATAGTCGGGCAGGTCTCGGTACAGGTCGATCAGATGCTTGTAGGAAAGGCCCACTGTCCGAGCCTCACGATTGAGGTCGAACAGACCGACCGGATAGACGATCCCCAGCGGTTCGCTCATCGCCAGGCTCCAGTCGATCTGGTCGGTGAGGCTGTACCAGGTGAATCCCACGAGCGGCACGCCCGCCTTCGCCAGCAGCTGGACATTGTGCCACTGCCGCCACAGCCAGCGCGGAGCGCCGTCGGCATCTGCCTTGTTCGTTTCGGTGTGCATCATCGGCCGGCGGTAGCGCTGCCAATACTGGTCGGCGATCACGTACCAGCCGAACAGCTCTCCCAGGGCCAGCGGCTGCCCATTGCGATCGATCAGCCGCTCGTTCCATTCGTAATAATCGACACCGAGGATCGAGCGATGTGGCACCGAACGGTGGGCGAGCCGCTCGATCTCCTTGTCAGCGACATCCTGTTGCCGAAGCAGCTCGTGCATCCGCTTGCTGAGCGGGTGCGCGAAGATGAGATCGAGCGGAAGGAACCGCCGTTCATTCGCTTCGTCGGCGATTTTCTCGACCTCGGGGTCCGGACAGCAGGGCTGATAGAATTCGCTGGATTCGCTGTTGATGAAGATCGCGTCTTCGCGCCGCTTGAGGATTGCATCGCTCATTCGAATGCTCGCGTTCGCCAGGTTCCACGCGGCCCGGGCATAGGCCCCCTCGTCGCGGAGCTGCTCGTTCCACAGCCCATCGAGTGCGCTCATCCGCGCGCAGACGTACATCTCGTTGACCGGCGTGTAGAAGCGCACCCATGGATAACGCTCGGCAAACGCGCCCGCATATTCCTCCAGCGCCTTGGCGATGTCTGCGTTCTGGAAATTGCCGAGCCAGGCTGGGACCCCGAAATGGCAGAGGTCGACGATCGGCTCGGGGCCGTGATCGCGCATTTCCGCGAGCGGCGGATCGCAATAGTCCCAGTCGAATTGGCCGGGGCCCCTGAAGATGAGGTGGAGCGGAGGACCGTAACGGATGTGGGTGATCCCGACTTCTCGGGCGAGCTCGAAATCGTGCTGCCACAGCTCATAGTGGCGGGTGGAATCCATCTCGTCGCGCCGCCAGCGGCCCTGCTCGATCGTCGGATAGCTGCACTCGATTCCGGTCGCGAACATGAAGGCGGCCGACCCCTGGTCGCGTCTTGCCTTGCTGCCGTCGTTTCTTCTCGGCGCGGGCGGAGGCGGCCTGTGGCCGACGGCGTAGCCGACCGGCTTCCGGTACATCGCGCCCATCGTCAGTCCGTAGAGCGCATGAGCAACGATCAGGCTGACGACAACCGAGACCGACAGCGGCGCCAAATACGTTCGGACATCGAGGATCACGAAATCCGCGCTTCGGCGCATCAGCGCGAGCTCGGGATAGACCACGAGGATCGCCAGCGTGGCTGGTATCACGGCGAACACCAGCCCCTGGACCGTCGGACGCATCCGGAATCGGCCCCAGAAGAAGAACGCGTAGAACACCGCCCAGCAGACGCCGGTGGCGAGGTGCGCAATGAGCGCGGCCGCGGTTGCGAGCAGCGGCGCATGCGGGAAGTCGATCGAGCTCAGCTCCCGCACCAGGTCGACCGTCGGCAGTCCCGCCCATCCGGTGACGACCGAGTACAGCTCCATCACCGCTGCACCGCAAAGACCTGCGCCGACGGCCTTCCTGAAAGAGATGACTCGGATCATTGCGCGGGCTGCGCCGTCACCACAGCGCTCGTTCGGCTATTTGCCGGATTTGGAGCGCTCTTTGGGCGCATCCTTCTTGCCGCCATTCGCCGCCGGGCCGCCGGCGCTCCCCGCCTGCATCCCGCCCTCGACCCCGCCGGCGAGCTCGAGGTCCTCGATCTCCTTAGCGCTGAGATCCTTGCGGCGCTCTCGCGCCGTCTTGTCGTCGGGGTAATCGGATTTCTTTCCGGTCATTGCCGCGCTCCGTCGCAGTCAATGAACGTGCAGCATTCCTTCCGGTTTCCCTACCGGTACTTCGCCGCTTCCGTCTTGCAGTCGTAGCGCAGGCGCTCATTGGTGCAGAAGTCGGGCCAGTAGCCGGTCTGCCGCCAATAGCGGACCAGTCCCAGGCGTGCGGCAATCTGCATGAAGCGCGGGTCCGCGCGGACCCCGGCGAAGTCGGGTCTGAACAATACGGCCCTTTGGACGAAGGGCTGGAAGCTGGGGTCTTCCAGCAGCCGATAGACTTCGTCCACCCTGCCGAAATTGCCTAATGCTATCAGCACTTCGTTTCGCTGAGGTGGGTCTGCAGACCAGCGCGCGGCAAGAGCCGCTATGGCATCGTCGATTCCCGGCTTGGTTGGGTTTAGGCGGGCAGCGATGACTCTCCGGTACAGCGCCAAGTCCGAGTCGCTCGCGTTAACGGCTCGCGGCAGCAACTGCATCGCCGCGCGCGGATCGCCATAGCGGGCCTGAAAAACGAAGTCGGCCAGATTGATCGTATAGTCGTTCGGCCACTTGTTGCGGGCTTCGCCAATCTCGCTCTTGGCTTTCGAGAATTGGCCGGAATAGACCAGCGCGAGGATGTACTGGTACCTTGAGAACGGGGAATCCGGCTCGAGTTCGATTGCCCTCTGCGCCGCCTGCACTGAGTCGGACATCCGGCCAACCGCCTGGAACACTTCCGAAAGATGCATTTGTATTCGGCCGTCGTCGGGATTGATGCGCGCGCCTTGCTGCAGAATCTGGAGACCCCGGAACGTATCGTTGGACACGAGATGGTACTCGGCGTCGTAACTCATCGCGCTTTCTGGATTGAGCTTTCGGGCAACAGCGATAGTCTGACGGGCGCTTCGCAATGCAGGATCGTAGGCGGATGGCGACCCATCTTCGAGCCCCTCGGCGATCCACGCTCGGCTGAGCGCAAGATAATCCCATGCGGGAGCGAAGTGGGGCTCCAGCGTCGTGACTCGCTCGAACATCCTTTCGAAATCCTCATTCGAAAGCTTCGTGTCGCCCAGTCCGGTGCAGCCGCTGAGATATAATCCAAGCGCCGGTTGCGAGAGGCGATTGCTGCCGCCCCTCGCATCTGTAAGGCACAGCGCGGCCCTCGAAGCTACCGCCGATACGTCGGCCTTGAGGTCGGCGGTCGACGCATCCGCAGCGCTCCATTTGTGCGACCATAGTGTCGTCCGGCCATCCTCATCCGAGAGAGTGAGCGCCGCATTGGCGCCGACGCCATGCGCGTCCGTAGATATCAGCATTCGATAGGCGGATGCGGCCCTGCCAGCGTCAGCGGGCGCGATTACCGTCGCGCGATCGAACCGCCGCGGAAGGAACGCGGCCATGTCGCCGGCAACCACATTTGCATAGTCCGCGGCCATTGCCCGGTTTGGAGAATCCGGCGACGGCAGCACCGCAATGGACACCTGTTGGTCGCTCGACCAGCGCTGCCACAGCGATAGCGCAAGGACGCCCGCCGCCACGATCGCGAGGATGCCCCCCGCCAGGAGCGGCCATTGTGAAGTGAATTTGGGCCAGCGGCTTGCCCGTGAATGCGGCGCGGTGTCGGCCTGCGGAGAATCGGCGATTCTCGCGATCGCTCGCCTGATCCGATCGGCATCGGGAGGCTCGCCATGTCCCTTCCACCGCGACAGATTGATCGATTGAAACTGGCGGAAGCCGAGCGGCGGTTCGGTTCCGTCCAGCGAAAGCGGGATCAGCTTGCCGGCGTCACGGCCAAATGCCGCTTCATCGCGCACCCAGGCGGATTGCACCGAGTCCCGAGACCAGAGCACGACGACCGCATCGCAGTCCTTCAGCGCCTTCTCGATTTCCGACGAGAAGCTCGCGCCCCCTCCGATATCCTCTTCATCGCGCCAGACATCGTGGCCTTCCCGCTCCAGCCATTGGGTGAAGCGCCGCGCCCTGGTTTCGTCCTTTCGCGAATAGCTGAGGAAGAGCCTCGCCAATCCGTTCCCCCTTCGGCGGCAGAGTGCTTGAGCGGGGCGGCGAGCGCAAGCTTCCGCTAAATGCCTCCCTCGACCGGCTCGTATCCGGCCTCGCGCAACCGCAGCGCGAGCTCTTTGCCGGTCGACCGCGCCAAGTCGCCATCCTCCGAGCGAACGACGAAATTGGCGCCGTGCCGGCCGTCCGTGAAAAAGGGATAGCTGCCGATCGCCACGCCCGGGTTCGCGGCTTCGGTCTCCCGCAGCAAGTCGGCGACCTCACTTTCGGCGGCGCGCGCCCCGACAGTGACCGACACCATAGGCCGCCCGCCTTCGAGCTTTCCCGACAGCCCCTCAAGCATGCTGGCGGCGATGGCGGGCACACCCGCCATGATGAAGACGTTGGCCATCCTGATCCCCGGCGCACCCGAATAGGGATTGCGGATCAGCTCCGCCCCTTCGGGCGCCCGCGCCATCCTCAGGCGCGCGTCGGTGAGGCCGCCGTCGCGATCGCGGTAATAATCTTCGAGGATCTTGCGCGCCTCGGGGTGGATCACGACGGGGACGCCGAATGCCTGGGCGATCGCGTCAACCGTCATGTCATCATGGGTCGGGCCGATCCCCCCGGTTGTGAAGAGGTAATCGTAAGTGGCTCGCAACGCGTTCACTGCCTCGGAAATTCGGT
Source organism: Sphingomicrobium sp. (assembly GCA_051962455.1). Classification (GTDB taxonomy): domain Bacteria; phylum Pseudomonadota; class Alphaproteobacteria; order Sphingomonadales; family Sphingomonadaceae; genus Sphingomicrobium. The sequence goes on along the minus strand of JBQCCG010000265.1, from coordinate 983 downwards.
CGACATCGTCTGGCACGACCCTCACCTCCGCAAGCCGGATGCCCTGCTCGTTCAGCCAGAGAGCAACCTGCGCGACATTCTTGTCCTGGGTCCGGCCCGACAGGATTTCGTCGCCGATGACCAGAAGCGCGGCGGTCCAGGTCTTTACGTCAGTCACCCCAGCTCCGTTCGTTCTGGGCATATCCTTCGATACGCGGCTTCGGCAGGCTCAGCCGCTACTCAGGATGAGCGGATAACGAAACCCGCTCATGCTGAGTAGGCATTGAGCGAAGTCGAAATGCCGTATCGAAGCACGAGCTCGGCACGAAAGGGTTTGGGTTTGACTCGTCTGGACCTATATCAGCCCCATGACCCAGTACATCAGCGTCGCAGCGGACGACCGCGTCGAGGCCAAGAACGGAATCATCAAGCTGCACGGGCCAGAGGGGTTCGAGGGCATGCGCCGGGCAGGCCGCCTCGCCGCCGAAATTCTCGACGCGCTTGCGCCGCACGTCGTCCCCGGCGTCTCAACTCAGGAACTCGACGACATCGTCTATCGGATGACTCTGGAGGCCGGCGGTTTGCCCGCTACGCTCGGCTACCGCGGCTATACGAAGAGCTGCTGCATTTCGATCAATCACGTCGTCTGTCACGGCATCCCGAGCGAGCAGCGCTCGCTCAAGAGCGGCGACATCGTCAACATCGACGTGACTCCGATCCTCGACGGCTGGCACGGTGACACCAGTCGCATGTACCTGGTCGGCGATGTGCCGCTGAAGGCGCGCAAGCTAGTCGACGTGACGTACGAATGCCTGATGCTCGGTATTGAGCAGGCGAAACCCGGCAATCATCTCGGCGACATCGCCAACGCCATCCAGCGCCATGCCGAAGCCAACCGCTACAGCGTCGTTCGCGATTTCTGCGGTCATGGTGTCGGGCGTGTGTTCCATGACAGCCCCGAGGTCGTCCACGCCGGCCGCCCCGGCACCGGCCCGGAGCTCAAG
>JBQCCG010000264.1:0-3751 GCA_051962455.1 Sphingomicrobium sp. | reverse complement strand
GACGCAAACAGGAGGCGCGCGGGCCGAAGCGCGCGCGACGTGCGCCAGTGCGCCTCGCCTTCTCAGGGGTCAAGTAGTCGGATCGTTGCCCAGCGTGCGCTCCGCGACTCGTCAGCCAGATTGAGTGATGCAGTCCCCGTCGACCATGATCAGCTCGATGCTGCTCGGAGGCGCGGCGAACTCGAAATCCGAAATCTCAGGCTTCTCGGCAACAGCCTTACCCAGGACGAAGATTGCGTCGCCCTTGACCCCTGGCTTGAGGCTCAGCGCATGAGCTTTGAGCGTGATTACCTTGCCGCGGACTAGGCTGGGTCCCTCGCCACCCTTGGTGCGGATGTCGCCGTGGACGATCAGCCGCCCGAACGGCTTCGATAGCTGCACACCGATCGATCCCTCGCCGAAGGTCGTGATGCTGTCGAACTCGGCATGGTCGAGCCGACCATCGTAGAGATTGTAACCCCGCGCTCCGCCGCCGTGCGTTTCAATCGCTGCGCGCACAATCAAGGCATCGATGTCCGCGAAATTGACGAATCCGATGCCGCTATCGCCGTACGAGGTTAGCGCGTTTTTCGAGACCCACAGGCGCACGCGGCCCCAATTGTCGAGCACCATGTCGTTGACGCCATAGGTCGTGACCGGCCCATCGTTGACGACGAGATCGGCCTCGACGCCAGCGCCAATGAACACACCTCCGGTGATCCTGTCCGGCGTTCCCTTAGCGATCCCGCCATCACTGTGGACTTCACCCGTCCTAAGCTCGGCTAGCTCGATCTTGCCTCCCTGCTTTGTCGGTGAGGGCGCGGTCGAGGGGTCGACTCCGTCGGGGATCGTCGCGCCACCAAAGATGAAGACGCCGCTGCCGCGCGCCGGCTTGTCGCGGCTTCCGACCGACAGACCGGTAGCCCGTAATTTCCAACGGCTGCCTGGATCGGGTGAACGGTTGTAAATTGTGATTGCTCCGGCGAGCACCTCGACACCGAAGCCCGGCGGACGGTGCGCGGCGGATCTGGCATCGACGTTCGCAACATGAATGTTGGAAAGGAGCAGCTCCGCAGTCTTCGCGGCAGCCGATTCCAGATGGAGCCGGCCCTCGATCTCCAGATCACTCAACTCGATCCGGCCGAAATCGGTGCAAGTATCGACCAGGCAAATAGCAGGTTGATCAGGGTCCACCTGAATTCGAAGGCCCGATATCGAATGATTTGCGTTTAGCCGAAGCCCCTGCGCTCCCGGCCGGAATCGCAGCGAAGCGCCTGCACCAGAGCCGTGCAGGGTCGCGCCGGCAGCAAGTTCGAGCGTTTCCAGACCTTCAATCTGACCGTCGATATGAATTTGCTCGGCGCCCCGAGCGACCTCTTCGCGAAGAGAATTCGCGTCACGTACGCGTACGGCTTCCTTGAGCATGAGCAGCCTCCCGCATCCTGGTCGCCAACCGCAATCCGCTGCCGACGAACGACAGAAATCGAGCGGCTGCGCTCAGGTCAGAAGCCAGTCAAGTGAATGCGTCAGCTCTTCTTTTTGCCGAGCTCGTGCCAGCTCTTTTCGTGGACCTCGACGCCGTATTTCTTGGCAGCCTTCTTGATCCGCTCCCACGCCTCGTCCTTCTCCTTGTCCGAGACTCCTTCGACTTGGTCGAACCGGGCGATGGCGTTGCGGACGTGGCTCGCGTTCTCGATGGGTTCCTTCCTTTCCTTGGGAAAGGCGAATTTGCTGTCGGGAATCTTGTGGCGCTCCTTGGCGTTGAGCTCGCTCATGGCTTTCTCCTTCGGCGGGAACAACGCTTCGTTCCCGCCGCCGGTCCATGAATTTGAGCTTCGTCAGGCCGCCAGACGAACTGTTTCGCCAAGAGCCAGCTGGATCGAACTGTCACGCTGCTCGGGGCTGATGTTGAGTCCGTCGGCCGCGACGAATTCCGGCTCGATGCCGATGAAGTTGAACACTCCGCGCAGATAGGATTCGAGATGCTCGAGCGCGGCTGCCGGGGAGCCTTCGCTGTAGATGCCGCCGCGAGCCAGCGCGACGATCACCCGCTTGCCCTTCGCGAGCCCTACAGGGCCGCTCTCGGTGTAACGAAAGGTCCGGCCGGCGATGAGGATGCGGTCGATCCACGCCTTGAGCTGGGTCGGAAGCGTGAAATTGTACATCGGCGCGCCGATCACGATCGTGTCCGCGTCCAGGAACTCGTCGTGTACCGAGCTGTCGGCGAGGGCGTCGAGGGTCAGGTGAGGAAGCGGCTCGCTCACCAGATCGCGCTTGACCAGAGCTGCGCCAGGATTCGCCGCGCGGAGCTGATCGACGATCGAGCGGGAAATGGCCCGGCTGGCGCTGTTCTCGCCATTGATGCTGGCGTCGATATGCAAGATGGTCACTATTGCCTCCTAGGTATTGATTTGTTACCGAGGCACGTTAGATAACCAGCAGCGAAACGCCCGCAAGAACGCACTTTTTTGTCGCCCAAGAACAAATTTGTGGCGCGGGAACAGAGAGGTAACCGATGAAAGACCCATCCAGCCCGGTGTGCCGCGTAATTAGCGGCCTGCTCCAGCGCATTGGCGACAAATGGACGGTGCTCGTGGTCACGACACTCGCCAATGGGAGCAAGCGCTTCAACGAGCTTCGCCGCGAGATACCCAGCGTGTCGCAACGCATGCTGACCCTGACCTTGCGGAATCTCGAACGCGACGGGCTGGTGAGCCGGACCGTGACTCCGACCATCCCGCCGCGGGTCGATTATGAGCTGACCGATCTCGGCCGCTCGCTTTACGAGCCGTTGCGCGGAATCGAGCAATGGGCGCTCGAGCATGTCGAAGACATCCATGCGGCGCATGACCGGTTCGACGCCGAGCAGGACGCGAAGGCCGAGGCGGCCTGAACTGCGCGCGCTCGGACATGTGCCGTGACAATTGTTCGATTCGTGCCATAATCCACAGCGCTCCACCGCGGCGTCGTTCGGGCGATCTGTGTTCGCTCCCGCACACGATTCCCTGTTCGGCGAAGCTCCTGCACTGTTCGAGGGGGGACGCGCGTGGAGAATTCCGCTTCGATAGCACGGACCGCCATCGCCAAGGCCTCCTGGCGCATCATCCCACTGCTGGGGCTCGGCTATCTGTGTTCGTTTCTCGATCGCCTGAACGTCAGCTTCGCCGCGACCCAGATGAACGTCGACCTGAAGTTCAGTGCGACTGTCTACGGTTTCGGTAGCGGCTTTTTCTTCCTCACCTATGCGTTGCTCGAAATCCCCTCCGGGATGGTGATGCCACGCTTCGGCGCTCGGCGCTGGGTCGTGCGAATCATGATCAGTTGGGGACTGATATCCGCAGGAATGATGTTCGTTCGAACACCGCTCCAATTCTATATCATGCGTCTGCTGCTCGGCGCTGCCGAGGCGGGCTTCTGGCCAACCTGCATGTACTTTTTTTCAAGCTGGTATCCGGCAGCGCATCGTGGCCGGGCAATCAGCCGCTTCTATTGCTTTGGAGGAGTGACCGGCATCGTCGGGGGCGCTTTGTCAGCATGGCTGCTCGGCCTTGATGGACTGGGCGGCTTGCGCGGTTGGCAATGGCTGTTCCTGCTGGAGGGATTGCCGACCGTCGCGCTCGGCGTGGCAATGTTCTGGATTCGTCCCGATGCGCCCGCCACGTCGCGCTGGTTCAGCGACGATGAGCGCGATTGGATCGTGAACACACTCGAGACCGAGAATGCCCGGCTCTCCGCCGGCAATCAGCCGCACGTGCTTCACGCGCTGAAGGAT
>JBQCCG010000263.1:0-3099 GCA_051962455.1 Sphingomicrobium sp. | reverse complement strand
GCCGCGCGTTTTGCGGAGCGTCGGCTTGATCCCCCAGAAGTCGAAGCCGGCGAGCAGGGTCTCGGTATCCGAGTGCCCGCGCCAGGCGACCTCATGTCCGGCGTCCGCAAGGTCGCGGCGAAGGTCGCCATGATTGTAGATAAGGGATCACGTCGGCGCGGGTCCAGCCTCAGAGGGGTTTGCTCATCTCTCTGCCTACCGAACCTCGGGTGCGACGCAAGTGACGGCAGTTACAAGGCGGTCGATGCGAGCTGCGACTGGACTTCGTTCCGGTCGGGAAGGACAACCCGGAACTTTCTGTGCGCGAAGTCGATCGAGACCTTCTTGAATGCGCGCAGCGCGTTCATGCCTAGCAGCAGCGCAGGTTTTCGATCGAGACCAAGTTGCTTGAAAGTATGGGCATCGGTGAACACGACCGCGAGATTGGTGAGCTTGACGTCGGCGATCGTCACATTGCGGATCAGCGTGTAATCGCCATTGATCTTGGCGCCCGTGACCGACTGGAGCTGCATGTTATGCTCCTGATCGGCCAGATCTTTCCCGAGCAACTTTTGCCGCAGTGCCTCATTGCCGAGGCACAAGTCGGATCCAGTATCGAGCACGACCACGACCGGCTCGCCGTTGGCGACTGCATCGGTAACGATAAGACGGCCGTTCTTCCGCCGCGCCTCGATAACGATGGTCCCCGGTTCGGCGCGGAAATCTGGACTGGCCGAGGGCACGATCGACATCGTCTGGTTTTCAAAATCGAACTGGACACGTTGCGACCGAAGGAGATCGACACCGACGATTCCATCCGCTCCGATGTAGGCGCCCTCGAGCACGGCGGCCTCGATCGGCTTTTCCTGCTTCCGGGTGAGCTCGACGTCGTTGACCCGCGCGGTGCGGACCTCGGACACGCCCGTGATGGTGTGCAGCACGGCCGAGTCTCCGCTCTGCAGCTTTAGCTTGTCGGCGAGTTCCCGCGATACGGCAGTACGATCGGCGCCGGTATCGACCAGGAAATAATAGGGTCCCGCTCCGGAAAGCCTCACCGGCACCAGCATGCGGGTGTCGTGATCCGCTCGGAAATTGACATCCTGCGTCTGGGTCGTCTTGTCGATCGGAGGGATCCCGGAAACCGCATCGAGCTTCGTAGTCGCGGTCTGGGCGTTTGCGCTGCCGCTGATCGCGAGCGCGCCGACAAGAATCACCATTCGGCCGATCATGGGGCCTCCCGTCTGTTCCAGCGACTTTACGCCGCTTCGTCGGAACAGCAAACCGCCGGTTCGGACATAAAGAAACGCTTCGATAAGCGTTTGCCGCTATCATGCGGCTTGTGGGGCGCGTCGGCGGAGGTCGATCGCGAATTCGGCAATGCGAATTGGCTGTTGATCGGAGCCCACGTTGAACAAGCGCGTCGAGACCACACTCTATTCCCTGTCGGAAATGCCGCCTCATCGTCCCGAGCGGCGGGGCGAAGAACGGTACCTCAGCTTGCTTCGCGTCGGGGCATTGCAGGTGGCCGGCCGGCGCGAGCTCTGCCTGATCCGAAATATCTCTGCGGGCGGAATGTTGATTCGCCCCTACTCGGCAATCGACGAGGGTGCCCGCCTGTCCATCGAGCTGAAGCACGGTGAGAGCGTGGCCGGAGTTGCTCAATGGTCCGAAGGAGGGCTCGCCGGCATCGTCTTCGATGAACCGATCGACGTACTCGCGCTGCTGAGCGCATCGGGCACCGAGGCGCGCCCGCGGATGCCCCGCATCGAGCTCGACTGCAGCGCGCGACTGCGGGAGGACGCCGACGTGCATCGCGCCAGGGCGCTCAATATCTCCCAGGGCGGAATTTGCGTCCGGACGAATTCGGAACTCAATGTCGGAGCTCAAGTGATCGTGAGCCTGGCCGGGCTTGCGCCCGCCGGTGGCGTGATCAAATGGCGCGAGCGCGATTGCTACGGAATTGGATTCAATCGGGTTCTTCCGGTGGGAGAGCTGATGGGCTTCGTCCAGGATCTACAACTTGACCGGCTGCGGAAGGCAGCCTGCTGATCAGTCCTCGATCAGGTTGAGCTGCGCGCTCGCCATCCAGGTTTCAAGCATTCGCCGTTCGTAGCTCGTGAGAGGCCGGCAAGTGAATCCGGGGCGGCGCACCTCGGAATGCACTTTGGTCCTCGGCTGCGGAACCTGGCGGAGCAATTCCTCGGGGTTCAGTGGCGAATCGAATGCCACGCCGGCGTATCGCCCCTGTACCCATACGACCCGGCTTGGGCGCACGAGCTCATTGCGATGAAAGCAGGTCGGCGAGCCCTCGGATGGCAGGCGATCGCCTTCGATGAGCGCACCCGTATCGGACAGGTTGCGCAGCTTCACGGGGACTTGCGCCCCGTCCACCTCGATGCAAGCCGCGAGAAGCACCGGCGATCGGCGGGACGTCCGGTTCTGCGTTACGCCACTCTGGTCCATGCGGCCGGAGTAGCGAAAGTAGGTAAAACTAGGTTTAACACCGGAGCAACAGAAGCATCAGATTGTTCGCGGGCATCGGCCGGACTTCCGCGAGCCGGAAGCCGCGATGCTCTGCTTCCGCGGCGAAATCCTCGACCCGGCGCAGGCCCCATGCTGGATTGCGGCTCTTGAGTTCTGCATCGAAGGCGAGGTTACTCGGCGCAGTCGCCACAGCGTCCCGGATCCACGGGCCGTAGAGGATCAGCGGGTCTCCAAGCCCAAGCACGCGACGCGCCCCATCGAGCAGCCCGATGGCGGAATTCCATGGGCTGATGTGAACCATGTTGATGCTGAGCACGGCATTTGCCTGGACTATCGGCCAGTCCGGAGCCGATGCATCCAGAGTCAGCGGTTCTCGCACATTCGGCAAGGCCGAGTCATCGCGCCGAGCCGCGATCGAGGCGAGCGCGTCCGGATGGATATCGCTTGGCAGCCACTCGAGTTTGGGAAAGCGCTCCGCGAAATAGACTGCATGCTCGCCGCTCCCGCTCGCAATCTCGAGCACGAGCCCCGATTGCGGCAACCATTCCTCCAGCACGTCGGCAATCGGCTCGCGGTTTCTGAGGGCCGCCAGCGCCGAACGGCGCACGCCGGTCGTCAGCGATTCGTAGAAGCGGT
>JBQCCG010000262.1:0-5281 GCA_051962455.1 Sphingomicrobium sp. | reverse complement strand
GACGAGTTCGGAAGCACCGTAACCAGCTTTTGGGCGTCAAAAATTGCGGCCTTCGGGTTTCCGGTGCGCAGCTCCAGCTCAGACCGGCCACGGAGGGCGGTGGCATTTCCCGGGTCGAATGCAAGCACCGCATCGAACCGTTGTTTTGCTGCGACGCTGTTGCCGGTGCGCCACAATGCGTCGGCATAAACCGCATTCGCCTCGACGTTCTGAGCCCTGACCGGCAGTGTTGCGACGGGCCCGGCGAGGCGGATCGCATCGGCCGGGCTGCCGGACCGGCTGAGGAAGTCGGCATAGATCATCCGCTGCTGGACGCCAGCCGCTCCAGCGGCGAGGCGGCGGGCATCATCCACGCGTTGGGCCGAAGGCCAATAATCAGCCCACAGCTCCAGCACGGAAGAGACCATCTGCGGATCTGCATTCGGCTGCAGAATCTTCAGCGACGCCTGCCGGGCCCCGGCCAGGTCGCCGGCTCGGAACGACGCCTTGACCAGCAGAAGCATATCCTCCCGGTCGGCGGAGTTGAGCGCGACAAGTCGCTGTGCCGTCTGCGCTACCTTGGCCCAATCGTTTTGATGCTCGTAGATTCGTGCGAGGAGCGCGAGGCTGCCGGCATCCGAAGGCTGGTTCTGGACTTGCTTGGTCAGCAGGTCTAGGGCCTCCGGCTCGCGCTTCAGATCGATCAATGACCGGGCCTTGAGAATGGTGGCCGTCGGGTCCCCTGGGGATTGCGCGAGGAGCTCGTCGCTGATCGCGAGCGCCTGATCATAATGCGAATCGCTGAAGGCGCTCCAGCCCTTCACCATTTTCACCCACGGATCGCCGGGGGCGAGCACCTCTAGCTCCTGAGCGTGGCTCTCTGCGAGGCCGATATCGCCCGAACGAAGCGAAAGCTGAACGAGCGTCCGGATCAGGTCGGGATTGCTTCTGTCGAGCTCGTAGGCGCGGGTGAAGGCGTAATAAGCATCGCCGTAGCTGCCCATCGCTGCCTGAACCTTGCCGAGCTCGACCCAGTAGTCGGCAACATCGTCCTTGGCCTTCACGAGCTGGAGCAGCGCGCGGCGAGCGCCGAACAGGTCGTTCGACGCGGCCGCCGACTGATATGCGCCGAGCGCAGCCTGCGCGCGCGAATCCGAGGAGCTGCAGCCGACGGCCAAAAATGACACGGATAGCCAAGCGACAGCGCGCAATATAGGATGCGTCCGCAGTTGCATGAACTGGCTACTCCAAGGTCGGGGATTATCCTTTTCTAAATTTAACAAGGCAATAGAGTGATGCAACCGACTCACGAGGCGAGTTGACTGCCTAGCGAGGCGTATCTGTATCAGAAAGGGACGGTGGAGATGCTAAGGCTGTTCGCGCGGCTGATCTTCGGGTTTGCGCTACTTGGAATGTCCGTAAGCGCCATATCGCAGGCACCGGTGCCGGCAGCGTCGTCGACGCCATATCGAATCAACCCGGGCGATCAGCTTCAGATCCTGGTCTGGGGAGACGAGCGGCTGCAACGCGATGTGTTGGTGCTTCCGGACGGCACCTTTGCATTCCCCTTGGTCGGGCAGGTCAATGCCGCCGGCAAGCTCCCTAGCGAAATAGAACGGATCATCACGGTCGGGCTCCAGCCCCAGTACAAAGGGCCCGTACCTCAGGTCACCGTTACGGTGAAGCAGGCCAGCGGGTATCAGTTCTCCGTCGTCGGAAAGGTCCGTAATCCAGGGACATTCACGCCCGGCCGCTATGTCAACGCACTTGAAGCACTCGCCATTGCGGGAGGCCCTTCCGAATTCGCGAACATCGGCGGCGCGAAGATCATTCGCAAGGCTGGCAACCAGCTCTACGTGGTGCCGCTCCGGCTGCAGGATGCGCTTCGTGGCGACAGCAATACCCTCAGTCGCAACGAAGTTCCGCGCATTGAAAGCGGCGATACTTTGGTGGTCCCCTAAATGAGCGCGCTAATCGTCTTCACCGCGGCCCTTGCCGCGCAAGCCACGACGGCAGCAGGCCAGGCGCCCGTTTCGGGTGACATCGGAACGACGGGACCGAAGGCCGGCGAGTCGACCTACGTCGATGTCGAGGGAGGGGTGGGCTATTCATCAAACCCACGGCTTTCTTTGAACTCGAATAACGACGCCGGTCTCGGCCGGATTTCGCTTCATGCCGTTCACACGCGGACCAGTGCGCGAACCACGACGCTCCTCTCCGCTTATGCCGAAAACCTGACTTACACGAAGCATTATGGCTCGCAGCAATCGCTCAGCGTTTATGGCCGGCACGACGCCGCCGTCAGCGAGCATGTGCGCGTCTTCGGCGACGTAAACGCAAATTATCAGCAGGGTGGACAGCTCGACACGACCATTCTGGTCGTTCCCAACGTTCCTCCCCTGACCGGCATACCGGGAACTCCGATCATCCTGCCGCCGGGCGGCGATTTCCTCACCGTCAGGGGGAAGGAATATCAATTCTCTACTCATGCCGGCGCCGAATTCGCGCTCAACCCGCGCGACGACCTGAGCCTCAGCGCTGGAGTGGAACGAACGGTTTTCCACGCAGCGGTGGCAGATACGAACTATACGACAATTCCGGTCACACTCGCCTTTGATCATCAGCTCAGCGAGCGGACGACGGTCGGCGCCCGATTCACGGCGCAGGATACGGAATACAGCGGACCGACCAGTGTTCGATTGTACACGCCGCAGCTGACGGGGCGAGTGGCGCTTTCTCCGACGGTGTCGCTGAACGGAGCGGTCGGCGTGTCGTTTGCGCGCATCGACGACGGCATTAGCACGCGCAATTCGACGGGTGTTGCAGCCAACGCAGCGCTCTGCTCGACGACCGAAAGCGGTCAACTTTGCGGGCATGTCGACGTGAACCAGGAAACGGCGACCGTCGCCGGCCCGGCAAAGTCGATGAGCGCAGGGGTCGATTATTCGCGGCGGCTTGATGCCGATTCGACCCTCGCTTTTTCACTCAGCGCAAATCGCTATTCACGCCCGACTTCGATCGTGAATGGACAACAGTTTTCGAGCGCGAACTACTATCGGGCCGCGGGCGAATATTCGCGCCGAATCGGCCAACGCTGGTTTGGCGGCGTCGACCTTGCCGCGCGCAAGCTGACCGAGGCCGGGCCGGATCCGAAGACCGATTTCAGCGGTTCGCTGTTCATTCGATATCGCTTTGGTGACGTGCAATGACCGAAACAGAGTCCGTCGAACGGACCGGTTCCTCATCGGGCTGGTTCGTCAACCACCTGCCGGTCATCCTGTGGGAACGGCGCTATTACGTTCTCTTCTGTTTCGTCATCCTGCTCGCAGCCGGAGTAGCGGCGGCCTTCTTGTTGCCGCGGACCTATCGTTCGACCGCGACGCTGCTGGTGCAATCGCAGGATCTTCCGACCACGATCGTCGATTCGCCGACCGATGGGGCCATCGAGCAGCGGATTGCTCGAATTCGGCAGAAGGTGCTGAGCCGGGGCGATCTCATCCAGCTCATCGAGCAGAACGATCTCTATCCGGAAGAGCGCCGGAATGAGCCGCTGTCGAAGATCATCGAGAAAATGCGGCACGCGACTACAGTCGGAGCATTGTCGAGCGACATTGGGCAACAGTCGGGAACGCAGAACAACACGATCGCGATTGCGATGAGCTTCGACTATTCGGATCCGGCGAGGGCGCAGGCGGTTCTGCAAAGCTTCGTCACCAAGTTCCTCAGCATGGATAGCGAGGACGTCGAGGATCAGGCGAGCCTCACCGTCCGGTTCCTGCAGGACCAGGCGAACAAGCTCCAGAGTCAGATTTCGGATATCGAGAATACGATTACGGCACTCAAGTCCCGCAACGGCGCAGCCCTTGCCAGTAGCGGAGCGCCGCCGCTACTCGATACCGGCAGCTTCAGCGCGCAGATCACCTCACTACAAAGCGAGAATCGACAGCTGATCGTGGCAAGCCGGCATGGCGGAGACAGTAACAGCGCTCTGGCGCAGGCCGAGGCGCAGCTCGCGGCGGCGCAGGCTCAATATAGCGACACCCATCCCGACGTGATTGCCGCAAAAGAGCGCGTCAAGGAACTGCGTCGAATGCAGCAGGCCTCGGGCGGCGGCGCCGATACCATCCAGGAGCAGATTGCCGCCAACAACCAGGCGATCCACCAGCTGATGGCCCAGCGCGATTCGACTCTTGCGCGCGCCAATGCTCAGCTTGCCGGACAGGCTCGCGCTCCGGCGATCGAAGAACAGGCGATGCAGCTTGAGAGCCGAGCCACCACATTGCGCAATCAATATCAGACCGTGTCGGAAAACCTTCTTAAAGCGCAAAATAGCGCGAGAATGGCGTCAGAGCAGCGAGCGGAGCGCCTGACTCTGGTGGAGCCGGCCAACCTGCCGGATCACCCCTTTTCACCGAACCGTCCCCTGCTGATCGCGGCTGGCGCCGCCGCCGGCCTTGGTCTTGGACTGCTCCTTGCGCTTGGCCTCGAATTCATCAATCGGCCGATCAGAAGCCCCAAGCAGCTCGACGGGTCAGGCATTCCCGTGATCGGTATCGTTCCGCTCATCAAATCCAAGCCGCGGTCGGCGAGCCGCTTCCCGCAATTCCATTGGTGGAACCGCCGTGCAGCATAGCTCCATTGAACAGAGGTCCAACTTGGCAGGCGAGACACGACAGGTGAGGATTGCGCCGATCTTCCCGGCTCGTAGCCAGGCGCTCGAATTCCCATGGAGCGGAACGACCGCTCGCCGCAATCTCGTTCACGGGTTCAACAGCCGTAACGCCAGTTCGCGCAGCTTCAATCTCATTCGCTCAAAGCTCGTCGGCTTCCGGCGGGACCGCGGTTGGCGGATGATTGGAATTGTGTCGGCGACCCCAAATGTGGGAAAATCGTTCGTGTCGGCCAACGTCGCCGCTGCGATGAGCCGCGACCCACGCTTCCAGACTTATCTGCTCGACCTGGATCTGCGCCGCGGCACGATCAAGGAGATCTTCGGGATCGAAACCGAGGACAGCATCGTCGAATATCTAGAACGCGACGATTCGAACGGCATGCTGACGGGCTTCATTCCCCAGGCGCAAGAGCTCATCATCGTCCCCAGTATCGCTGGAGAGGTGCACTCGGCCGAGTTGCTTGCGGGCGACCGCGCGACGGCGCTGTTTCGCGCCATGCGCAATTCAGACGAGCGAAACTATTTCATTTGCGATTTGCCGCCGGTGTTTGCGAATGACGATGCGGCAATCATCATGGAGTCGCTCGACGGCTACGTGATCGTCGCTCAAGACGGCAAGACTACGCAGCG
>JBQCCG010000261.1:0-6505 GCA_051962455.1 Sphingomicrobium sp. | reverse complement strand
AACAACGTCCCCGCGCCGCTGACCAGCTGATCGACCGTTGCTCCGCGATCGGGGACGATCAGCGGAACACCGCTCGCCCGCGCCTCGGCGGCGACCATGCAGAAGGTCTCGGCCTCGCAGCCGTGAACCAGCGCATCGGCGCTCGCGAGCAGGCGAGCGAGTTCCAGGCGATCGGTAATCCGCGGAAGCACCGCGACGTGGCGCGTCCGGTCGGCAATCAGCTCCAGCCCGAAGCGCTTCGAACCGTCGCCGACGAGCAGCATGCCGACGGGCCGCCGGCGGCCCACCTCGCCAACCGCGCGGAGCACCATGTTCCATCGCTTTTCGGCGGAGAAACGGCCGATGCCGAGGAGCAAGGTCGCGTCGGCTTCGAGGCCGAGGGCCCGGAGCGCTTTCCCGCGCAACGCCGCGGAGCGTAGCGAAGGTGAGAACACTCCCGCCTCGACCCCCATCGGGACCGTCTCGCTGTTTTCGATTCCGCCCTTGCGAAGGCGCTCTGCAAGATCATCGTTGGCGGTAATCACGGTATCGAACATATGTCCGAGCCCGCGCAAATGCCGCCAGAACCAGCCGAACAGTCGGTCGATCCGCTCGGTCGAGGCAAGGCCGCCGAGCCACCGGTATGCATAAGCCGCAAGCGGGTCCGCGTGCATCACCAGCGATCGGCTCGCCGCTCCCTGCCAGCGTCCGACCATCGTGGCGCTCGACCAGGGCGAAGAGGCTTCGACGTGGTCGGGCTGCCAGGCATCGAGCACCGAGTGAAGCGCCGCCTCGTCGTCGAAATAGCGATAGCGGCCGTCGACCGGCAGCCGTGGCGAAGGGATCGTCACCAGCACCGCTCCGGGACCGCGCTTGATCACCTGGTGACGTTCACCGGGCGCAATCACGATCATCTCATGGCCGAAGCGAGGCGCCGCCCTGAGCTTCGCCTCCACATAGGTGCGCACACCGCCGCCGGCGGGCGTATAAAAAGCGCAGACGTCGGCGATCCGCATCGGCCGTAAGTGCCGGTCCGGGGCAGTGAACTTCAAGTGAAGCTTTGTTAATGGGGTGGCGGCACGGCTGTCGCTGTCGCACATATGCGCCATGCCCGCTCCCCCTCCCCGTCTTCTGCTCGCGTCCATTCACGACGTGTCGCCGCGCTTCGAAGGCGAGGTCGACCGGCTCATTGATCTTCTGGAATCGCATGTCGGCAAGCGACTGGCAATGCTGGTGGTCCCGAATCACTGGGGCGATGCGCCGATCGTGCCAGGTTCGCCGTTCGCGACACGGTTGCGAGCATGGGCCGAACAAGGCGTCGAGATGTTCCTCCACGGCTTCTATCACCGCGACGTCAGCAATCACGACCGGCCAGCCGATGCTTTGCGGGCGCGGTTCATGACCGCCGGCGAAGGCGAGTTCCTGGGCCTTTCGCGCACTGAAGCGAGGGACCGGATCAACGAGGGCCGGGCGCTCGTCGAAGACGTGATCGGACAAAGGATCGACGGGTTCATCGCTCCGGCCTGGCTCTATGGAAGCGGAGCGATTGACGCCCTCCACGAGCTTTCGATTCCGCTCGCCGAAGACCATTTGAAAGTCTGGTCGCCAGCAAGCGGACGACAGCTTGCGACGGGTCCGGTCATCACCTGGGCGAGCCGGACGCGCGCTCGTCTCCTCTCATCCTTGGCTGCGGCAGCCGCGCTGCGGTCCGCGCCCTTGAAGGTCCTTCGAATTGGCGTACATCCGCCCGACGTTCGCCATCCTGTTCTGCTCAACAGCATCGAGAAGACGTTTCGGGCGGCAAGGCGCCGGCGAACGGCTGCGCGCTATTCAGACCTGACCAACCGCTAAATTCAACTCAGGAGCGGCGCCGCGACTTCCAATATTGGAGCGCCTCATCGGACTCGAGCGGCTTGGCGAAATAGAAGCCCTGTCCCGACGCACAGCCAAGCGTCGCCAACGTCGTCGCCAGCTCGACCGTCTCGATGCCCTCGGCAGTCGTCGACATTCCGAGCGCCTCCGCGAGGCTCAGCACCGCCCGGACAATCGCGACCGCGTCGGGATCGACCATCATGCCGGAGACGAAGCTCTTGTCGATCTTGAGCACGTCGATCGGCAGGCGTTGCAAATAAGCAAGGCTCGAATAGCCCGTGCCGAAGTCGTCCATGGCCACGGTCGTATCGAGGGCCTTCAGTGCATCAAACACTCGGGTTGCTCGCGCCGGGTCCTGGACGATCGAGCTTTCAGTGAGCTCCAGCGTCAACCGATCGCCGGTGAGACCGCTCGATTTGAGTGCGCTCTCGACGAGTCCGGACACGTCGTCGCGCGCGACCTGGATGGCCGACAAATTGACGCCGACATAGATGGGCAGCTTTTCGCCGACCTTCTTGTCCCAGCCCGCAAGCGTGTGCGCCGCGCGGTCCATCGCCCATCGGCCGAGCTGAAGAATGAGTCCGGATTCCTCCGCCACGGGGATGAACTCGGTCGGGCTGATTTCGCCACGCTCCTCGTGAGTCCAGCGCGCCAGTGCCTCGAAGCCTGCAACTTCGCCTGATTTGAGATTGATCAGCGGCTGATAGAAGAGCTTCAGCTGGTCCTTGTCGAGCGCCCGGCGAAGCTCGGTTTCGATCGAGAAGCGGCGGCGCGCCTCGGTCGCCTGTCGCGGCTCGTACACCTGAGGGCACCCGGCCGCCTTCGCCTGTTTGACCGCGAACTGGGCGTTGCGGAACAGCTCTTCCGGCTCCTGGCCGGCGGTCATCAATGCGACTCCGATCGCGCATTCGACGCGAATCTCGAGTTCCGACAGCTTGAATGGAGCGGCCATGACCTGCCGGATGCGCTCGGCAGCCTTCAACGCGTCCTCGACGCCCCGCCGAAGCGACACGAGCACCCCGAACTCGTTTCCGCCGGTCCTGGCGAGAACGTCCCCGGCGCGAAGCGCGAGGATCAGCCGGCGCGCGAAAGTGATCAGCAGCTCGTCCCCGGCGAGGCTGCCCATCGATTCATTGATTCGCGAGAAGCGTAGCATGTCGACGACCAGGACCGCATGCTCGATGTCGCGTCTCACATTCTCGCCGGCGTCCTCGATCGCCTCCGAGAAAGCGAGGCGGTTCGGCAGTCCGGTCAGGCTGTCGCGAAGCATCTCAGCCCGGAGCGTGCGTTCGGCCTGGACCTCGACCGTGCGGTCGACGACGCTGAGCAGGCAACGCGGAAACGGACCGCCGCCCCTCGGCAGCGGGGCGAGCTTCAACCGAAAGAAGTGCGAGGAGACGCCTTCGCCATATTTGAAATCGAGCTCACCGCTCTCGTCAGTGCCGTCGAAGAAATTCTCCAGCAGCTCGGCTATCGGCCCGCCCTTCAGGCAATCGGCTTCGTTCCAGTCAAGCGCAGTGCAGTTCGAACGTTCAACGGCTTCCACAAAGCGGCTGTTGTGTGCGGCGACCCTAAGCGCTCCCTTGTCGGTACGTTCGATGACGGCGGCCGCGATCGGAAGGGCGTTGAGCAAGCCGACATCGTCCGCCACGGCGACGTGCGGAGTCGCATTCGATCTGTCCGCCCGACGAAGCCTTTGAACGCTCGCCGGCCGGGAAGCTGCAGCCTGCATTCCGCCCTCTATGAAGAGGAGGAGTTAATTCGGGGTATATCTCGGTGGCTGTTAACAACCCTCGGTTAACGGTTCATCCGAAACGGTTGTTTCTCGGAAACCCGATCGGCGGCATCCGCCCTGCCGCACCGCGCGCGGCTCGCCAGGGAGAAAGGTCCGCTTCGGTTCGGGTCCGGCCGCTGTCACCGCCAAGCGCCCAGCTGAGACCATCGGCGAGACGGAAAGCGACGACGTCGGAGAGACCGCCATCGCGATATCGCTGGAGGGTAACCCCTTGGCCGCGCGCGAGCTCGGGTAGCTCGCCGAGAGGAAACACGACCATCTTGCGGTTTTCGCCGACCACCGCGACGGCGTCGGCCTCGTCCGGAATCGGCCGAACGACGGCGACGTGCGCGCCGGGCCGCACGTTCACCAGCTGCTTGCCCTTGCGCGTCTCTGCGAGCGTGGCGTCGCCGCTCGTGACAAATCCCTTGCCGTCCGACGAGGCGACGAGGAGCTTCATCTCGGGCCTGGCGACCAGCAGCTGGACGATATCCACCTCGGCGTCGAGATCGATGAACAGCCGAACCGGTTCGCCAAAGCCGCGCGCGCTCGGCAGCTTGTCTCCCGCCAGCGTGTAAACGCGCCCGTTGGAGGCGAAGAGCGCCAGCCGGTCGGTCGTCTGCGCATGGAAGTGGATGAACGGCTCATCGCCTTCCCGCCATTTGAGATCGGCGACCTGCTCGAGCGCAAGGTGACCCTTCATCGCCCGAATCCAACCGCGCTGCGACAGGATAACGGTGATCGGCTCCTTCTCGATCATCGCGGTCCAGTCGATCTCCCGGCCAGCCGCGGCCTCCTCGATCTGCGTACGGCGGTCGTCGCCGAACTTTTCCTTGAGGCTCGCAAGATCGCGCTTGAGCCGGGTGCGCTGCCTGCCGGGGCTTTCGACGAGCTTGACGAGCTCCTCGCGCTCCTTCGCCAGGGCGGTCCGCTCGCGGCCGATCTCCATTTCCTCGAGCTTCCGCAAGCTCCTCAGGCGCATGTTGAGGATCGCTTCGGCCTGGCGGTCGGTTAGCGAGAATTCGGCCATGAGCACCGGTTTCGGTTCGTCCTCGGTGCGGATGATCTCGATCACTCGATCGAGATTGAGATAGGCGATCAGGAAACCATCGAGCAGTTCCAGACGATCGTCGATCTTGCCGATGCGGACCTGTGAGCGCCGGACCAGCACCTCGATCTGGAATTCGAGCCATGCAGCGAGCGCCTGTTTGAGGCTCATCACGCCCGGAGTGCGCGTCGAGTCGAGGACGTTGAGGTTCAGCGGAAATCGGATTTCGAGATCCGTAAGCCGGTACAGGCTTTCGAGCAGCAGCTCGGGATCGACCGTGCGAGCCCGCGGCTCGAGAATGAGTCGCACCTGCTCGTCGCTTTCGTCCTTCACGTCAGCGAGGATCGGAAGCTTCTTCTCGGCGATCAGCTGGGCGATCTGCTCGATCAGCTTGGCCTTGGGCACGCCGTAGGGAATTTCCGTCACCAGCAGATGCCAGCCGCCGCCCTTCTCGCGCTCGATTTCGATTTCGGCGCGCAGCCGGAACGAGCCGCGGCCGGTGCGATAGGCCTCGGCGATCGAATCCCGGCCGTCGACCAGCACACCGCCGGTCGGGAAATCGGGTCCGGCGACGAAGTCCATCAGGCTGCTTTCTTCAGCCTTGGGATTGTCGATCAGATGGACCGCGGCGTCGATCAACTCGCCGAGATTATGGGGCGGGATCGAGGTCGCCATTCCGACGGCGATCCCGCTCGCGCCATTGGCGAGCAGGTTCGGGAACAAACCGGGGAAGACCTCTGGCTCCTCTTCTTCGCCATTGTAGGTTGGCCGAAAATCGACCGTGCCCTCGTCGAGGCCGGTCATCAGTTGCATGGCGACGGCGGTCAGACGCGCCTCGGTGTAGCGGTAGGCTGCGGCATTATCGCCATCGATGTTCCCGAAATTGCCCTGGCCGTCGACCAGCGGATAACGAAGTGCGAAATCCTGAGCCAGCCGGACCATCGCGTCGTACACGGACTGGTCCCCGTGCGGATGGTATTTGCCGATCACGTCGCCGACGACGCGCGCACTTTTCTTGTACGCGCCGGCGGGGTCGAGGCGAAGCAGGCGCATCGCCCATAGCAAGCGGCGATGGACCGGTTTCAGCCCGTCGCGGACGTCGGGCAGCGAGCGCGCGGTGATCGTCGATAGCGCATAGACGAGGTACCGCTCGGAAAGAGCGGCATCGAACGGGGTCTCGATAACGGAAGAAACGTCGGGGTCGGCCATAAGCCGTCGCTACCAAGCGCATCGGCAGTCGGCCAGCGCTTCCTTCACCGGCCGCTAAATCTGCGCGTCAGTGCTGCGGTTTTTGCTGTTGCTGCGGTTGGGCGGGCTGCTCCTGATTCTGCTGGGAGGACTTGCACACGGCGGCCGCCTGCTTGCCGTCCGAATTGTCGCATGTGTCGACGCGGCCCTCGGCGTCGATGTCGATCGGGTCCCATTCGCTCGGGTCGGCGCCGCTCGTCACGCCGGTGTCGATCTCGCTCGTGTCCTCGGTCGTGCTCAGCTGAGAGAAGTCGAGGACGATCTCTTCGTCCCCGCCCTTCTTCTTCGTGGAATCGTCGCTGCTGAGCAGCGTCACGATTTCGTCGCGCGGGATTAGTGGCGGTGGAGGCGGCGGCGGCGGAGGCGGCGGTGGTGGCGGTGGTGGTGGCGGCGGCGGTGGTGGCGGCGGGGGCGGGGGCGGCGGTGGCGGCGGGGGGGGTGGCGGGGGCGGTGGCGGCGGCGGCGGTGGCGGTGGGGGCGGTGGTGGCGGCGGAGGCGGTGGCGGCGGTGGCATCCCCGCGACCATCATTGCCGAGCAGATCAACTCGGTCTTCCTGAAGCACAACAAGAAGGGTAAGGGGATC
>JBQCCG010000260.1:0-28162 GCA_051962455.1 Sphingomicrobium sp. | reverse complement strand
TGGTCGAGGGGCGGAGCGCACATGCTGGCCACGGTTTCACAAATTTCGGGCGAGCGGTGAGGGCTGCCGAGATTCTGCCGGGGCTTCGCGGCTTCGCGATCTCGCGGACGCGGCCGACCAAACGCTGGATCGTGATGCTCGTCGACGCCGGACTGTGCGCGATCACCTGCTATGCTTCGATCTTCCTTCGGCTCGGCTTCATCCCCGACCACGACACGCCATACGGGGTGCTGGTTGCCGTATCGATCGGCCTTGCCCTTCCGATCTTCTGGGCGGTGGGACTCTACCGCGAAATCTTCAGCCAGTCGGGCATTCGCGCGATCCTCAATATCGGACGCGCTTGCACCATCTACGCACTTCCGTTCGCGACCGTGTTTACTGTGCTGCGCGTGTGGGGAATCCCGCGCACGCTGAGCCTGATCCAACCGATCCTGCTGTTCGTCGCAATTTCAGGTTCGAGGGTGTTCGCGCGCTATTGGTTGTTCGGAAGCGCCGCAAGCGATCGAATCCCTCGGCGGCGGGTGCTGATCTACGGAGCGGGATCGGCCGGACGCCAGCTGGCGGCAGCGATCGCCCAAAGCTCGGAGATGGTAGTCGTCGGCTACTTCGACGACGATCCGGCGCTGATCGGCAGCGTTATCGATGGGAAGCGGATCCATGATCCCGCTGCAATCGCCGCTGTCGTCGAGAAGGAAGGCGCGGACGAAATCCTGCTTGCGCTTCCATCGGCACCGCGAATGCGCCGCAACGAAATCATCGCCGCGGCCCGGAGTGCGAATGCACACATCCGCACGCTTCCCGGCCTGATGGACATCGCCCATGGACGCGTCGAAATCGGACACATTCGCGAACTCGAGGTCGAGGATCTGCTGGGGCGCAGCATGGTCGAACCCGATTCCGAACTGATGCGGCGCGCAATCGTCGGACGCACGATCATGGTGACCGGGGCCGGCGGGTCGATCGGAAGCGAATTGTGCCGCCAACTGGTCGCGCTCGAGCCGGCGATCTTGCTCCTTCTCGAAATCAGCGAATTCGGGCTCTACGAAATCCACCGAGCGCTGGAATCGCGGTCAGAGACGGTGCGTCTCGTTCCGTTGCTCGGGTCGGTCTGCGACGAAGCGCGAATGCAGGAGATCGTCGGCGCCTGGCGGCCCGACATCATCTACCACGCGGCAGCCTACAAACATGTGCCGCTGGTCGAGCACAACCCGGCCGAGGGCATTCGGACGAACATCTTCGGAACCTTCACGATTGGTCGCGTCGCCGCACGGATGGATGTCCCGAACTTCGTTCTCGTCAGCACCGATAAGGCGGTTCGCCCGACCAGTATCATGGGCGCGACCAAGCGCGCCGCGGAGCTCGTTCTGCAGGCGCTCAATCAGGTGTCGCCGCAGACGCGCTTCTCGATGGTCCGGTTCGGGAACGTCCTCGGAACCAGCGGTTCGGTTGTGCCGCTGTTCAGGCAGCAGATCCGCGCCGGCGGTCCCGTGACTCTGACCGACTGGCGGGTGAGCCGCTATTTCATGGCCATCCGCGAAGCCGCCGAACTGGTGCTCCAGGCGAGCGCCATGGCGCAAGGCGGGGATTTGTTCGTGCTCGACATGGGCGAGCCCGTTCGCATCGGCTCGCTCGCCCGCAACATGATCGAACTGTCGGGCCTGACGGTGCGGACGAAAGAGAATCCCGCTGGGGATGTCGAGATTGTCGAGACCGGTCTGCGGCCAGGGGAAAAACTTCACGAGGAACTGCTGATCGGGGACAATCCCGAGCCGACGGCGCATCCGCGCATCCTCAAGGCGGACGAACGATTCACCCCATTCGACGAGCTTTCGCAGAAGCTTGAACGACTGGCCGATGCGCTTTCGAGTGGCAGCGCGGCGGAGGAAATTGCGACGCTTCGCGACGTCGTCCCCGAGTTCCGCGGCAGCGGTGAACTCGTCGACTGGGTCCAGCTCCAGTTGGCGAGTGTTGCGGCGCCTGTTCTCGAAGGGCGCCGGACGGCAAGGACTGCTTGAGTGCGTGCGCCAAAGGCAGCGCCGCGCGTATTGGCGGTGGGCGCGAGCGAGACCGCCGCGCTTCTTCACCTTCCGGTGCTCAGCCGATTGCGCGATGAGGGTCGGCTGGAGCTCGTCGAGATATGCGATCTGCGGCTCGGCAGCGCGGCCGAAGCACGAAGGCGCTTCGGATTTGACCGTCACGGAGGCGATGCTGCAGCCGCAATTGCGCGGGGCGACATCGATCTTGTGTACCTGTTCGGCAGCGCTCGAATGCATCACACGCTCGGGCTCACCGCACTTCGCGCGGGCAAGCATCTCTTCGTCGAAAAGCCGATCGCGCCGTCCTTTGCAGAAGCCATGCAACTCGCCGATGCCGCAGCTGAGCGGGAGCTGATCGCGGTTGGAGGCCATAACAGGCGATTCCTGGCGGCGTTCGACCGGATACGCGATCAAGCAGGGAACGCGGGATGGACGTTCGCGGAAGCAGTGTTTCACAAGCCCGAGCTGGGGAGCCCGCCGCCGTTCGGGGCCGCGACCTGGCTAAGCGGCAATGGCATCCACGCGGTCGATGCGCTGCTGTTCATGATGGGCGGGATGCCGGAGTGGCTCGCCGCTGAGGCAGCGGGCTCTGGATCTACTCCCGCGATCTTCACCGCGACCATGCGCTGGCCGAACGGCGCGCAGGCGGTGCTGCTGTGCAATAATGAAGCGGGAGCGCGGCGCGAAGAATATGCCTTCCATGCTCCAGGGGAAAGCTGGCGCGTCAATGGTCGGGGGCTGACCATCGACCGCGGCGGAGCGCGCTTCTTCGTGGACCTGCCGACCAGAGGCGACGGATTTGCGGCCGAGCACGAGGCGTTTCTCGACGCGATCGCGACCGGCATTTCGCCTCAGCACGCGATATCGGTGCTTGCGCCATCGCTGTTCGTCGCGGAGTTGATCGAGGCGGGTCATCACGGACCAGTCCGGCTTCCGTCAGAGCGCACGGTCGTCGCTGCGCTGCCAACGCATAAGGTCATGGTAGCCAACCCGGAACGCTTGCGCAGCGCATTTGGCGATATGCCCTCGCACTGGCGGCTGGTCTCGGTGGACGAGGTCGAGCGGTCCGCCGAGCGACGGCCCGAAATTGACGCCGCCATCCTCGCACCGGGCGCGGCGCCGCTAAGCGAGGACCTCCTCGACAAGCTTCCGAACCTCTCGGTCATCGGCATCGCCGCCCTTTCGTTGCAGCGGTACCGTGCCGCCCAGCTGCTCAATCGCGGCATTGCGCTGGTCAATTCCAGCCACGCCTATGCCGAAAGCGTCGCCGAGTTCGCACTTGGTCTCGCCATTCTTGGGCGCAGGCGGGCGTTCATATCGAATGATATCATGCGGGGAAGCGGCTGGGGAACGGCGCATCAACCCGATGGCTGGCGTGCAGCTGCGCTTGGCATCGCGCGAGCGCTGCGCCCGTTGGCAGTGCGGACCGGGTTGGAGCCTCTCTTGCTTAAGGCTTGGCGCAAAGCTGCTCCTCGCGTCGCGCTGGCTCCGGTACAGGCGAGCGGCCCGCGAGAGCTGCGCGGAGCGACCGTCGGCCTGATCGGCTGGGGCGCCAACGCCGCGGCTTTCGCCAGGCGTCTGGCCGCGGCGGGCGCATCGGTGCTGGTCTGGTCCGAGCACGCTTCGCCCGAAGACATTCGCGCCGGCGGCGCGCGTCCTGCGACCCTCGCGCAAGTGCTCTCGGCGGACATCGTATCTCTGCACCGTGGGCTCACACCCGCCACGCGGCACTGCCTCGGCGCTCCGGAGCTGGCGCGGCTACGACCGGGGGCGGTCTTGGTCAACATCGCGCGCGGGGCGCTGATCGAACCCGAGGCGCTGATCGCACGCCTGCGTAGGGGCGATGTGTTCGCTTGTCTCGATACGTTTGAAGAGGAGCCATTGCCGCGCCGGCATCCGCTGCGGCGGATGAGCAACATCTTTCTAACTTCGCATATCGCCGGTGGCTCGTCCGACATGCATGCGGCGGCGATACGCGAGGTAATCGGAAAGGTCGCGGCGCACCTCGACCGTGGAGCAGTCCAGACAGTGAGCGCCGACCGGCTTGCGGCTATGACGTGAACAACCCGCTTCGCCAGCTTTGGGCTCGTGGCCGGTTCGCGGTTTCCCGTCAGGTGCGCCCGCGAGTTCCCGGCCGTTTCCAGCCTTATCCGTACACGCAGCCCGACCGTTATCCATGGCTGTTCGAGTTCGCCCGCTCGGCGCTGCGGGATGTTTCCGCGCCGAGGCTGCTCTCCTTCGGCTGCTCGGTCGGAGATGAGCTCGTCAGTCTCCGCCGTGCATTTCCGGAGGCCATCATCCGGGGACTCGATATCGCGCCTTCGGCGATCGCCGCCTGCCGCGCCCGCCTTGGCGCGGACGAACGTGTCTCCGTTGAGGTGGCGGCAGACGCCACCGGCGAGCCGGGCGACGCTTATGACGCAGTCTTCTGCCTTGCGGTGCTTTGCCACGGGGATCTGACCGTCACGCGCGCGGAGCGCAGCGATAGGCTTTTCCCGTTCGTTCGATTCGAGCGCGCAGTCGCGGACCTCGCGCGTTGCGTGCGGCCGGGCGGGTTGCTGTTCATCCACACCGCCAATTTTCGCTTCGGCGACACGGCCACGGCCCCACAGTTCGATACGGTCCTCGAGGCGAACCAAGAGCAGCTCGCGGCCGACCTGCTTTACGACCGCGACAATCGGCTGATCGCCGGCGAACGCTATTATCCCGTCGGTTTTCGGAAGCGGCTGGTCTGATGGCGGCGGACAAACGCTCCGCGCACGGGGTTTATCGCGAGCTCGTCGACGCAATCGAGACTCAGTGCCCGGTCGCGGAGTGGCGCACGGACGACATCGATCTGTGGCCGCTCGCCAGCCAGGACCTGTTCTGCGACGTCTTCGGTCAGACCGGCGGCGATACAGCCCCTGTGCCACCGTCATTTGCTATCCGCGTGGCGAGCACAATCGCGACCCCGGCAATGAACCTGTGGAAGAGCCGTCGCGACGTCGCGCACTGGGTGGCGAAGCCGCACCGGGCGGAGGCGATCCTGCGGGGCGACGGCGTTTCGCTCGACCGAGTGGACGGATCGTGGCGTGATCGGTTCGGCGAACCGATCATCGCTGCGCTCGAACGGCTGGGCCGCACCTGCTTCGTGATGCAGAGCGGCAATCTGGCGCGGCTGCCGTGGGCGCGGCCGACCTATGCCGCGAACCTGATCGCTGCGAGGGCAGCGATTGACGCGGCGCTGGCCAGGCGAGCCGCCCCCAATCTGCCCGGTCACGCGTCCGTCATGCGGCTGATCGAGCAAGCCGGAGTCGAGGCCCCCTCGCTGGCGCCGGCGTGGCTGGCACGGCGCGCTCGCGTGGTGGCAGCGCAGGCGGTGGCGTTCGATCGTGTCCTGCGCAGGGTGCGACCGTCAGTCGCGTTCGTCGTCACATATTATATGGGCTTGGGACACGCCTTTGCCTTGGCGTGCAGGAGGCGCGGAATCCTCTGTGTCGACCTCCAGCATTGCTCCCACGACGGAACGCACCGGGCCTATCGATGGCCGACTCTTCCGCCCCACGGCTATTCGACCCTTCCGGGGCTGTTCTGGACGTGGACCGAAGAAGACTCAGCCAACATCCGCCGCTGGACCGATGGCCTTGGCGGCCGCTGGCATCGCGCAATTGCGGGCGGTCACCCGCAAATCTCCGCTTTGCGCGACTCCGACGCTGATCGCCTGTGGCAGAGCGCCCTCGCTGCTACAAACGGCGACAGAAGCTATAAGCGCGAAATCCTCGTCGCATTGCAGCCGATCGGCGGGAAGCGCCACATTTGGGAAGCCTTGGCCCACGCTATCGAGACGGCGCCGTCGAGCTGGCGGTGGTGGATCCGCCGACATCCGGCTTCGACACCCGAGCAGGATCGGGCCTACGGCCGGTTGCTGTCGCTCGATCGGACCAATGTGGTCTTGGGCGAGGGTGCGCAAATTCCCCTGCCTGCATTACTCGGCCACATGGACGCGCTGGTGTCGCTTGCCTCTGGCGCGGCGGGCGAATCGGCGATGTATGACGTCCCGGCTTTCTTTCTCGACGTGGAGGCGAAGGAGACCTTCCCCGGCCTAATCGCCCGAGGCGAAGCGACGATGATCGATGTCGGAAGCCTGATTTCCGCGATCTCCCGACTGCCACGCGAGCGACCCGCTTCAGCCGTCCAAATGAGCTCCATCGAAGACACGCTGGCGAAGATCGACCGCATTGCGGAGGATTATGCAGGTTTATGCCGTGAATCGGCTCATGAGGAGGCCGACCGCGGTCCGCGGATCATCCGAGAGCGTGAGCCGCCACGCGCCATCGGACACGAGAGCCTCAATCGCCTTGCGTGAATCCTGTTCAAGAAGATCGAATCCGGCATCGAGATTCATGAGTTCGTCGACAGCATCGCTCGACTCTATTGGGCGCAGGGCCAGCTCTCTTCCCCGTTCGAGCAGCACCAGGATGGCCCGCTGCGCTTTAAGAGCGGGCGTGGCGAGAGGGATTGCCGCCTTAGTTTTGCCGCTGCGCAATCTGATCGAGTGATCACCCGGCGGAGCGTCCGCCGCGAAGACGTGGATTGGGCGCGGAAAGCCCCACGCGGCGAACGGCTCACGCTGGACGAAGATCATATCGTCCGAGAGAACGGGAAGTCCGCGGCTGGCAGCGGCGAGCGCAAGCGTGCTCTTCCCCGAACCGCTGCTTCCGGCGAGCGCGACGGCGAGATCGCCGATCATGAAGGCCGATGCGTGGACCGGTGTCCGGCCGCGCCGCGCGAGTATGAACAGCAGCAGCGTGTCAATCACCTCGGCAAAGTTGGTGACGTCGCTTGCCAGGGCCGATGTAATTGTCGCGCTGGCTCTGCCGCTAACCGCATCGGCGGTGCCGATCGCTCCCGCGCCGCTCAGCGTCAGCCGTGAACCTTCTACGACGATCTGGAGACATACATCTGCGGAGGAGGCGCTGCCGATCTCGAGACAAACTTCGATCGAGGGATTGGTGACCGGCGCTTCCGCCAACCAGTGTGCATAGGCTGCCGCTGCGGCCGCGAGGAGTTGGGGGTCTTCGGCGATGATCAGCGTCGGAATACCGAACGGCAGCAGGTTCAGGAAATTGCTCGAATGGTCGCCACTCATGGCCGCACTCTACAAGCGGATCGGCCAAACGGAAGCTGACCGGCAGGAGCGTGCCGCGTGATCGTGCTCGCGCATTCGAACTTCCTTGCGATGGATTCGAAGCAGCAGCAGCGAATGAAGCCTTATGCGCCGCTTTCGACCCTGATCGCCGCAGCCCTGCTTCGCCGCGAGGGGCATGAAGTCGCGCTGTTCGATGCGACCTTCGAGCCGAGCGTGAGTTCATTCGAGGAGCGGCTCGATGAGCTCGGACCTGACGTCGTTCTGCTGATCGAAGACAATTTCAATTTCTTGACCAAGATGTGCACGACCGCGCGCCGGGATGCGGCGTTGGCGATGATCAGCCTTGCCGCCGCGCGCGGCTGCAGGGTCGCAGCAAACGGTCCCGACGCCAGCGATAACCCCGCAGTGTATCTGTGCGCAGGCGCCGACGCTGTGGTCCTCGGCGAGGGCGAAATGGGGATGCTCGACGTCGCCAATTTCTGGAGGGGGCCAGGCGGCGAACTCGGCGACATTTCGGGGCTGATCATCCCCGGCGCCGGGCAGGCGCAACCAACCCGGCCCAGACGGCCGCAACAAGACCTCGACCGGCTCCCCCACCCGGCCTGGGATTTGCTCGATGTGGAAGCATATCGTTCCGCCTGGCTCGACGCGCACCGCCAATTTTCGTGGAACATCGCCAGCTCACGCGGCTGCCCTTATGCGTGCAACTGGTGCGCCAAGCCGACGTTCGGCCGGCGCTATACCGTCCGTTCGCCCGAGGACGTGGCGACCGAAATGCAACTGCTCAAACGTGCAGTTGCGCCTGATCATTTGTGGTTCACCGACGACATCCTCGGCCTGGACATCGACTGGATTTGCGCCTTCGCAGACGAGGTGGAGCGCAGGGGCGCACTGATCCCCTTCACGATGCAGTCGCGCGTCAATCTAATCACTGAAAAGAGTGTTTCGGCACTGGCCAGGGCCGGCGCCTGCGAGGTCTGGCTGGGCATCGAGTCGGGCTCGCAGAAAATCCTCGACGCGATGGACAAGGGCACGACAGTCGAGGCGGGACGGACCGCCACGCGGCTCCTCAAAGCCAATGGGATCCGGGCCTGTTGGTTCATTCAGCTCGGATATCCGTCCGAGAGCTGGGACGACCTGATCGCGACGCGGGAACTGATCCGTGACGAGCGCCCTGATGAGATCGGCGTGTCGGTCGCCTACCCGCTGCCGGGCACGGTGTTTTACGAGCGCGTCCGGGCGCAGCTCGGCAGAAAGCGCCACTGGAAGGACACCGGCGATCTCGCGATGCTCTTTCAGGGAACGTTCGATACGGAGCTCTACCGCCGGGTCCGCGACATCCTGCATCAGGAGAACGAAAGCGGCTTCTTTGACGAGGACGCGTGGGACGAGCTCGAGCGACGCGTGCATCTGCATCGATCACCGGAACCGATCGAGCTTGCGGTCGGAACCTGAGTTGCGGGCCCAAGCTCTCGCTCCGGCTGCGCAGGCCTTCGAGTCAATTGCCGAGCAGTTCGATGTCCGCTTTGGCGCATGGAGAAGCGTCGCTGCGCAGCGCCACCTTATTCGAGCTGCGCTGGCGGATGCGTTCCCGCCAGGATCGCGACTGATCGAAATCGGCGGAGGCACTGGCGAAGACGCCCTGTGGCTGACGGAGCAGGGCTATCGAGTGCTGATGACCGATGCGTCGCCGGCAATGGTCGCGGCCGCTTCGGCGAAGGGCATCCGAACGGCGGTCGCTGCAGCCGAACGGTTCGGCGAGCTGACGGACAGGCTCCGGGACGAGCCATTGTTCGACGGCGCTTATTCGGTCTTCGCGGCGCTCAATTGCGTGTGCGACCTAAGCTCTTTTTCCGAAGGAATCGCGCGGCTGCTCCGCCCCGGCGCTCCGCTCATCCTGGTTCTGTTCGGGACCTGCTGCCCGGGCGAGATGATTGTTGAGATGCTGCGCGGACGACCGGCCAATGCGCTCCGGCGTTTCCGGCGCGGCGATGTTCCGGCGCGGCTCGGCGGACGGGAGTTCGCTATTCGCTATCATCGTCGGCGCGATCTGGAGCGAATGTTCGCTCCGTGGTTCAGGCTGAAGTCGCGGCGGGGGATCGGAATCTTCGTTCCGCCGAGCGCGGCCGAGCCGTGGATCTCGGATCGTCCCCGGCTACTCGGGATTCTGGAGAAGCTCGATCGCATGGCCGCTGGAGCTTTGGCGCCTTTTGGAGATCATATCCTCTATCGCTTTGAGCGGACCGGCGCGTGAACGACATCGCGCTGGAAGCCTTTGCGAACGAATATGCGCGCCATCGCGCACGAGAGGGGCGCGGCTACACCGACGAACAGCTCCTCCGGCTGCCATACCTGAAGACAGGACCGCACGCCGCGCAGTGGGCGGTCCGCGCGCGGACATTCAACGCGTTCATGGCGCGCGTGCTTCGGCCGACCGCAAGGCGGCTGGAGCGATCGCTCGACGTTCTGGACCTCGGCGCCGGCAACGGATGGTTGGCCTATCGTATCGCGCTCGAGGGACACCATGCGGTTGCGGTCGACATCCGCAGCGACGCGGTCGACGGCCTCGGCGCGGCGACGCCGTTCCTTACTCGCGCGCCACTTATGGAGCGTATCGTATCGTCGTTCGATGCGGTTCCGCTGCCCACCGCGAGCGTAGACATCGCGCTGTTCAACGCGTCGATTCATTATGCGACCGACCTCCGCGGCGTCTTGCGTGAGGCTATTCGATTGACCCGTCCCGGTGGCCGGGTCGCGATTCTCGACTCGCCGTTCTACTCCTCGGAAGCAAACGGATTGGCGATGGTTGCCGAGAAGCGCGAGCGGTTCGGCGCCGGTGCCGATATCCTGCTGGCGCTGCCGTTCATTGAGTTTTTGACTCGCGAGCGGCTACGCGAAGCTGCTCCCGAGCTTCAATGGAAGCGTCATCGGGTCCGCTATCCGATCGGCTATGAACTGCGGCCCCTCGTTGCTGCGCTCACGGGCAAGCGGCGGCCGTCGCGGTTCGACTTGTGGGTCGCAGACGCGCGATGATCCTGCTCCTGAACCCGCGCGCGACCCGGCCCGAGAACCGGCGCTTCCCGCTTTCAGTAATGGCGGTCGGCGCGGCGCTTCCGCCGGAGACTAGCTGGGAGATCGTTGACGGCAATCTCCCTGGCATGGACGTGGTCCAGACGGTCACGGATTTGATCGAAACGCAGCAGCACATCGGCGATCCGGTCAGCATTATCGCCCTTACGGTGATGCCCGGTCCGCAGCTGGTCAGCGCGGTGCCGATCTCGAAGGAGCTCAAGGCGCGCTTTCCGGACATCTCAATCGTCTGGGGCGGCAATTTCGGCAGCCTCTACCCGGAGCCGGTGCTCAATGCTCCCTACGTCGATTGGCTCGTACGCGGCCAGGGGGAGGAGACATTCCTCGAACTTCTCGACGTACTCGCCGGAAAACGCGATCCCATGACGATCGAGGGGCTCGCGTTTCGCTTGCCCGACGGCTCGCACCATATTGCCCCTGAACGGCACTGGCGCGGCCCGGACGAGCTTCCCGCTCCGCCGTACCACAAGATCGAGGTCGGCCAGTATCTCCGTCCGACAATTCTCGGTCACCGCTCGGGTGTCTACCAGGCGTCGATCGGCTGTCCCTTCGGCTGCAACTTCTGCGGCGTGATCTCGGTCCTCGGCCGTCGTGAAAAAGTCCAGGCACCCGGACGCACCGCGGAGCATCTCGGATTTCTCGCGCGTGAGCACGGGATGGATTCCGTCCATTTCTACGACAACAATTTCTTCCTCAACGAAGCCCATGCGATCGAAGTCGCGGCGGCATTCCGACCGCTGGGCCTCCGCTGGTGGTGCGAGGCGCGGATCGACACACTCGGACGTTTCTCGGACGACACATGGCGAGGCCTGAAAAGCGCTGGGCTCACGATGGTCTTCTGCGGCGCCGAATCGGGCTCCGACGAAGTCCTGGCGAAGATGAATAAGGGAACGACCACCGACCAGATCGTCCAGGCCGCGGGCAAATGCGGCGAGCACGGCATCATCCCCGAATTCTCGTTCGTGTTCGGCGATCCCGACGAACCAGAGCAAGAGATCGAGAACACGCTCGCGTTCATCCGCCGACTGAAGGCAATCAACCCGGCGATGGAGCTGATCAGTTATTTCTACACGCCGACGCCGCAGCGCAAAGGGACCTACGGCGGAGTCAACCCGACCGCGACAACGCCCCAGACGCTCGAGGAATGGATCGAGCCCGAGTGGGTCGACTGGATGACCCATGAGAATCCCCACACCCCCTGGCTCGAGCCGCGGCTGAAGGCGCGCGTGGACGATTTCGAGCTCGTGCTGAAGAGCCGTTTCCCATCGCTGCATGACAAGCGCACGCGGCCCTGGGGCAAGGCGCTCGGCCGAATCGCGGCCCATCGACGCTGGGCGTCAGGCAGGTATGACAACCCGCGCTTACTTCGGACGATCCGCCAGCTTGCGCGAACGGTACCGGACGACCGCCAGCTGTACGGACATCTGAGGCCCGCTAGCGGCTGACCCGCCCGCGCAGCAGCCGATAGGCCCGCGCCTCGTAGATTCGCCAGAAATCGGAGCTCAGAGCGAGATCGGACGCGAGCTGCCGGGTCCAGCCGGATACGCCCGCGACCCACATGAAATGCTCGGCAATCGAGGCCCGCTCGACCCGATGCGCGCTTGCCGGAGTGAGCTTGGAGATGACCGCGCTCACTCGCCGGGGCGCAAGCTCCGCGCAAATCTCCAATACGCGTGGTGGAAAAGTGCCTGGCGCGAGCCGTTCGGCCATGCTGATGGCCGGATAAGCAGCGCCGAGCGCGTTCACCTGTGCGCCCATGTGCAGGAACTCGTCCCAGGCGAGCAGTCTGCTCGCGACGTCCTGCCTCGCGACGAAGACCAACTCGACCATCCGCAACAGCGTGAGGCTGTGGAGACCGCCGCTCGCGTGCACGGCAAGATGGAGAAGCAGCAGCGGTTGGCTGAGGACTCCGGCGGAGTCGTCGAGAGGCCACGGCTCCGACGTCTCGATCGGATCGGCCGAATCGAAGCGGACGAGCGAAGCGCCCGGCCCGGCGGAAAAATCGAGCGAACTGTGAAGGTCGACCGACCATGGGTCGCCTTCGTGAATCAGCCATAAGGATCGCGGTTCTCGGCCAACGTCGGAGCACATCCAGCTCGATTCACGCGGATACCGCCCGGTGCATCCGAACCCCGACCTGGCGAGCGCCAACTCGGCCTGCGCCGCCGAATCGCGCGTAACCAGCAGGTCGAGGTCCGATGCCGGGCGCGTAGCGGCGTCGGGGAAATAGCTGTGCGCCGTGTGGCCGCCTTTCAGGACGACAACGGGCACGCCGCACTCGACTAGAGCTGAGACGATCTCGAAAGACCGTTCCGAAACGCGCGCTGCGCGTGCCCGTCCTTGTTCAAGGTGCACCGCGAGAAGTTCGACGAGCTGAGTCGGCGCGGTAAGCATCCCTTCCGCCAACCACCATCCGAGCAGCGGACCAACGCCCGAGGTGTAGCAGGCGAGTGAAAGCGCCATCGGCTCACATGGTTGAATTTCAGCGGGCCGGCCGGCAAGCACGTCCGCTGCCGCGCTGGCAATGTGACGCATCGCCTCTGCCCAGCTTTCGACTGCAACCTCAGGCCACAGCAAGGCGGGACTCCCGGCTCGCCGCGCGTCAGCACGGCGTCTGCTGAACTCGTTTTCAGCGAGCGGGATCGAGAGGAAAGCGAGCGACATTCAGTCGGTTTTACAGCCATAGTTGAAAAAGCGGGAACCTCTCCGCGCCGTCGTCATCAGATTGGATGTCGCCCCATTGCGGGGCACTCAACAGGGGATGCCCTATGATGTTCAAGTCTTCACTGTTCGCCGCCGCTGCAGCCCTCACTTTCTCGAGCATTGCAGTCGCCGCCGATGCTCCGAACGATGCGCAGATCGCGCATATCGCCTACACCGCCGGCAGTCTCGACGTCGCCGCGGGCAAGCAGACACTCACCAAATCGAAGAACAAGGCGGTTCGCGACTTCGCCCAGGAAATGGTCCGCGACCACACGGCCGTGAACGACAAGGCACTCGCGCTGGTGAAGAAGCTCCACGTCACCCCGCAGGACAATCCGACCAGCCAGGCGCTGACCAAAGCGGCGGATGCCGAGCGCGCGAAGCTCGCCAAGATGAGCGGCGCAGCGTTCGACCGCGAATACATCAACAACGAGGTCGCCTATCACAAGACGGTCAATGGCGCGCTCGAAAAGACGCTCATTCCTTCGGCGAAAAATGCCGAGCTGAAGTCGCTGCTCGAGACCGGCCTGACGCTTTTCAAGGAACACCAGGCGCATGCCGAACAAGTGGCGAAGGAGCTGAAATAGTCATGCGCCCACGGCTTTGCCCTCTGGCCGTGGCGCTGGGGACGCTGTTGCTGGTCGCCACCCCCGCAACAGCGGCCCCGCACACCTACACGGTCGTAATCGACAAATTGAAGTTCGGGCCGGTACCCGCGCAGCTGCACAAGGGCGACACGATCGTGTGGGTCAACAAAGACCTGTTCCGGCACACGGCGACCGCAACCGATCATAGCTTCGACGTCGATCTGATGCCGGGAAAAGCGGGCAAGACCGTGCTTAACAAGAGCGGTACGATTCCGTTCATATGCCGCTATCATCCAAACATGCGCGGCGTCTTGCACGTGAAGTAACGAAAATGGCGCGACCAACATCAATCGCGGTCGATTATGCGGCCCTCGCCGACCGGGAGATCGCGCGCTTGTGCGCGGCGCGCGATCGGGGCGCGATCATCCATGTCATCACTTCCAACAACCAGCGGCTGTTCCGAGCGGCCTGGAGCATCCTAGCGAATCGCGCCGAAGCCGAAGAATGCGTGCAGTCGGCCTATTTGGCAGGGTTCGCCGCGATCGGAAAGTTCGAGGGCCGTTCGGCGTTGTCCACCTGGCTGACGCGAATTGTCGTCAATGAAGCGCTGGGCCGTCGCCGCGCCGAGCAACGGCGCCGGAGCTATCTCGAAAAGGAAGGCGTCGCCGTGCTCGATGATTATCGCGAGGCGCTGATGCGCGGCTCCCAGGCCGAGAGTCCCGATGTTTCGCTGGCGCGAGAGCAGATCAGGCGCCTGCTCGAGCGAGCCGTCGCCGAATTGCCCGAGGCATTTCGCACCGTGTTCGTGCTTCGCGACATCGAAGGCCTCAGCGGCGAGGACACGGCGGCGATCCTCAACGTGCCCGTGGCTACGGTGAAGACGCGGCTGTTCCGCGGACGCAAGCGGCTGCAGCAGATGCTGGAGCCGGAGCTCGGTACGGTGCTCAGCGGCACCTTTCCCTTCGCCGGCAGCGATTGCGCTGCGCTGACCGAGAGAGTGCTCCGAAAGCTGAAGCTCTAAGCTTCACGAATTGCGAATTGGGGCTAAGTGCCTCTCATGGAATTGAGGCCCGTCGGATCGACTCCGGCAGACGAGGAATTGCGCTGGGCGTTCATCGTCGGCGCACCGCGCTGCGGGACCACATCGCTGTCAAAGTATCTGAAGGGCCATCCCGACGTCGGCTTTGCGAGAATCAAGGAACCGCATTTCTTCGCTCAGAACGACCTCACCGGCCTTCCGACGGAGCAACTGCGCGAGGTCGTGCACGCTCAATATCTCGAACGCTATTTCCGCGAACGCGAGGGCGCCTCGGTGCTCGCCGAAGGATCGGTGACCTACCTCTACTTCCCCGAGCAGATGGAGCCGATCCTCCGGCTGTGGCCGCGGGCGAAGTTCATCATTGCTCTGCGCAGCCCACTCCAGATGATCCCGTCGCTACACCAGCGCCTGATCCACAATGGCGACGAGACCGAGCGCGAGTTCCGCCGCGCCTGGGCGCTGGTGCCCGAACGGCGCGAAGGCCGCTCGCTGCCGAGCCGTTGCGCGGACCCGCGACTGCTGGATTATTGGGAGATCGGCAAGCTCGGGAGGCACGTCGAAAAATTCATGGCCGTGGTCGGCCGCGAACGGTGCTTCATTTCGATCTTCGACGATCTGGCACGGGATCCGGGCGGCGAATATCGCGAACTGCTCGAATTCCTGGAATTGCCCGACAATCGAAGAAGCGATTTCTCGCCCAACCGAAAGAGCAAGAGCGTGAAAAGCATCTGGCTGCAGCGATTGCTGATGCGGCCGCCGAAACGCGCGATCGCAGTGCTTGGGAGTCACAATTACCAGGAGCGGTTCGACATCCAGAAGCCGCCGAAGCCGATTGCCAGAGCCGTTCTCGGCCTTCGCAAGCGCCTGCTGAACTGGAACGAGGCCCCGGCCCGAAAGCCTGATATCGGCGGCAAGCTGCTAGGCGAGATGCGGGACATGTACCGCGACGACATCGCCTTGCTTTCGCAAGTGACCGGGCGGGATCTCAGTCACTGGATCGATAACTAGGCCGGGGGTCAGGAGTCCTTTCGGGTGAGCCGCTCGAGCGCGGTCTCCTTCCTTAAGGCAAGCGGTTCGACCTCGGCGTTGAGCTCGCGAAGCTCCGCGACAGGGTCCAGCGGCTGCGCCGTCGGCCTCTCGTTTGGAGTGCTCTGCAGCAGCGCGGCGCTGAGTGCGGCGGGGGAGATCGGCAGATTGAACTGGCAGCCGTAGAATTCGCCGCTGTTCCAGACAATCGAAGCGTTGATCTTGCCCGCCTGCGGAAGCTCGACCTCGAACTCCGCTCCGACCAGCATCGGGATCGAGGTTTCGAGCAGCGCTCCGGTCAGCGAAAGATCGTGAATCGTGATCGTTCCGCCGCCCGCGGTGGCGCCGAGCCGAAGCGCGCGTCGGACGGAGCGGCGCCGGTCGCCCTCGGGCGCCCGTTCCTCGAAGTAAGCGAGCATCGGCATGGGGTGCGTCTCCTGAGAAACGGCAGTGCCGACCCAATGGTTAAGAAAGTGTAACCGTTTCGCGGGCGCGTAGCCGAGGCGTTGTCCGCCGTCGTCGAGTGTGATCGAAATCGGCAGGAGATTTGCGGTCCGCGAGAACCGCCGGGGAGCCTAATGCGCGCTGAATAGTGCCGCATGGGGCATGGCAGGGCCCTTCCACCCGTCGGGCCAGCGTCGGTTGAAGTCGATATTGTGGGAGTCGAGCGACAGTGCGCCGGTCCTCCGATTCACCGACGCGAACAGCGCGTGAGTCGCAAGCGAACCGTAACCGGTGATCACAAGGCGATTGCCTCCCGGCTCCCGCGATACCCAGTGCGGCAGCTCCTCGGATTGCAGGGCCAGATAGCCCACCTCGCGAGGCCGGGCAGGATCACTGACGTCGAGGCTTGTCAGGCTGTGACTGCTCAAGGTGGCCTGAATCCAAAAATGGCCGACGACAGTGGGCACGCCGCACGCCCGTGAGCCGAAATCATAGACGAACTGGGCCGAAGGGTCGGCGCCTTCGATGCCCGAGAGCCGATAGAGGCCGCACGAGCCGGTCACGACGAGAACCGTTTTTCCATCCTCCAGCACGCGAGGCTCGGTCGCGCTGACGGAAACGATGTCGGCGTAATGGCGCGGCTTCGGCAAGGTGATCGTTTTCAGGAGCTTCAGGTCGGAAAGCCGCCAGACCTGGACCACATGGCTTCGCTTCTCGTTCGGCAGCATGTCGGCGCTTGTCGTGACCACCCGATCGATCTTCGGCAGCGCAACCAGGCTGTAGGGCCGGATGAACGGCTCGATGTCCGCATCGGCCGCATCGCTCGCCCGGACGATCTTCCCGGCTGCATCGATTTCGACCAGTGCACCAGGCTCGCGGTCCGGTTTCCCCCTGAACTGGTAGGTTGTCAGCGTATGGCCGTTCGGCAGGCGCGCGAAACTGTGGGCGTGGGTGAAGAGACCGGCATCCGCAAATGTCGCAGCTATCCTTGGTCTTAGCGCATTCGTGAGATCGATGACGTAGTTCTGCCCCGACATATAGTCGCTCGCGAAGAGCCGACCGTCGGCGGGCATCTCGTAGTTGGTGTGGTGCGCCATTTGCCCGCGATCGCCGACGGGTAGCATCGCGAGAAGCGTGCCGAAATGACGGTTGTTCGGCCGCACGTCGAAGACGGCAACGAAGTCGCGGCCCATGCTCGACGCGGGCGGCATCGCAGTGGAGGGATCGCGAGTCTCCATTCCCCAGACAAAGAGATATGGACTTGCCGCATTCGCCACCGCTCCCCCGGCGAGCAACGCCAGAACGCCGGACAAGGCTCTGAGGACCGCC
This sequence comes from Sphingomicrobium sp., assembly GCA_051962455.1. Taxonomy (GTDB): domain Bacteria; phylum Pseudomonadota; class Alphaproteobacteria; order Sphingomonadales; family Sphingomonadaceae; genus Sphingomicrobium. The sequence continues at coordinate 10,780 of JBQCCG010000260.1, read as the reverse complement.
ATCTCAGTGCTTCGGCAAGCGCTGCCTCAGCTCGCTCACTTCCCAATAGTCGTTGCGGCTGAAGGGAAGCAGCGCCTGCAGAGCGGCGTAGGTGCTCCGTCCGAGCGCCCGTTTGAGGCCGTCCAGCTCGGCGATCGCGGCGCGGATCTGCGTTGGATCGAAGACAGCGTCGCCTTGCTCCTCCTCCAGCATGGTCTCCTCCGCCTCGGCGACGAGCCACGCCTGGAGCTCCCAGAAACGGCGAATGCGCGTTGCGGATTCGGAGTCGACCCGTTCCGCGAGGGCCGCGACCTTCCGTCCGGCGGAGCCGTCGGGCCAATTTCCGGCCCGCAATGCCGCAAGCTGCGCCCGATGATCAGCGTATTCAGCCTTGAGCCAGCGCTCGGCCTCGGCGGTGCCGAAGCTCAGGATGGTGATCAGCGCAATCGGGGCGACCACGATTGCACCCAGCATCGCAATTAGCGGGCGATCCGGGAACTGGTTGAACGCCATGTGGAGCGCGACGGCTACGAAGTAGCCAGGAACGAACCAGAGCAGGTTGAAATCGAAATCCGACGCAGCTTCCCGCGTCTCGCGCTCCGCGAACTCGTGGGCGATCGCGGCGAGGATCGCGAGCGTGGTGCCGTGCATGATCGCCGTGCCGAAGCCGCGGACGATCCAGGTGCCGGTCGCATAATTGGGGAAGATGGTAAGATAGACGATGTTCTCGACGACCGAGAAGCCGGCGCCGATCGCAAAGCCCGATATGACCGCGTCGAGCTTGTAGCCGATGCGATTCATTCGGAAGAGAATGATCATGATGATGGCCTTGATCGCCTCCTCGATCCAGGGGGCGACGAACCGGCTGTAGAATGAAAAGCCGATCGGCAAAGTGTCGAGCAGGCGGCCGCTGACGGGGTAAGCGGCAATCGCGCCGAGGCCGCCGAGCAATAATAGGACGAGAACCTCTTTGAGGCTCATCAGCTTGAATGCGTCCAGCCAGACGAACACGGCCAGCAGGACCAGCACCGGGATGAGCGCGAAGCTCCAGTGGACGGCTTGAGTCAGCAACTCGGTCATAGGCTCACATCAGTTTAAGCGATGCAAGCCATTCCGTCTTGCGATAATGACCGTCGCGCCAGCCGCTTGCGGCCCCCACCGAGAAGATCATCGGCAGTCGCAGCGCCACGGTGAAGTTGAGATCGAGCTGCGCGCCGAGATCGGCATAATGGTGCGTCGACCTGTCCGGCTCGTCGGTTACCATGCCGCCGCCGAAGATGGCAGGCCGGACGTAGCTGAGGAAGAAGGCTGGTGTACCGACCTCCGCGAAGCGGACGGGCGGCAGGTTGATCTCGCCGGTGAGCTTGGCGAAGCTGCGGGCAGCGATCTCGTCGATGTCGAAGCCGGGAAAGCTGTCGACTTCCCGGTAGCGCTTCTCCGGCCGGTCATCGACATAATTGTTCCGGAAGGAGCCGAAATAGAAGGCTGCCAGCGGACTGGAGCGCTCGCCCGCTACCGTTCCTGCGTGGGCGTAGATCCATACCGAGCTGTTCGGCAGCGGTAGCGGAACGCCATAATCGACGCCGCCGTAGATTCTCGGGTAAGCGTGGTTCTGCGCATAATCGAGATCGGTGATCAGCCGCCAGGCAAACCCCTTCTCATGGTCGACTCCACCGAGCGACTTGCGGAAATTTTCGTATTTGGCGCCGGCCTCGAAAGAAACGATGTCTTTCGGGCTCGCAACATTCTGCGCGTTCGGGAGGCTGTCCAGCCCTCGATAGACCGCTGCCGAGCCGAACAGGTCGAGCTGGCGCGGCGGATCGTAGACGATTGCGCGGTCATATTTGACAACCAGATTGTCGCCGCGGAGGCTGCGCTCGACCGGGCCGAACAGGTCGTAGAAATCCGCGCCGTTGTGCTGGTACTTGATGTCCCAGTTCAAGGTCTTGAGCTGGACCATCGCGTGGAAGCGGTCGCTATCCCGCATGTGGCCGAACGGCGAGACCGAGAGCGTGGCGTTGATCTGGTTGAACTGCAGCGGGTCTTCCCAATGGAAGAACCAGCCGGGGGACACTTCTCCCTTGTAGCCCTCGATGATTGGGTAGGTTGAGTCGAACTTGCGCTCCTGTGCGGCACTATATTTGCCGCGTCCGGTAATCAGCTGCTCGAGCGGGATCTTCGCCGGAGAGCCGACGCCCCATGTCTTCAGCTCCGGGTGCGTGTTGACGACCCGCGTACCGAGGAACTCGACCGTTCCCAGATTGTCCTCGACCGTCGGCTGGAAGCGGACCGGCTGCAGACCTTCGCCACTATACTCATAGGCGATGAGCGATCCGTCGGGCTGAAGCATGGGACGGAAGAAGCCGGTCGAAGCGTTGCTGACCGCATCATATTTGCCGGTCTGGATGTCCCACCGGAACACGTTCGACGCACCAGTGTAGTAAGACGTTCCGTACATCGTCTTGCCGTCGGGCGCGAAGACGAAACCCTCGGGCGTGGATGGGGGCAGCGAGAGGCGGGCGACCTCGACGGGATCGGAATCCGGCTGCAGTGAATCGACCCGCCAGACGCGAACTGTCTGATTGCCGTTCGCTTCGCCGAACGAAGCCGACAGCATCGATCCGTCCGGCGAAACATCGAGATCGAACGGGATCTGGGCGTATTTGAAAGTGTGGACCTGGTTGAAGCTCGTGTACGGAGCCGGGATCCTGACGATGGTGGCGAAGCCATTCTGATGGCGGATGCCCCACAACGACTTGTCCTGCGGATCGAACACGAGGTCGCCGATCCGCGCGTCGCGAAGCAGCATCTTCTTTTTGCCGGTGTCGACATTGATCGAGAGGATGTCGCGGAACGCGTTATTGTCTTCGGTGTAATAAGCGGTCCGGGTCCCGGGATCGTAAGCGAGGCTCGTCACCCTGTAGAGCATCATGCCCTTGATTTCCTGAAGCTTCGTCAGCTTGCCGGTGGCGAGGTCCATCCGGCCCACGAAACCGATCGTTCCGGGGTAACGGAAGGCGGCAATCAGGCTATTGGTCTTCGGATCGATGAAGCCGCGCGAAATGGAGCCAAGCCCTTTCGGGCTGAGCTTCTGGGTTTGAGTGAGCGGGTATTGCGCGAGCTTGGCGAGGTTCGCTTCCTGGAACTTGTGTTCGAAGGCGATCCAGTCGTTCCACACGTCGTCGAGCGGCTTGCCGAACACCTGCTTGAACCGGGCCGCATAGAAGGCCTTGCTGTCCTCGGGGCGGCTCTGCCACGCGACGACCTTGTCGGGGCCGTATGTGAGCGCGAGGTACGACATGAAGCGCGTACCGTAGAGGTAATCGTTCACCCCCACCTGGAAGTCGACGTCGATGCCTTCCGATTCCAGGCCTAGCGGAGAGTAGAAGCGGTCGTGGTCGCGGACCTTCGCGCGCCACACCATCTCGTCGTACCCACCTTGCGCCCGGCCGAGGCCGCCGGCCATCCAGGTCTCAAAGAAGACGGCGCCGCCCTCGAGATACCAGCGCGGCGAGTTCGTCCGGGGCGCCGACAGGTAATTCCACAGAATCGACTCAGGATGCTCCTGGATCGGCATTGGTTTGCCGTGGAGGAACCTGCGCCAGAACGCGTCCTTGCTGTTCCACACGTCCATCTGCGCGACATGCGCGAGCTCGTGATTGTTGAGCGTGAAGAAGCGCTCGCCCGGCGAGAAGGTCTCCATCGTCTGGTTCAGTGGAGCGACGTCGAGAAGCACCGCATCGTTCGGAGTCGCCCGCGCAGCCGCATTCCCGTAGTCGCCGAAGTCCTTCAGGAGGACGGTAATCCGCTCCCACGGAGTCCAGTGGAACATCTTCTCGTGGAAGCGCAGTGAGTTGGTGAATGCGCGCCCGACGTAAGGCGTCAAATAGGTCTGCGCCGGGTCGAAATAGAGCAGCTCGAGATCGCGCGTGTCCATTTCGCTGAGATTGATGCCCGACGCATCCTGCGGAACGTGCGCCGGGCCCTGGTTGACCGGCCCAGGGCCAGGCTGCGGCTGTGGCTTTGGTTCCTGGACGGTGGTCGTGTCCGGCTGAGGAGGCGGGGGCTTTTGCTGTGCCTGGGCGAGCGCCGGCGTTCCCGCCCCGCACAGCGCGAGTCCGATTGCTACGGCCAGGAAATCACGCGGCCGCGCGCCTGCCCCCCTCATGAACCCCCTTCAGGCGCGACTTCGCGCCGGTACTCAGTTGCCGGTGTTAACGGCGTTCGCGAACTGACTCGTCTGCACTGCGCTGGCAAAGGCCGACATGCCGACCAGGTTGCGGAAGTTCGCATCCTGCCCGAGCTTGGCGAAGGCGGACATGTTCTGAGCAAAGAACACCAGCGCCTTCGGCTCGCTCGCGAGGCGCGAGAATGCGTCGGCATTCTGGCTCATCGCCGCAAAGGCCTGCGGATAAGCCGCCGCCATCCTGACCGCCTGTGCATCCATGCCGCGTGTGCCAGCCGCCCCGGTCTGCAAGCTCAATGCCTGAGCGGCATTCGCGGCATTCCCGAACGCGCGCGCGTTGGCCGCCATTTTCGAGAACGCAGCCGAATCAGCGCCGATTGCCCGGATCGCCTTCGCATCGAAGGCACGCGAGAAATTCGCGTCGGTCGACATTGCCTTGAGGGCCGCTGCATCAGCGCCGATCGCCTTGAAGAAAGACGCATCGCTGGTGATCGCCTTCATTGCCGCCGAATCCGCGGCAAGGTCCTGGAACGCTTTGGCCTGGCCTGCCATGGCGCTGTCGGACGAGGCGTGACCGATTGCCTGCTCGAATGCATGCGGATTGCCGGCAAAGCGGCTGAACGCGGACCCATTCTGCAGAATTGCCTGAAGGGCCGCGCCGTGGGTGGCGAAGGCACTGAATGCGGTGGCGTGGCTGCCGATCAAAGCGAGTACCGAAGGCTGCGACGCGAGCCGCGAAAATGCCGGCGCATTGTCGAGCAGCGCGCGCAATGCACCCGGGCTCCCGCCGAAGCTCGAGTCGAGCATCTTCACCTGCGTCATCGTCGCATTCAGCAGGCTCGGATTCTGCGCGAGATTTTCGAAGGTCGTCGCGTGGGCGGTGATCGCGTTGATCGCATTCTTGTCGAACGCGCGCGCGAAATCCGCCCCGCTCGATAGGCCGCGGAGCGCGGCTGCGTTCTGTTCGATCGCCTTGAAGAAGCCAGCGTCGGAGGTGAGCGCGTGCATCGCCTTCGAATCGGCTGCGAGTCCTTCGAATGCCTTGACCTGTCCGGCCATTGCGCTGTCGCTCGCCGGATTGCCGACGGCCTGCTCGAACGCATGCGTGTTTCCTGCAAAGCGCCCGAACGCCGCGCCGTTCTGCAGGATCGCCTGCAGCGCATCCGAATGATTGATCAGCTGATGAAACGTCTCGCCATGGCTCGCGATGAGCCCGACGACGCCCGGCTTCGATGCTAGCAGCGAGAACGCGTCCGAGTTCTGGACGAGCGCCAAGGCCGTGTCGGTGCCAACCGCATTATCGCCGAGCTGCTTCGCCGAATTCGCGAGCGTCAGAAAACTGTGCGGATCGCTCGCCAATCCCCTGAACGCATCGGCATGCGCCGCAAGGGTGGCCATCACCGCCGGATTTTGAGCAAGCGTGCTGAAGTTCGGATCTCGCGCCAGTTTCCGGAAGTCGGGATTCTTGACCATCGCCTCAAAGGCGTCGGTCTGCATCAGCTGCGGGACCGATGTGTCGCCGAGCGTTACATCCTGGTCGCCAACCTGGCTGTTCACATAACGCTGTGCCGGGGCAACCGTGCCCGAGCTGGGTCCCAGCGGTGGATAGACGCGTCCGAGACCATACGCACCAAGACCAACGGCGAGAACCGCCGCGCTGGTCAGAATCATCCTGCGATTATTGGTGGAAAGCGTAGTCGCCATTTGTTGCCCCCTTGACCCTAGCCAAGAAGGCCGCTGTGACAGTTCGTTAACCAAAAGTCAACGAAAGTCGGTAAACCGACAGTCTGCGGGCGCAATCACATGTTATTGAAATAAAGTGGCTTTTTCCATCGGTTATTGACCATCGTCAAATGCTACAAAGCTTTTAACCATTTGGCGAAGGCGAGCCGAAAGGATGTTTTCGTACACCTGTGGCCAAGGTGAGGGAGACATTCATGCAGGGCCGCTCGATCGTCATTGCCGCGATGCTGGCGTGCGGGGGCCAGGCACTTGCCGATCCGCCCAACCGCGTCTCCCCGCCGTCAGGGCAGAGTCAGCCAGCAGCGCACGAGGTCGTCCTCGCCGCTGCCGAAACCGTTCGTGCCCAGCCGCCCGAGGCGCAGCCTGCGCCCGCTCCGGCCCCGCACCGGATCGCGCGAATCACGACTTGCCGTTGCGGCGACCCGCAACCCGGCGACACTATCGACGGCAGCTCCGGCCAGTAACTCGTTACTTCGTTGCCGAGGCGATCCGCGCCGGCGTTTCGCGGATGACCGGAATCGTGCCGTCGCCAACTGCTGCGAACGCCGCCCAGTAGAAGGGGTGCGAGGTGCTCGGATCGTCCATCAGCTGGCGCTCCGACAGGCGAAGCGCGGTGACCGTGGGTGTCCCGGGCGGCGTCGAGAAGAGACCGGTCATCAGCCGCTCGGTGGCGTTGTAATCGTCCGGAACGGGCCAGTGGCTGGCGATGACCAGCCGGGCGCCGGCTCCAACGAATGCGCGTACGAGGCCATCGAGCGCCACATCGCCACCGGTCGACAGGCCTGCCTGCTGCGTCGCGACAGCGCTCGCCTTCCCCGCGGTGTCGCACGCGGAGAGAATTACGAGATCGGCGTCGAGGTGGAGGTCGAAAATCTCCTTGAAAGTCAGGAGACCGTCCGAGCCGCTGCCCCCGAAGCTGGTGAGCAGCGCAGGCTGGGCAGGGCACTTTGCCGCGCGGGCGGTGACCACGCCATGGGTGGCGAAATGAAGAATGCGATACTGGTCGAGATCCGAGCGCGCCTCGAGCCCGGTATCGGTGAACTGGTCGCCGGTGACGATGTCGACTCCATTGGGATCGAATTTTTTCAGGATCGAGGCGGCGACTTCGAGCTCCTTGGGCGAGATTGGATGGCTCCATGACGACAGCGGCAGCAGGCAATCGCGGTCCGCGGTCGCCGGAACGGCTCCTTCGGCGGAGGCGGACGGCACCGCATTATCGCCGAGCCCGAGATATTCCTTGCGGCCGGCCGACGGACGCGCCGAGCGCAGCTGTGCGAACGACTGCGGGCTGACCGAGGTCGAAATGTCGCGGTCGCGGCCGAGCCAGCTGATCCCGCGGAAATCATAGGCGGCCTGATCGCTCGCCTTGGCGCGCTGCTGGTAGGAATCGACCGACGCCTGATCCATCACCAGCAGGTTCGGCGGCAGCCGGAGCATGGCCCCGTCGGGCTCGAAGATCAGGTGCCTGACCGGGCGGATGTCCGAGTCGAACGGGCCGAACAGCTCGGTATAGATCTGATGCGCGAGCGCGACGTCGAACGGATAGGTCGTGCGCTGCCCATTCTCGACCGTGGAGATCGTGTCCCTCAGCGCCGAGACCTGATCGTCGAGCTGCTTCGAGGTCACCTGAAGCCTTTCAGCCCGCGCTCCGGCCGGAGTGATCAGCATCGCATAAACGCGGTCGCCGACGATGGTCATGCGGTAATAGGCTTCACCGGGGCGAAGAATCTTCTGCAGATCAGGAAGCGTGATCGTGTCGCTCGATACTGCTCGGAAACGCGGGAAGCTCGACAGCGCCGCCTGGGTCGTCAGTTGCTCCTTCTGCGAATTATCCAGCGCGGCCCGAAGCACCCGGGCGCGCACCGCTTCGTCGGGTGACGGCTTGGCGATGTCCTGGAGCCGGGCGAGCTCGATCCGGGCCCGCTCGACCTGGCGACTGAGCGTGACCGCCTGGCGGAACAGGCGCGAGGCTTCGTCGGTGCCGCCGGTCAGCTCCCGTGCCAGTACCGCCTGCGTTTGAGCGAGGCCGGGCCGGACCATGAGTTGGGTCGCGGCAAATATTTCGGCGGTCGATTTGGGGGTGCTCGGGTTCTTGAGCAGCAGGTCCACGTAGGGCCGAAGTACGTTGGCGAAGCTCGGCGGCAGGTTGCTGGTATCGGGCTGCGAATGGACGATCTCGCTGAACATCGCCTCGGCTGTGGCGAGCTGGCCGCTGCGTGCAAGGAAGCCGGCGAGGCGGGCCTTGGAATTCAACAGCACGGCCGAGCCCGGATAATTGACCTCGAGCAGGCTCACGGCCTGGCGATAGAGCCGCTCGGCGTCCGCCCTGTTGCCTGCTTCCTCGGCGGTCGCCGCGAGGTCGCCGAAAATCTGCGCGCGCATCCACAGGATCGACGCGACCTTGCCGCCCCGGACCGATAGAAGCACGCCGTCCGCGCGGCGCAGGGCATCCTTCGCTCCCGCTTCGTCGCCGGTCAGGCGCAGCGCCGTTCCGCGGAGCTGAAGCGCCTGCCCGGCGAGAATCTGGGCCTTTTCGTCAGGGAGCAGTTCATCGGTTTGCCCGCCGAGCTGTTGTCCGAACTTCGTATCGGCGTTGAGCCGCTGGGCCGTCATGTCGTCGATCTCGAGGCCGGCGGCAGCGGCATTGCCATCCCCGCTCGCTGCTTTGGGGAGAGGCTTGTCGAGCTCGGCAAGAGCCGCCTTCGGATCGCCTTGGTTGAGTTCGTGGATCGCGCGATAGTTGCGCAGGCGACGCGCGACGATCGGGTCGGCGCCGACCAGCCCGGCGGCCTTCGAAAACAGCGAGTCCGCTTCGGCATAGCGGCCGAGATTCGATTTCTGCAGCGCTTCGTTGACCAGCGCCTCGGCACGACTCTTTGCCGTTTCGTCAGATCCATTGCTTGCAGCCGCAAAGAACTCGGCGGCCTCGGCGTAGCTGCCCGAATTGTTGCGGCGATAGGCTTCTTCCAGCGCCTTGTCCGGCGCCAGCGTTCCTGCCTGGACTCGAGCGAACGCCGCCGGGTCCCCGGCGCCGGTTGTCGCGATCGAGATTTCACCCTTGAGCGGCGTGTCCGCGACGAGGCTCTTCAGCGCCAGCTGAAGCGCGCTATCATACCCAGCAAGGCCTTGGGCGGCGTAGAGCTGGCGTCCCCGGTGCAGCGTGTAAGCGCGATAAACGACGTCGGCGTCCTTCAGCTTGCATTCGGTCACCTCGACCGAGCCGAGCCCGACGACGTTGCCGCCGTGCGTGGCGCCGCAAACGGCGCGGCTGTCGCGGTCGGCCGCGACCCGCGCGACTGCACTGGCATTGTCACGAAGCTTGTAGAGCTTGCCGACGGGGAGCGCCGCGTCGCGGCAGGTGATCGAATAGCCAAGATCGAACATGCCGGTCAGCGCCTTGTCGCTGGTCAAGCTTTGGGCAGAGCAGAAGCTCGTTCCCGAGCTGCCGATCCGCCAGCTGTCGCGCACGCTGAGCGGCGTCCCCGCTGGCGAGGGGGCCGCGCCTGCAAGTGCGGCGATTGCCACGGCAATTGCTAATCCTGTCCTGCCCATCTGATCCTCCGATCAGTTCACGGTCCCTGGACCCTGGTTGAAAGTGTCGCTTCCGCTGGTGACCGGCTCGTTGAGGTCGGGATGGAGCTGCACCGGATTGGTGCTGATCAGCCCGAGCGCGGCATCGACGTCCGACTGGTCGCTCTCGCTCTTGCCCGACTTTTTGTCTTCCTGCTGCTGCGCCTGCTGCTGATCGACTGGATCGGGCGGAGTGATCTCCGCGACGCTCGAAACTTCCTGAATTGGCCCCAGCACCGAGTCCGAGCCCTGCGTTTGCGGCGGAGGCGGAGGCGGAGGTGGCGGCGGTGGAGGCGGCGTCGGAGGAGGCGGTGGCGGCGGTGGCGGAGGCGGAGGTGGCGGCGGAGGCGGAGGCGGAGGAGGCGGCGGCGGCGGCGGCGGAGAAGGCGGAGGAGGAGGAGGCGGTGGCGGCGGCGGCGGAGGAGGAGGTGGCGGAGGCGGCGGCGGCGGAGGAGGCGGAGGCGGAGGCGGAGGTGGCGGAGGCGGAGGCGGAGGCGGAGGCGGCGGTGGCGGCGGTGGCGGTGGCGGCGGCGGCGGCGGCGGAGCGCAGTTGGTGCTGCCGACCGGACAGCCGTTGATCTTCGATCCCGCTGTGAAGCTTCCGTATGTCAGGACCGTGCCTTCGAAAGCGTCGCCCGTCACGCTCGTCCCGTCGGACTTGATCTGGCGGCCATAGATGTCCACCGCGATGGTGCCCTGCGTGGCATTGTCGATCGAAAGCCCGCCGTCGCCGACGGCGATTCCGCCCATGTTGTCCGCGGTGCCCGTGTTCTGGACGAAGAATGTGCCCGTCGGAACAACCGTGATCTGGCCTGCGCCGACGACGCCTTGCGGATTGGACGTGCCGTTATTGCTCGCGAGGTCGGTGTCGCGGCCGACATAATTGCGATCACCCTCGAGCTTCGTCAGGATCGCTCCGTCGGCGATCCAGATGTTCGCCGCGTAGAAGAGCATGCTCCCCGTAAGGGTTTTGCCGGTCGGGTCCAGCATCACCATCTTGCCGGTATCAGTATTGACTTCGATGTCCTTGCGCGCGTCGAAGGTCAGCGAGTCCGATGCGCCGGCGTTGCGCCAGTCGATCGTGCCGACGACCTTGATCGATCCGCCGGGGCTGTCGACGATCACGTCGCCGACACCGCCGCCTGCGGTCTGGCTGCCGTCGATCTTCACGTCGCCGATGATGATGTCCGGCGAGGCGGCGTCAGCCGATGACTCGGAAGTCACCATCACTTCTCGCGCCTTGATGCTGCCGGCCTCGTTGAGGACGTAAGCGCCCGTTGGGGGTGTCAGGCCGGCGCCGAT
>JBQCCG010000259.1:0-6853 GCA_051962455.1 Sphingomicrobium sp. | reverse complement strand
CACCCGGGCGGAGGCGTGACTGGCGCGCCGGGTCACAATGCGGCGCAAGCGATCCTCCGTGACCGACGTTTCGGGATGCGTCGGCATTGAAGCCGCTCGACAGCATCAAGGTTCTCGACCTCAGCCGGGTGCTTGCAGGGCCCTGGTGCACGCAATTGCTAGCCGATCTCGGCGCGGAGGTGGTCAAGATCGAGCGGCCGGGGGCCGGCGACGATACCCGCCACTGGGGTCCGCCGTGGTCCGGTGAAGGCGAGGCGCGGGTCGCGGCCTATTTCCTGAGCTGCAACCGGGGCAAGATGTCCGCCGCGATCGACTTTGCACAGCCTGAGGGCGCCGCCCTGGTGCGCAAGCTCGCCGAAGGCGCGGACGTCATCGTCGAGAATTTCCGGGTAGGCGGTCTCGCAAAGTTCGGCCTTGATGCAGAGACGCTGCGGGCAGCGAACCCGCGGCTCGTCTACGCCTCAATTACCGGCTTCGGCCAGGACGGACCCTATGCCGACCGCGCCGGCTACGATTTCATGATCCAGGCGATGGGCGGGCTGATGAGCATCACCGGCCTGCCCGACGACGAACCGGGCGGCGGCCCGATGCGGGTCGGGGTCGCGGTCGCCGACCTGTTCACCGGTATGTACACCGCTGTCGCGATCCTTGCCGCCCTGCTGTGGCGGGAGAAGACGGGCGAAGGCGCCTATATCGACATGGCGCTGTTCGACACGCAGCTCGCCATGCTCGCGAACCAGGCGTCGAATGCGCTGGTTTCCGGCAAGGACCCGCCGCGCCAGGGGAACACGCATCCGAACATCGTTCCCTACCAGCCGTTCGACGCCGCCGATCAGCCGATCATCATCGCCGTCGGCAACGACCGCCAGTTCGCTCGGCTCGCGCAAATCTGCGGCCACCCCGAATGGACGGATGACGAGCGGTTCGGCAGCAACGCCGCGCGGGTCGCGAACCGCGAACCCATGGTCGCCCTTGTGAGCGAAGCCATCGCCAGCAAGCCCGCCGCCGAATGGCTTGCTCAGCTCGAAGAGGCCGGCATTCCCGCGGGGCCGATCAACTCGATCAGCGAAGCGCTCGCCGACGTGCAGGCGCAGCATCGGCAGGTGGTGCGGACGATCGCCGGCATCCCGATGGTCGGATCGCCGATCAGGTTCGACGGCGAGCGCGCGGACTCCGATCTGCCACCTCCTGCACTCGGGGAACACACTCCGGAGATTCTCGAGCGGATCGGGGTCACGTCCCAGGAGCGGGATGCGATGCGCGCGAAGGGAATCATCGGCGGTTAAATCGGTCGCGTTCAAGAAAGCTTGAAGATAGAGGGGCTTCGGCGCAAACAGGCCGCCGAGGAGGGGCCGTGGCCCGTATCTTTCTGAGCTACGCGCGCGAGGACGTCGATTCCGCCAAGCGGCTGGCCGAAGCGGTTGGCCAGTCGGGACATGACGTCTGGTGGGATCGGCACATCCAGGGCGGATCGCGTTTCACTGCGGAAATCGACCGCGCGCTTAAGGACGCCGAGGTCGTGATCGTGCTGTGGACCGACGCTTCGGTCGAGTCCGCCTGGGTCCAGGACGAGGCCGCGGAGGGGCGCGACAGCGATCGCCTCGTCCCCGTCAGCCTCAACGGGTGCAGGCCCCCGCTCGGCTTTCGCCAGTTCCACACGATCGAGCTCAAGGACTGGAAAGGCGAGGGCGAGCCGCTCCAGATGGACGAGCTGCTTGGAGCGATCGGCAAGACGGCGGGCACTCGTCCGGTTGCCAAGCCGTCCGAAAAACCAGCCGAACAGCAAAAGGCGAACCAGATTTCAATTTGCGTCCTGCCGTTCGTCAACATGAGCGGCGACCCGGAGCAGGAATATTTCAGCGACGGCATCACCGAGGACATCATCACCGACCTGTCCAAGGTCTCCGCGCTGCTGGTGATCGCCCGCAACACCGCCTTCACATTCAAGGGCAAGGTGATGGACGTGAAGGACGTCGCGCGCGCCCTGGATGTTACCCATGTGATGGAAGGCAGCGTTCGCAAGGCCGGCGACCGGGTGCGCATCACGGCCCAGCTGATCGACAGCGCAACCGGCGGGCACGTCTGGGCCGATCGCTACGACCGAGACCTCACCGACATCTTCGCGATTCAGGACGAGATTTCGAAGGCGATCGTGGCCGCGCTTCGGGTGAAGCTGCTGCCCGAAGAAAAGAAGGCGATCGAAACCCGCGGCACATCGAACATTGAGGCATACAACCTCTATCTCATGGCGCGGCAGCATTGGATCACCGGCAGCGTCGGAGACATTCGCCGCGATGAATCGGTGGTCCGAATCTGCAGCCAGGCGCTGACCTATGACCCGAATTATGCGCAGGCCTGGGCCCTCATGGCGCTCGCGCAGGCGCAACTTCGCTTGTGGCACGGCAAGGACATCAGTGCACTCGCGGCTGCTGAAAAGGCGCTCGCGATCAATCCCGACCTGGCGGAGGCACGATGCGTAAGAGCCCAGATGCTGGAGGAAGTGGGTAAGCAGGACGAGGCTCAGGCGGAAATCGATGAGGCCCTCCGGCGTGATCCGGAATCCTGGGAAGTGAACCGCGAGGCGGCGCGGCTTACGTTTCGGCAGGGAAGGATCGCGGAAGCTATCCCATACTTCGAAAAAGCCGCGTCACTGATGCAGAACGACTGGCACAATCCATTGATGCTGATCACCTGCTATCAGGCGGCAGGGGACAAAGCGGGGTTGCGCCGAGCGGCGCTGCTTACAGTCGAACGCTCGGAAGCCGCGATTGGCAAGGACCCGTCGAACGCATCAGCGCTCGCCGGCGGCGCCAATGCCCTCGCGATTCTCGGTGAGAATCAGCGATCCCGTGACTGGATTGATCGCGCGCTTCTGCTCGAGCCGGACAACCTGATGATGCGCTACAATTTGGCGTGCGCGCTCGCCGGTTACCTTAAGGACAATGACCGGGCGGTCGACGTACTGCAGCCCTATTTCGAGAAGATGCCGAGTCCGACGCCGATCAAGCATCTCGACGTCGACCCGGACCTCGACCTGGTCCGGGACGACCCACGCTTCAAAGAGATGCTCGCTGCGACGAAGCAGCGGCTCGGCATGGATCAATAGCCGAGCCTCTACGGGCTTAGTCGGTGTGCGCCACCTTGCTCGCGCTCTGGACGAGCAGGTCGAGCTGCTTCTGGCAGCCATGCGAAATCAGCACTTGCGCCGCGCCCACTAGGTCTTCGGGCGGTGGCGGGATGATCGTCACCATCTCGAGCTTGCTCGAATCGCCCCCATCCGGCCATTCGACCTGATATTCGGCACCATTCTTGATCGGCAGCGCCGCCGGCCATTGAGCAAGAGCAGACCCCGCTGCCCAGCTCAGATCCTGCGACTTGCCGTCCGCATCGTGGATCTTGACCGTCATCGCGGCTTCCTTGTCGGGCCGCCACAGCTGAAGCTTGGAAGCATCGTTGACGCACACCGTTCCGCTCTGGGTTGCATCGATGTCCCAGATGCTTGGGTTATGCGCGACGTCTGCGGCGCGAAGAGCGCCGAACCGGCCACGCTGTCCGGCGGCCGATGCGAGAGCGACCTGCTTCGCATCGAAATTGCCCGGGCCGCGAAGCGTCTGCGCACTCGACGGGCCGATCACGGTCACGACGTCGCCGCCCTGGAGGGTGATCTTGGCGCTCTCGGGCAGGGTCTTGCCCGGAGGATAGGCCTTCGACGACGGGCCAAGCGACTTCACGACGACGACATTGGCTACACCGGCCGTCGATCCCATCACGATCGCGACTGCTGCGCCCCACAGCATTAGCTTCCGCATCATCCACTCCTCGTTTGAACCATGTCAAAAGTCGAATTCCCGCGCCCCCGTCGGAGAAGCGGCCGAGTCGGATATCAGTGTCGCTTTGGAGCTAAATTAAGCTTCGATTGACTGGAGGTCAATTAATCCAGCCTAAACTTGGACATTTATGCAGTTCTCGGACGGCGCCCCGTCGTTGCAGGACCAGTTCCGAGCAGCAGCTCCAGCGCCTCGATCCGCCTGGCGTTTGCTGCGATCAGCTCGGCGACCTGCAGCTCGCGAGCCTCCCGCTTGATTACGGTGCGGATCGCACGTGCGATCGCTTCAGAAACTTCGCTAAGGGCCTTCTGCTCGTCGCGGCTGGGGATGGAGCCGTCCGGCCGTGGACCCACCAAAAGAAAGCCGATTGGCTCGTCCAGCCTGTCGGAGCTCGGCACGAGCCTGACCCGGATCGGGAAGAGCTTGTCGTGAGGCTCGCAGACGTCATGCTTATAATCCTGGGCGAAGTGCATGGTTCGCCATTCCTCGACTTCCTCGACTGACAGGCTTCGTGCGCGAAGCACGCAGCCATTCACGATCGCCGCACTCCTTACCGCGCGAACCCCGCGGTCGACTCGCGCCAGGATCTCGTCGAGCATTTCTCCCAGCGACGCCGTCTCGCGCATGTCGCGAGCGACCTCAGGCAAGTCGTCGCGCAGCAGGAAGAGGTTCTTCTGGAACCGCCGCTCCGACCAGCGCTGCACGCGTTCCTGAATGGGATTCACCAGCACGGTCGACAAAGCTGCGGCGAAGATGATCGGCCCTTCGCTGCTGGTGTTTCCATAGTAGTTGTAGATGATCTGCTTCACGCCATCGGCGGTGCCGGCGAACACGGCCGTGACGCCTAGCGTGATCAGCGCGACGTTCGCCGATTTGCTGATGACGAATTCGGCATCGTACAGCCGGTACCTAACGAGCGCCACGAGGAGTCCGAGCTGGAGCACCAGCACGGCCAGCGCGAAGCTGATTCCGGCGCCCATCTCGACCAACAGCTGCTGGCCGAAGCTCCCCGTCGACCATTTGAGGTAATCGGCGACGATCGAAATGCAGCGCAGCAGCGCATAACCACTGATTCCGAGCAATGCCCAGCGAATCTGCTGGCGCTGCTCGGCGGATTCGGTTTGCCGCAATGATCGGAGCAGCGACAGGACTGCCGCGATCATGCAGCAGACGAAATAGGTCTGATACGGCGTCCCCTTGAGCAGCATCAGGACGGGAAGCAGCAGGATTGCGACAATCCGTCGCCACGACAGGTTCCCGTGCGGAAACAGCATGATTCCGGCGAGCAGGAGCACATTGCCGAGATCATAGATCGCGACACTGGCCCTGAGCGGCACGCCGATGTGGACCAGGAAGGTGTGGGAGGGCTGCTCGGCGGCGATCGTCAGCAAGACGGCCAGCGAAAGGATGGAGCTCACCGCATCGCGCGCATTGCGGTGGTGCAGCAGCCATGCCGCCCACAGCAGGAACGGGAAGGCGAGCACGTGCAGCAGGTCGATGAAGCTCAGCATCTTGGGCGTGATGCCGAGCCGCCTGGCGCCCGCGTCGATATGCTCCTCGCCGGTCGTGACGGTCACGTCTCTCGTGCGGCCATTTGGGTCACGCACCGTCAGCGGCACTTCCGACTGGTCGCTTCCGTAAAGCAGGTTGCCGAGCGTGATGTAGGCGGGGTCGTTGCCGTGCTGCGCCAGGGTCGCCTCGTCGACCGGCCTCTTCGGCGGGAGCGGGACTCCGTAGATGGCGACGATCTTGTCCCCGGCGACGATTCCGGCGTCCTCGGCCTTTGGTCCTACGGTGAAGCGCACGACGGTCGCGTCGCGCGGCGAGACTGCGAAGCCGGCGCGGCTTCCAAGCAGCAGCTGCGAATTATTCTCCGGCTCGGTGTAACGCACGTAGAAACCGGCCACCGTCCCTAGCAGGGCTAGCGCAAACGCGAGCATCCACACGACGGTGAACAGCCGGTAGGTGAGGGTGTTGAACGGGGGCAGGCACGACGGAAGTTTCCATCCGCCCCTTCGCGCAGGACCAGCACTGGCCAAGGCAAGCTGCATCCTCGTCAGCTCCAGCCGCCGTTAAGTAGCCATTATCATGGGCGGGCGGGGGCCCGCACGCAATGTCTAAGTGTTTTCCGCGCCTTGCCTCGTGTTCCCGTCCGAGGCGTCATCCGGACCCACGGGCTGCGGACCATCCTGGCCGTAGCGCGACTGGATGAAGCGCCCCTGCGTCTCCAGCGCGGCGACGTCGGCCCGGGCGAGCTGCTCGCAAATCTCGTTGAGCGCCGACCTTCCCGCCGCGAGTCCCTCGACGAGGCGCTGGTCGACGGTCTTGCCTTCGCCGTCGAGCTCCTTGCGATAGGCGGGAGGCACGTGCTCATAGCGCTCGATCAGTCCCGGCAGGTGAATGGACATCAGCCGCCGCGCATCTTGCGCTACCGGATCAAGCGTCTCGACCCGCTCGAGCGTCTGCTTGAGCGAGGGGAGGATTCGGCTGATCGAATCGAGCTCCGACTGGGCTGGAGCGGGCAGCTCCTTGCGCGCGCGATAGAGGTAGGAATCGAACCGGTCGACCATCGCGCCGTTGGGCAGGTCGGCGGAGGGTGCAGCCGCGGAGACGCCCTGCTTTACGGTGCGCTCAATCATCAGCCCCACGGCGGCGACCGTGACGAACAACGCCGCGATGAACCCGAACATTCCGATCGGCTTCAGCAGACCGATGACGATCGCCACGAGCCAGATCACGGCCACTACGCCGACGATCTTGGTCGCCGTGCGACCGACGCCGGCATTCAGCCGCTGACGCTCTCGCCGCGCCGCTGCCTGCGCGGGCCCTCCGCGTTGGTCGAGCTGACAGGTGACGCGGTCGAAGCGCGCGATGGCTCGCTCAACTTTTTCGGTGACTTCGGTCATATCATCCTCCCCGGAACGGGGAGGGGGACCGCCCGAACGTCAGTTCGGGTGGTGGAGGGGGCCCCCTCCGTCAGCCCCGCACCGCCGGTCTGCCACCACCCCGTGCCGGGGAGGATTTTA
>JBQCCG010000258.1:0-5406 GCA_051962455.1 Sphingomicrobium sp. | reverse complement strand
CACCGAACAGCAGGATGACGACCAGGCAGGTCAGGATCGCCGAGGTGACCGACAGGGCGGTCGCCCAGTTGATTAGCCGCATCCGGCGATCGAGAATCTTGAGCTCGCTTATCCACCGGTCGTGCTCCGCTCCGCGGCTGGCGAGCAGCTTCGGCTCGACCTGGCGCGAGCGGTCGACGATCCGCGACAGCCGGGAGGCGAGCACGTTCACGAACGCGCCGATGCCGCTCAGCAGGAAGACTGGCGCGAGCGCGATTCGCACGATCTCGGCGACGGCTCCAACGGAAAGGTCAGACGGCCCTTCGAACATTCATCCGCCTATGCACCAGCCAGCGGATGGAATTCCAGCTACGGCTGTGGCGGCTCGGCGCAGCTGGCGACTTCCAGCAGCAACAGGCCGTTCACGATGAAGCTGGCGGCGAGCACCCAGGCGAAGGTCGCGACGAGCTCGCGCGTCGGGCCGAAGATGCTGACGATGATGGTCGAAATCGACAGGCCGGCGATCAGCAGGACCGCCAGCAGGAAGTCCATTCCGGCGGAGAGCGCGGTCCACATCCGCACCGACCCGGCAGCCTCGCCGCTGCCCACCGCGAGGATCAGGCTGCGGATCAGGAGCCAGGCGATCACGGGGGTGACCGTCGGAAAGAAATGAGTCTCAGGATTGATGACGAACAGCAGACCGGCGAGCGCGGTCACGCCGCCCGCGGCCATCGCGAGCGAGCGTACCGAGCGGCGCAGCGAGCCGGCGACCATTTCGATGAGCCCGGCGGCGATCAGCAGGCCGCCGATCATGTCCGAGGGAATCGTCTTTCCGGCCGGGAGGAGCGCCGCGGCGACGCCGAGCAGGATGATAGCGATCCCCGCGACGCGCAGCGCCCGGGCGCGCCTCCGGTCCGACAGAGCTTGAGCCTGGGTTGCCAAATGCGCCCCTTTCTCTCCGGCGCGAACCCGGCGAGCGCCGATACGGTTCCCTTCAGGGGGCAATCACGCGCAGCGCTTTCTTGCGAATTCTATAGTCGAGCGGGGGCGTCGCGCGCACCACCTCGCCATCGAGCGAGACCGCCAATTGGCTGCGGTGGCTGGCGACGCGGAGCCGCTCGACATGCTCGATCCTGACCATGTCGTCGGCGCGGCTGCGGTCGAACAGCGCGCGAATGCTCGCCGCGATCATGCCCCTTCGAGTCTTCTTGCGCATGACCATGACGCACAGCTCGCCGGCATCGAGGCGCTCCCGCGTTCCGGGAGCGCCGAGGTCGATTCGATAGTCGTTGTTGCCGACGAACAGCAGCGGCGTATCCATCCGTCCCGTTTTCTCTTCATTGACAGTCAGGGTCAGGCGCTGGTGATTGAAGCGGACCAGCGTCCGCAAGGACGCGACGATCATCGCCAGACGCTTGCTCCGGCCGAGGCGCTTTCGCTGCAGATCCCGATCGATGACCATCAACGGGTAAAGGCCGATGGCGCTGTTGTTGATGAAGACGCGCTCGTTCATCTCTCCGACGTCTACCCGCCGCTCCTTGCGCGACGCGATCAGCCCAGCGGCTTCCGCGAGGTCAGTTGGGATGCCCAGATCGCGAGCAAAGTGGTTGAGAGTCCCGAGCGGCAGGATTCCGAGCAGCGTCTCGGTTCCGATCAGCGCCGAAGCGGCGGCGCTGACCGTCCCGTCGCCGCCGCCGACGATCAGCAGCTCGTCCCCGCGTTCGGCGATTGCCCGGCAGCGCACGTCATAATCGCCGCCCTCGATCAGCTCGACATGCGCGTCAACGCCGGCATCGGACAGCGCCTTCGCCGCCTTGTCGGCGATCGCCGGATCGGCCGCGACGGCGCCCCCGCCGCGGTTGATGAGCATGGTGATGCGCGCCATGCCGGCGCTAACGCGTCAACGGCTATTCGCTATCCTTGCCGGTGCATTCGCCGACCCGGCTCGAGTCGACGTGCATCTTCATGGTCATGCCGTTCTCGTGGCCTCCGCTGCCCGTCGACGAGACGTCCATCGAGTAGCTGGTCGGCGTGTAGCTGCCGGACATGTTCATGGTCTGCGTGGTTTCTTCCTCATGGCAGACCATCGCGACATCGATCTTTCCGCCGCCCATGGTGAAATGATCGTAGCGGCAGGATTTGTCCGCGCCGAAGAAGTCCTCCTTCGGCTTCTTCACGTCCTCGGCCTTGACGCAGTGGCTGGTGCTCTCGTTCCGGTGCTCGGCGATGCTCTGCTTCATCTGGGCAGCATATTGCTCGGGAAGTCCCGGAATATTCATTTCCTGGATGATCGTTTTCGATTTCCACAGCCCCGGCTCGATCATCGTCCCGCTCGTCATCACGCCGGACTTGGCGACCGCCTGGACGACATCCTTGTTGGTGGCATTGTGAAGCTCGACCGTCGGCCCCTTGTTGCAGCCGGTCAGACAGATAACTGACGCAATCACGCACACGGCATGTTTCATGGCAGCCCCCTCTCTTTCGAGAGCCGCACCATAAACTTCCCGTTAAGCGAGCGCCAGCGCGGGCGATCCGCTACCGCAATGCCGCGAGCTGCGTCTCGCTGCCCCGGTCGAGGTAGCTGATGGTGATCGGCACCGGATGCGGGAGGAGGACATTGTCGTCCGGCGCGGACGCCGCGGGCGGGTCCTTGCCGAGCAGCCATTTCGCCAGCCGCTCCGCGTCCTCCAGACGGACGCAGCCGTGGCTGAGGTCGCGCTGGTCCTGCGCGAACAGGTCCTTCCTCGGCGTGTCGTGAAGATAGATTCCGTCGCCGTGCGGAAGGTTGAATTTGAAGTGCCCCAGCGAATTCCAGGGCCCGGGCAGCTCGCGAACGTAAATTTGCTGAGTGCCTGCCGCGACGGCTTTCCAGTCGATTGTGTCCGGCGGAATCACCGTTGCGTCGGGCGACCAGCCGGAGACGACTTCATAGCCGTGCGAGGTGAGGTAGGAGGGGCCGAGCTTCAGCACGTTCGCGGCAATCAGCGAGCGCGTGAGATCGGGTGTGACGTGCCAATAAGGATTGAGCGTCGCGTAATAGATGACGTCTTTCAGCGCCGGAGTCGGCGTATCCGGTTTCCCGACGATGACTTTCATTGAATCCTGAACGCGGCCATCGTCGATCATATACAGCCGCGCGGAATTCGCATCCACGAGGACGTAAGGACCCTGCACCGGGATTTGCGCGCCCGCGACGGAATCGACGTACAGCTGCGGCGCAATGCTTCCCGCGATCGGCCCGAGCGCAGGCGATACCAGCGCCAGTCCGAACGCGCCTGCGCCAACGGTGAGAACCGCCGCGCCGGCGATCAGGAACCTGCGGCTATGCGATTTTGAAGCGGTCATCGGTTTGCCCCCGCTGACCAGCCATTACGCTAAATCGCTATTGGGCGCGAGTCGGCTCGGACCGGAGAGCGTGATCGGTCTGTTAGATCAGCCGCCTTCGGCGCTCGGGTGATAGCGCTTGACGAGGTGAAGCGTGTTCTTGTCGGTGTGGTGCATTTCCTCGCCCGTCGCGGCGAGCTTCAGCAGCAGGTCGGACGTGTAGCTCAGCGTTCCGTCGTCATGGATCGTGAAGTCGCTCTTGAAGTCGCGGATTTCCGCCCGCTCGAGCAGATATTTGTTCTGCAGGATGCCGTAGCAGGGTTCGCCCGGCTTGGCGTCGAACCGCAGCTTCTTGTCGTGCGGCTCCGCGCTGCTGCCGGCGAGGATCGCGATTCCGCGCCCGAACACGACGTTGCGCATCACCTGGCGGTGGGCCTTGTCCCACAGCAGGAAGCCGACCTCGTCGTGGAACGGGTCCATCGCTTCTTCGCCATGGCGCCAGGCGGTCATCTTGTAGATCAGCCCCCACAGCACCTGCTGGCCGTTCTCCTGCACCGGAATGGGCTTGAACGAGGCTTTCTCGAAATAGGTTGTCTCGGTCGTCCAATCGTCCTTGTTGTGGTACGAACGGTCGACCCCGTTATCTCCTTCCCATTCGCCGACGAATGGCGTCAGCGGCCCCAACTTACGCGAATAAGGAACATCGTTCGGCATTCCGGAATCCTCCTCTTTCTGCTGGTGAGAAGGACACGCTAGCACCACGGCAACAGCAATGACTAATCAAGCCTGTTCATAACCACGATTGACGCAATCAATTTAAGTGGCGGTGGCGGCTGCCGGCGCCACCATTGCTATTGCATTGCGAGCCACGCGTCGCTGCAGGCCAGGATGAGGTGCCGTCTCGCATTCGGCTCTTTTAGATGCGCCTCGACCGCCGCCCGGTCCTCCGCCGGCAAATGGCGGATGATTTCGGAAACGCTGCGGTACTGGCCGGATCTGGCCAGGCTATAGGCGCGGTCAATTGCCCGTCCACTCGTCATCGCCGCGTCTTAACGTGAGCAGCGCGCAGAGGCGAATTGCCGTGATCGCCTGACGCTCCCATATCGGCAATGATGCCGATTCAAATCCGCACCAGCCTCGCAGAGCCGGAGACCGCCGAGACCTTCGTTCCGCACCGGCCCGCGCGGCCGGAGAAGCACGAGGGCGGTAAGTCGTTCCAGCTCGTCGCCGACTATGAGCCCGCGGGCGACCAGCCTCAGGCAATCAGGGAACTGGTCGAGGCGGCGGGCGAGGGCGAGCGCAGCCAGGTTCTGCTGGGGGTCACCGGCTCGGGCAAGACCTTCACCATGGCGAAGGTGATCGAGACGCTGCAGCGGCCGGCGCTGGTGATCGCCCCGAACAAGATCCTCGCCGCGCAGCTTTACGGGGAGTTCAAGAGCTTCTTCCCGGAGAATGCGGTCGAATATTTCGTCAGTTACTACGACTACTACCAGCCCGAAGCCTACGTCCCGCGCACCGACACCTACATCGAGAAAGAAAGCTCGGTGAACGAGGCGATCGACCGGATGCGCCACTCGGCGACGCGGTCGCTTCTGGAGCGCGATGACGTGATCATCGTCGCTAGTGTCTCCTGCCTCTACGGCATCGGCTCGGTCGAGACCTATTCGGCGATGACCTTCAGCCTCAAGAAGGGGCAAATCGACGATCAGCGCGAGGTCATCCGAAAGCTCGTCGCGCTCCAGTACCGGCGCAACGACAATGCCTTCGCGCGCGGCAATTTCAGGGTGCGCGGCGACAGCCTGGAGATCTTCCCGTCGCACTATGAAGACATGGCCTGGCGAGTCTCGTTCTTCGGTGACGAGATCGAGGACATCAGCGAGTTCGATCCGCTGACCGGAAAGACGATCGCGTTGCTGGATTCGATCAAGGTTTATGCGAACTCGCACTATGTGACTCCTGGCCCGACGCTGAAGCAGGCGATGGAGGCGATCAAGCATGAGCTCGCCGAGCGGCTGAAGGAGCTTCATGCGGAAGGGCGGCTACTGGAGGCGCAGCGGCTCGAACAGCGCACCAACTTCGATCTCGAGATGATCGCCGCGACCG
>JBQCCG010000257.1:0-2178 GCA_051962455.1 Sphingomicrobium sp. | reverse complement strand
GACGGGGACTGCATCACTCAATCTGGCTGACGAGTCGCGGAGCGCACGCTGGGCAACGATCCGACTACTTGACCCCTGAGAAGGCGAGGCGCACTGGCGCACGTCGCGCGCGCTTCGGCCCGCGCGCCTCCTGTTTGCGTCGTCTCCGGCCGCAAGAAGGGGATCCCACATGGGCAAATCTCTCCTGATTGGCGCCGCGCTCGCGTCCTGGTCCATCGGGGTGCCGGCACTCGCTCAGTCCGCCGGTGCAGCCGACGACGCGACCAAGTTCATCACGACCGTCATCGACAAGTTCAATTCGGGTGACGTGAAGGCGTGGATCGCGGCGCAAAATGACAACACAATGATCGTCGACGAATTCGGCCCCCACGTCTGGAACGGGGCCGGCTCACCGCAACGCTGGCTCGATGCGTACGCGAAGGATTCTGCTGCGACGGGCGTGACCAGCCCAAGGGTGGACTACGGGAGGCCGCTCCAGGCGACGAGCGACGGCAAGACGGCCTATGTCGTGCTACCGACGACGTACCGTTTCGTTCAGAAGGGCGCGAAAATGGCCGAGCCGAGCAGCATGACCTTCGTCCTGAACCGCGATGGCAACGGCTGGAAGATCGTCAGCTGGACCTATTCGGCGACCGCCGCGCCCGGGCCGGATAAGTGAGCTGGTGAGGCCGAGGCCCTCTTCCTGGCGGCGATGATCTGCATCCAGGGATTGGGCTTCGGTTCTTTGATCTTCAGCAGCCGATTCTGGTCCCGATGGATGAACGGCTCTGCACGTCCGCGCACGATGAGCGTGGTTTCCTGAACGTAGCTCCAGCTTCCGTCCGAATGGAAATCCACCTCGATCCGGTAATGGTCGGTACGGAACGCATATTCGAGGAACGCCGTGGAGCAGATGCCATACTCGGTCGAGCCGCGCCCGGCAGTGAGGATGAGCTTGTCGTCTCCCGCTTTGGCGTGCCCCGCGGCAATTGCTACCTGCCCGCGCGGAATCGACAGGGTCTGAATGACGAGCCCGGTCGCCGGCTCCCACAGCCAGTGCCCGACCTGATCGTGGAACGCGATGTCCTCTTCCGGCGTGTTGATGTGCACATGATAGCGAAGGCCGTAGAACAGTTGCGGTCCGTTCGCCTGTGGGTCGATCGGCTCCATCAGGATGTGCTCGATATAGTCGCGGCGCTCAGGCCCATCGGCCTTCGGATTCAGATCGACACCGGTCGGCGATGCCCATTCGCCGGCCAGCCGCCTCAGCGGCCCCAGGTTGGCCAGCGTGTCGGGATCGACATTCGCCGGCTCGGTGAAGATGTCGTCAGGAAATGAGGACGACCGCCCGGCTTGCAGGGCGCCACTCATGCGGAAAGCAGCCGGAGCGGGTTCTCGATAAAGCCCTTCAGCGTCTGCATGAAGCTCGCCGCGTCCCAACCGTCGACGACCCGATGATCGCAGGAGAGCGACAGGTTCATGCGCTTCCTGATCTCGATCTCGCCTTCGATCGAGACCAGCTTGTCCTCGATCTTGTTGACGGCGACGATCGCGACCTGGGGGGGATTGACGACCGGGGTCGAGGTGATGCCGCCCATCGGTCCCAAGCTTGAGACCGTGAAGGTCGCGCCGGAGAGCTCCTCGCGGCTCGCCTTGCCGCTGCGGGCGGCTTCGGACAGGCGCAGGATCTCGGACGCGAGCTCCCACACCGAGCGCGACTGAGCATCTCGGATGGTCGCCACCATGAGGCCGTTCGGAGTCTGCGTGGCTACGCCCATCTGGACCGGCCCGTGGCGGGTGATCACCATTGCCTCATCGTCGAAAGTCGCGTTGAGCATCGGCCATTCGGCAAGACCTCGGCAGAGGCCGGTGATCAGGAACGGCAGAAGCGTGAGCTTCGGATTGGAGCCTCGGTCGCCGTTCATCATCGCGCGCGTGTCTTCGAGCGCGGTGACGTCGAACTCCTCGACCAGGGTGAAATGCTGGATTCGGCGGTTCGCCTCGGCCATGTTTTCGGCGATCTTGCGGCGAAGCCCGACGACCTTGATCGTCTCGTCCTTGCGCGGGCTCGCCGGGCGGCTCGAGTCCGTTCCGCCGTTATAGAGCAGGTACGCGTCCAAGTCCGAGTGGCGGATGCGATCGCTCGCGGTCTTCACCTGGGCAAGGTCGATCCCGAGGTCGCGGGCACGGGCGCGCACG
>JBQCCG010000256.1:0-11141 GCA_051962455.1 Sphingomicrobium sp. | reverse complement strand
TCGGCCTGGGGCGTCGGCATCGCGAGCGTCGAGGAGATCGACCAGATCAACATCTACTGGGCGCGCATGCTGGCCATGACTCGGGCAGTCGAAGCGCTCGGCCTCGAGCCCGCGTGGGTGCTGGTCGACGGAAACGCGACGCCGCGCTGGCAAAGGCCGTCCAAGGCGATTGTCGACGGCGACGCCAAGTGCCGCTCGATCGCCGCCGCGTCGATCATCGCCAAGGTCACCCGCGACCGGATCATGGCCGAGCATGCGCGCGAATTTCCGGGCTACGGCTGGGAGCGGAACCGCGGCTACGGCACGCCCGAGCATTGGCGCGCGCTGCACGCGCTCGGCCCGACGCCGCTGCACCGCCGCAGCTTTCCGAAAGTGAGGGCGGCGATCGACAAGGACGCGCAGTCTGAGTTGTTTGTCACAGCTGTAGCAGCCGAATGAACTTGCTTGTGGCGGTAGCGCTCGCGAGCGCGCAGCCAGCGCTGGCAAATGTGGGCGATTGCGGATGGGTCCATGGCCGGTACGTCGTTACCAACGGCTCCAGGATTCATCGCATCTGGATGATCGGCACAGGCCACGTGTTGTCGCTGGATTATTCAGAAGGAGCCGAAGGCACCGCCGCGGACCCGTTCAGACGCCTCTATGATCGCTTCACGCCATCCAAGGACGAAATTTTCGGCGATTTCTATGTTTGCGCCCGCGAGCGGCGCCTCCCCGAGCACATGCAGTCGGTGCATCTGAAGCGAATGAAGAATTTGCGGATTGTTCGCCCGTGAGTCCTTCGAGTCACACCACCAGAGATTGAGTCCGGCCCAGGGAGACTGACTCAACATCTTGTGGCCCAGTCACCCACGACCAACTGACGAATCCTGTCCCGAAGCGGCGCGTTAACCCTTCTCTGCTTGACCGCGAGTCCCGCCTGACTCACCCTCTGCGCCTTTGGCACAGGGGCAGAGTATTCCATGAATTTGATCGCCCGCATCGCGGAGTAGCCGACGTCGTTTCGTCCGACGAAAGCGGCGAAGCGCGACCTCCCGCTCGACAGCATTCTCGAAGGTGACTGCATCGCGGAGATGATGCGGCTTCCGGACAAGTCTGTCGACATGATCTTTGCCGATCCGCCGTACAATCTGCAGCTCGGTGGCGACCTGTTCAGGCCGGAGGGCAGCCGTGTCGACGCCGTCAATGACGATTGGGACAAGTTCGAAAGCCTCACCGCCTATGACAATTTCACCCGCGAATGGCTTGAGCAGGCGCGGCGAATCCTCAAGGATGACGGCACGATCTGGGTGATCGGAAGCTATCACAACATTTATCGCGTGGGGTCGCTGCTGCAGGACGCCGACTTCTGGATTTTGAACGACATTGTCTGGCGCAAGGCCAACCCGATGCCGAACTTCCGCGGCACGCGCTTCACCAACGCGCATGAAACGCTCATCTGGTGCGCCAAGGACGAGAAGGCGCGCTACACCTTCAATTACCGCACAATGAAGGCCTTGAACGACGATCTTCAGATGCGGTCTGACTGGCTGCTGCCGATTTGCGCGGGCGGCGAGCGGGTCAAGGGCGAGAACGGGTCGAAAGCTCATCCGACGCAAAAGCCCGAGGCGTTGCTCTATCGAATCCTGCTCGCCTGCACGAAGCCCGGAGACGTGGTCCTCGACCCGTTCTTCGGGACCGGCACCACCGGCGCGGTTGCGAGGCGGCTTGGCCGGCGGTGGATCGGCATCGAGCGCGAGCAGGCCTATGTGAAGGTCGCGAAGGAGCGGATCGCCTCGACCCTCCCGCTGGACGAGAGCGCGATGCAGACGGTGCCGGACAAGCGAGAGCAGCCGCGCGTGGCCTTCGGCGTGCTCGTGGAGAGCGGATTGGTCCCGCCCGGAGCTAGCCTCACCGATGCGAAGCGCCGCTGGAGCGCGACGGTGCGGGCCGACGGATCGATCGCCTGCGAGGCGCACGCGGGATCGATCCACAAGGTGGGAGCGGCTCTGCAGGGCGCTCCGTCGTGCAACGGTTGGACCTTCTGGCATGTGGAGCAGGGTGGAACGCTGACTGTGCTCGACGCCCTGCGCCAAAAGCACCTCTCGAGTCTCCGGTAATATTTATTTCACGCGGAGGCGCGAAGAACGCGGAGAAGCTGCAGCGGGACTCTGCTCCTCCGCGTCTCTGCTCCTCCGCATCTCTGCGTCTCCGCGTGAACAATTTTCTTGATTGCTTCGCTGCGCTCGCAATGACGAGGTAAAATGACCCGCACGCTCCTCCGCCCCACGGCGTTCGTCGATTCCCCTTGCGGCCACGACGGCAAGGTCGCGCGGCTTGCCGGCGGGCTGAACTGGTTCTCGGCCGTCGAACTGCTCAACATCGAAGGCCACCAGCGAGTCTCAACCGAACTGGCGCCGGTTGAAGGCATCGAAAGCCGACTCGACGATAACATGGCCGTGCAGTGGAAGGCGCTGACCAGTCCGCGGGCCCCGCTCCAGCTCGGCGAGCGGACGATCCGGCTCGATCAGCCGCAGGTGATGGGGATCGTAAATACCACTCCCGACAGCTTCTCCGACGGGGGGCAGTTCGCCGATGCAGCTGCCGCGGCTGAAGCCGGCGCCAAAATGGCTGCGCAGGGCGCGGCGATCATCGATGTCGGCGGCGAATCAACCCGGCCGGGCGCACGCGTGATCTGGGAAGGTGACGAGATCGAGCGCGTCCTTCCGGTGATCCGCCCCCTGGCCGCGGGCGGAGCCGCGGTGTCGGTCGACACGCGCAAGGCCGACGTCATGACCGCCGCGCTCGAAGCCGGCGCGCGGATGATCAACGACGTGTCGGCGCTGACCTTCGATCAACGGTCGGCAGAAGTCGTGACGGCAGCCGGTGTCCCGATCGTGCTGATGCACCACCAGGGCGATCCGCAGACGATGCAGGACGATCCGCGTTACGACGACGTGCTGGTCGAGGTCTATCTCTGGCTGGAGGAGCGGATCGCGTTCGCCGAGGAGGCCGGCATCCCCCGCGACAAGATCCTGATCGATATCGGCTTCGGTTTTGGCAAGAAGCTCGCGCACAATCTCGAGCTGACGAACGGCCTTGCGCTGTTCCATTCGCTCGGCTGCCCGATGGTGATTGGCGCAAGCCGCAAGCGGACGATCGGCGCACTTTCCGGCGAGGCGCCCCCCGACAAGCGCGTGTCCGGCAGCATCGCCTTTGCGCTCAAGGCGGCGGAGCAGGGTGTGCAGATTATCCGCGTCCACGATGTGTTCGAAACCCTGCAGGCGCTCCGCGTCTGGCGCGGCATGCGCGACCAGGCGCTCACTCCATTCCCCTCCCTCTCAGGGAGGGGATAGGGGTGGGTGAGCAGTGCGGCGGCTCAATGCCGCGGCTTTGCTGACATCAACTCGCTTCGCTCGTACCCACCCCCGACCCCTCCCTTGCAGGGAGGGGAGGTTAGGCGGCGGTATCGATCCCCAGCTCGCCGAGCTTGCGGTAGAGGGTCGAGCGGCCGATCCCTAGCCGCCGGGCGACCTCGGTCATGCGGCCCCGGTAGTGCCCGATCGCAAGACGGATGATGTCGGCTTCGATGTCTTCGAGCGGGCGCAAATGGCCGTCGCCGCTGTAGAGCGTGACGCCGGGTGCGCCGGCAATCATCTCTTCGCTGCGCTCGGCGCTGACGCTCGGCGCGAAATCGGTCTGTCGCCCCGTGTAGCGGGACTGAATCGCGATATGCGGAAAATGCTCGGCTGTGAGCGAGCTCGCTTCGCACTGCAATGCCGCCCGGAACAGCACGCCAGCGAGCTGCCGGACATTGCCCGGCCAGCCGTAGCGCATCAGCACCGCAAGCGCGTCATTGCCGATCGACAACTCCCTTAAGCCCGTCTGTTCGGCGAGCCGCTGCAGGAGATGGCGAGCAAGTGCCGGAATATCCCCGCTGCGTTCGCGAAGCGGAGGCAGGGTCACCGTCGTCGGGCCGATCCGTTCGGCGAGACCCGGATTGAAATCCTCAGGGAGCGGGCGGCAGTTGGTCGCGATCACCCGGACATCGACCGAATAGCTGCCGTTGAGGCCGACCGGGCGAACTTCGCCGGTCGCGAGGACTCGGTCGAGCAGTTCCTGGGTCTCTTCCGGAAGCACCCCGATCTCGTCCAGGACCAGCGTCCCGCCGTCGGCCTGCACCATCTTGCCGACCTTGGCCGAGAACGCGCCCGGAAAGGCGCCTTTCTCGTGGCCGAACAATTCGCTGTCGATGATGTTCGCCGGAACCGCCTTGCAATCGAGCGAGAGCAACGGCCCCTTGGCGCGGAGGCTGGCGCCGTGGATCGCGCGCGCGACCGTCTCCTTTCCGGTGCCCGGTTCGCCGACAATCAGCACCGGCAAGCGGTTGCGCGCCGATTTGGCGGCGACCGCGAGGGCAGCGCGGAATTGAGGCTCCGCGCCGACCAGTTGCTCGAGCGGAAGCGCCGGCGCGAGCTTTTCCGAAACCGGCGCCAGCTCGCCAGCCGCCCGGCGGCGGTCGGCATTGGCGGCAAGCGCTTCGAGCAGCCGTTCTGGCGCGACCGGCCGAACGAGGAAGTCGGAAGCTCCGGCGCGCATCGCTTCGACCGCAACCGAGACGCTGTCACCGTGGGACAGCACGATGACGGGCAGGTTCTCCCTCGTCTCGCGCAAAGCCGCGATCACCTGCGGGCTTTTTTCGGCATCCCAGCTGCCGAGCAGCGCCGCGAGCACCTCGCGCCCATGCGGCCCCTGGAGGAGGGCGAGCGCCATCTCCTCGTCGGCAGCGCCGACGACGCTCCAGTTCGCCCGCCCCGCGATCGCGGAGATGAGCCTCCGCTCCTCGGGATTGGCGTCGAGCAACAGGAGGGAACGTGTGGGTTCTTCGCGCATGTCCGGTTCTTTGCAAGGGAACCTAGCGAGAAGGGGTAAAGGCCAGCTTAAGAGTTTGGTGGTTGGGGCTTGGGCAGTCGGTTAGGGGTTGTTATGGAAACGCCTACGTTTTCGACACCCAAGAGGGAATCACATGGCCGAGGAAGAAGAACCGCTGCTTGCCCATCCCGGAACCCGGGAAATGACGGTTCATGTGCACGATTACGAGCGCTTCACCAGGATGATGAGGAACGGCGCTTTCGCGTGCCTGATCGTCGGCGTCATCGTTCTTCTCATCCTGAAATAGCGGAATGAAAATCGCGGTTCTGAAGGAGGCGGCGGGCGAAACGCGCTGCGCCGCCATTCCGGAGACTGTGAAGAAATTCGTGGCGCTCGGCGCTGAGGTCGCGGTGGAGCGGGGCGCGGGCGAAAGCGCATCGATCGGCGACGCCGAGTTCGAGGCGGCGGGGGCAACCCTCGGATCGCGCGCCGACGTGTTGAATGGCGCGGGGATCATTCTCTGCGTCAACGGACCGGATGCCGGTGCACTGAAAGGTGCGGACAAAGGTGCCATCCTCGTGGGCGCGCTCGATCCGCTGAAGCGACGCGAGGCGATTGACGGCTACGCGTCTGCGGGTCTCGAAGCGCTGGCGATGGAGTGGATGCCGCGGATCACCCGCGCCCAGTCGATGGACATCCTCTCATCGCAATCGAACCTCGCCGGCTACAAGGCGGTGGTCGACGCCGCCGCTGCCTACGGGCGTGCCTTTCCCATGATGATGACGGCCGCCGGGACCGTCAGCCCCGCAAAAGTGTTCGTCATGGGGGTCGGAGTCGCCGGACTTCAGGCGATCGCGACCGCGAAGCGGCTCGGCGCCCAGGTCAGCGCGACCGACGTGCGTTCGGCGACCAAGGAGCAGATCCAGTCGCTCGGCGCGAAGCCGATCTTCGTCGAGAATGTCGCGGGGATCGAGGGCGAGGGTGCGGGGGGCTACGCGACCGAAATGTCGCCGGAGTATCAGAAAGCCCAGGCCGAGCTGGTTTCGTCGCACATCGCCAAGCAGGACATCGTCATTACCACCGCGCTGATTCCGGGACGTCCAGCGCCCCGCCTGATCAGCGACGACCAGCTCGCGACGATGCGGCCGGGGAGCGTGATCGTCGATCTCGCGGCCGAAGCCGGCGGCAATGTCGAGGGCACCGTCAATAATGAATCCGTAGTGAAGCATGGCGTCACGATCATCGGCGCGTCCAATCTCGCGCGGAGCCTCGCCGCCGACGCGTCGGCCCTGTTCGCCCGCAACCTCTACAATTTCCTCTCGGCCTTCTGGGACAAGGAGCAGGGGAGGCCCGTGCTCCCCGACGATGACGAGATCGTGAAGGCGGTCCGCCTGACGCAGGCCGGCAAGATTGTGAACGAGCGGCTGACTCAATGATCCTCCCCTCCTTGGCAGGGAGGGGTAGGGGTGGGTTGAACGATTGGGTTTGCGATAGCCCTCAAGCGCTCGCTTCGCTCGCACCCACCCCCGGCCCCTCCCTTCCAGGGAGGGGGGATTGAATCCCGACATCCTGGTGATCGGCGGGGGGATAGCGGGACTCTCTGCGGCTGCCGCGCTGTCAGCCCATGCTCGCGTGACCGTCCTCGAGGCCGAGGAGCAGGTCGGCTACCACTCGTCGGGCCGAAGCGCGACGATGGTCCATTACGCGCTCGGCGACCGCCTGGTGCGGGCGCTGACGCTCGCCAGCCGTCCCTTCTTCGACGATCCGCCGGCCGACTTCACCGACGTTCCGCTTGGCCGGCGAATGCCGGTGCTGATCCACGCGCGCGAGGACGAGCGGAAAGCCCTCGAGCGGCTCGACGCCGAACTCGCGCCCTTTGCAAAGCTGGAGCGGCTCGACGCGGCGGGTGTCCACGAGCTCTGTCCCCTGCTGAAGGAAGACGCGCTCTACGGCCTTGCCGATTTCAATGGCATGCGTCTTGACCCCCATGCGCTGCTGCAGGGCAATTTGCGGCGGCTGAGGCGTGCGGGCGGCGAATTGCGCACCGGTGCGCGAGTCGCCGCAATCGAGCGACGCGGCGTGGCTTGGAACATTACGAGCGAAAAGGGAGAGACCTTCTCAGCGCAGATCCTCGTGAACGCCGCCGGCTCCTGGGCCGACCAGATTGCCTTGCTGGCCGGTGTCGGCCGAATCGGACTTGAACCCAAGCGGCGGACGATCATCACCTTCGATGCGCCGCCCGGAACCGATCTCGAACGAATCCCGTTCGCCAAGACCATCCACGACGAGCTCTATTTCGCGCCGGAGAGCGGACGCCTGTTCGCTTCGCCGATGGACGAGGTCCCGAGCGAGCCGATGGATGCCCAGCCGGACGATTATGAGGTCGCGCTCGCCGCACACCGAATGGAGGAGCGGACGATAGTCAAAGTCCGTCAGATCCATAGCAAATGGGCGGGTCTCCGGACCTTCACACCGGACCAGCATCCCGCGGTCGGCTTCGCGCCCGACGCGGAAGGCTTCTTCTGGCTTGCAGGGCAGGGCGGGTTCGGTCTTCAGACCTCGCCCGCCATGGCGGCAATTGCCGCCTCGTTGATTCTCGGCCGCGAATGGCCGGTCACCGATGTTTCGGCGGAGGCGCTAAGTCCCGGCCGATTCGCCGCGCAGCACGCATAGGTCGACCCAGCGCTCGGCCACGAGGTCGAACAGCCTGTCCGTCGAGACTTCGACCGAGGTGTTGAGCGAACCGCCCGCCGGATAGACGACCTCAAAGGCTTTCAAGGATATGTCGAGATAGACCGGAAGCGGGCTCCTCAGCCCGAACGGACAGACGCCGCCGATGGGGTGACCGGTGAGCTCTAGCGTCTCCTCGGGTCCGAGCATCCGCGGGCGCGCGCCGAATTCGTCCTTGCACTTGCGGTTATCGAGCCGAGCATCGCCTCTGGTGCATAGCAGGAAGAGGTGGTCGCCCGCGCGGACCGCGAGCGTCTTGGCGATGCGGCCGGGCTCGACTCCGAGCGCCTTCGCCGCGGTATCGACCGTCGCCGTGCTTTCCGCGACCTCGATGAGGGGTAGGTCGGGGGCATTCGCCGCAAGCCAGGCCTTGACCGATTCAAGGCTCATTCGCCCACCAGATGCATGGCGATTTCTCGCGTCGGGGTGTTGCGACGATGCTCGAACAGGAAAACGCCCTGCCAGGTGCCGAGCAGTGGTTCGCCATGCGCGACCGGGATTGACAGCTGGGTGGTTGTGAGTGCGCTCCTCAGATGGGCAGGCATATCGTCGGGCCCTTCATCGTCGTGCTCGTAATTGCTGCCTTCGGGAGCGATTCTCTCGAAAAAGGCTTCGAGGTCCCGGCGAGCTGCCGGGGCCGCGTTTTCCTGGATGAGCAGCGAGGCCGAGGTATGGCGGCAGAAGATCGTCAACAGTCCTTCGGAAATACCGCTTTCGGCCACGAAATCGCGCACGCAATCGGTAAATTCGTGCAGCCCGCGACGACTCGTGCGAATCGGAAGAATCGTGCCGACCTGGCGAAGCATGGGTTCGCCTAGCCTGCTTGGATGGTCCGTTCCAGCAGCCCAAAACAAAAGCGCCCGCCGTGCGGCGAGCGCTTTCTAACTCACTGAATTTTCCGGTGTTTAGCCGTTGCCTCCGCCCGAGTCCCAGCCTTCGCCCATCAGCCAGCTCCAGAACCCGCGACCGGTCTTGACCTTCTTCATCTCGGTTACCCCCAATCGTTACTGCGATTCGGCAGATG
The DNA here is from genome assembly GCA_051962455.1 of Sphingomicrobium sp. GTDB lineage: Bacteria > Pseudomonadota > Alphaproteobacteria > Sphingomonadales > Sphingomonadaceae > Sphingomicrobium. Next base: position 2,539 of record JBQCCG010000256.1, on the reverse strand, counting down.
CGGGGATATTAACCTTAATCATTGTGGTTAGCAAACGAGTAACCAAAATTTATTTGCGCCCGTTTCGCGCAGAGTAAATTCGAGCTCTGGAAAGGTTCTAAGCGGCGGTGCGCTTGCGGTCGGAAGCGAGGCGCTTGGTGAGCGTGTCGAGGCCCATCGGACGGCCGACAGCAAAGCCCTGAGCAATGTCGCAGCCCATTTCGATGAGCAGATCGAGGATGTCCCGATGCTCAACTCCTTCGGCAACGACCTTGCGGCCGAGCGAGTGAGCGAGTCCGATTGTCGACTGGACCATCAGCCGATCGCTGCGGTTGTCGACGATGCCTTTGACGAAGCTCTGGTCGATCTTGATCTCGTCCGCGGGAATCTTCTTCAGATAATCGAGGGTAGACAGGCCGGTGCCATAGTCGTCGATGGCGATGTTGACGCCGAGCTCGCGCAGCCGAGTGATCATGTCGAGTCCCTCGCCACTGCCCGTCAGCGCGGCGGTCTCGGTGAGCTCCAGCATGAGATGCTGCGGCGCAAGGCTGTGTCGAGCAAGCAACGCTGAAAGCCTCAACGTGAAGCCCTTGTCGGTCAGCAGGCGCGCGGAGAGGTTTACGGCCATGTCGAAATCGACGCCGCGCTTGTTGATTTGCGCCGCCGCGGCGACCGCTTTCTCGAGCACGAAGTCGGTCAGCTTGCCGATGCGGTTATGCTGCTCGGCGGCGGCGACGAACTCCGAAGCGGCGATCGGGCCTTTCTCGGGATGCGTCCAGCGAGCCAGTGCTTCGGCGCCAACTATTCGACGGCTCGCGAGGTCCAGCTTGGGTTGATAGGCGACCCATACTTCGCCGCGGTCGATGGCTTCATCGAGCTGACTCAGCATCGAGAGCTTCCACGAGGCGTTCTCGAGGGTATCGGGGTCGTGGTATTTCCATTTGAGGCCATCGTGGGCGGCTTCTTCCGCTGCAACCAGGGCACTGGCGAGACGATTGTGGATTGAACGGCCGCTGCCGACCTCCACACCGAACGAAACGGTGAGGTCCATCGAAAGATCGCCGACGCGCGCCGGGTTTCTGAACAATGCGTAGAGGGCTTCGAGGTGATTGCCGAACGGAGCCTTGGGTTCCTCGAACCAAGCAAAAATTCCGCCGTCGCCTTGGTACAGCAGGCGCTTTGGCGAGCCGATGTTCAGCCTTGAGACAATCTGGTCGATGAGCTGGTGCTCGCCGCTTGGCGGAAGCGCCGCGACAACTTCCTCGTAATTGAGGACCCGCGCCGCGACGAGGGCCTTCGCCCGACCGAACCGGTTTGCGCGAAGCGCATTGAGGTTCGGCAGATTCGATATAGGGTTGACGAAGCCGCGTGCCCGGTAACGACGCCAGCCCAGCACGGTCAAAACCGTCAGGAGCACGAATAGGCCCGGAGTTACATCCGCGAAAATCAGCCGCGCTTCCAGAAATGCAGGCCCGACGAACAGCGCCGTGAGCCCGCCGGTGAAGATCACGAAGCGTTCCGCGAAGCGGCGGCGAACAACCGCAGCCGCGGCGGCGCCGAGCCCGAGCAGGAACCCGGGAATCCAGCCAAGGTCAATCGGTGGGCCGGAGCGGAGGGTCTCCGCAGCGATCGCGTGGACGTAAACGCCGAACGACCTTCCGTAACCGGGGATGAAATATTTATCGCCGATCACGTCGGTCGCGATGCCGATCAGTACGTCCTTCCCGGCAAGCTGTTTGGCCCCAATCCGGCCATTGAGGACATCGCCCGCGGGATACGACGGGATCGTCGCCGGATCGATCGAGTAATCGACCCGAAATTGGGTGCCGGGAGTGCCGCGCACATTCGAAATCGCGCTGGCAATGGAAGGAATGGTTTGGGTCCCGACTCTCGCGGCGTAGAGGACCTGCCAGACCGCGTTCTGATAGTTGTAATGCAAGCTTCCCGTTGCGAGCCTCGCATGTGAAGCGAGAGACGGGAGTGGAACATCGAATTCGGGCGATGCGCCGGACCTGCTGCTATTCGTGTGGGTGAAAAGCGTCACGCGGCCTGACCGACGCACTGCATCCGCAAACGCGCGGTCGTCCGATGCATTCGACGGGAAGGAGAAATTCACGTCGAAAAAGATCCGCTTCGCACCGGCAGCCGTGAGATCGTCGACCAGCTTGCCTTCGACTGTCCGTGGCCACGGCCAATTGCCGACGCCGTGAAGCGACTTGTCGTCGATGGTCAGCACCACGACCTGCCCACTCGCCGAGTGCCGATGAAAATTATTGCGGGCGACCCGGAGCCAATCCTCGGCGACCTCACCGAAGCCGATCAGGCCGAAAATCAGCCCGGCCGCCGCCGTCCACAGCAGCAGCTTCCACGGCTTGTGTTCCAGTCCCTGATCGCTGCGCGTCGACACCTGGCGCTTAGCTTTCTTCCCAAAGGTCCCCACACGCATGCGCGCGAAAAGGTTAGGAAAGCGCTAACCGCATTGAAATTAACGGCTGGGGCGGCGCCAGCCGCCGTGACGAACTTTGCCTCTGTCCTACTGCCGTGAATTGTGCATGACTGT
>JBQCCG010000255.1:0-2505 GCA_051962455.1 Sphingomicrobium sp. | reverse complement strand
AGGAGTTCATCATGCCAAACTTCCCAACGATGAGCCTCGGCGAATGCATTTCGGGAGACAAAACCACAACGCTCCAGAACTCGGGCGCGTGGATAATCGCAGTCTGCAAAGGAAATGAAGAATTCAATCCGGACTGGTTTTACAGCGTTTTTGATTCGGTCCAGGAATGCATTCAGGCCGGGCCCAAAGGCCCTCCTACGCCGTGAGGCGCGGAGATACGGAGTGACGCGCGTGCGTCAGTGCCACCATGGAGTTCGTTAAGCGCGGCTCTGGCGTTTCAGTCCAGCAGTTCGTAAGCCGGCAGCGTGAGGAATTCGACCAGGTCGTCGGCGACGATCATGTTGTGCATCAGCCGCGCGGCTTCGGCGATGTTGGGAACTTCGGCGAGCAGGCCGACTTCCTCGTCGAACCACTGCTCGAACAGGTCGAGGGTGAAGTTCCGCCCATCATCCAGCGGCGCCTCGAACCTCAGCCATTGCCATAGCTGCGTGCGGCAGATCTCCGCCGTCGCCGCGTCCTCCATCAGATTGTAGAGCGGCACCGCGCCCTTTCCGCCGAGCCAGGCGGCAAGATACTGGACTCCGACGCGGATGTTCGCGCGCGCTCCAGCCTCGGTGCGAACACCATCGTGCAGATTCAGCATCGCGTCGCGGCCGGGGATATGGTCCGGAATCTTCGACAGCTGGTTTGGGCCGTGCATCGCATCGAACGCTTCCATCGCCACAGGCACCAGCCCCGGGTGAGCGACCCAGGTGCCGTCATGGCCGTTGGTCACTTCGCGGAGCTTGTCGGCGCGCACCTCGGCGAAGGCATTTTCGTTCGCGGCCTCGTCGCCCTTAACCGGAATGAAGGCCGACATCCCGCCCATCGCGAAGGCGCCGCGGCGATGACAGGTCGCCACCAGCCGCAGCGAGTAAGCGGCGAGGAACGCCTTATCCATGGTCATTTGGCTACGGTCGGGAGTCAGCCGCTCGGGGCTGCGCCCGAGGCGCTTGATGTAGGAGAAGATGTAATCCCAGCGGCCGCAGTTGAGGCCGACGATATTCTCCCGAAGGGCGTAGAGGATCTCGTCCATCTCGAACGCCGCCGGCAGCGTCTCGATCAGCACCGTCGCCTTGATTGTCCCCCGTTCCAGGCGGAGCTTGGCCTCGGCAAAAGCGAAGATCTCGCTCCATAGCGCCGCCTCGTGCCGGCTTTCGAGCTTGGGAAGGTAGAAGTACGGCCCCGAGCCCTTGCCCAGCGCTGCGCGGGCGTTGTTCCAAAGGTAGATGGCGAAATCGAACAGGGCGCCCGCGACCACCTCGCCGTTCACCGTCACATGGTCCTCGGGCAGGTGCCACCCGCGCGGCCGGACCATCAGCACCGCGGGATTGTCCCCGACCTTATAGTGCTTGCCGCTCTCGGGGTCGGTGTAGTCGAGCCGGCCGAGCCAGTAATCGCGGAGATTCACCTGGCCCTGGACCAGCTCGTCCCAGACGGGCGAGGTCGCATCCTCGAAGTCGGCCATGAACACCTTCGCGCCGCTGTTCAGCGCGTTGATCAGCATCTTGGCGTTGGTCGGGCCGGTGATCTCGACCCGCCGATCGGTGAGGTCGTGCGGGATCGAACCGATGGTCCACTCGGCTTCGCGAATGTCGGCGCTCTCCGCCGTGAAATCGGGCAGCTCGCCCGAATCGAACCGGTCCTGCCGCTCCTCGCGTGCCTCGAGCAGGTCGAGGCGGCGCGAGTCGAACCGCTCGTGAAGCTCGGCGAGGAAGTCGAGCGCGGCTTCGGTCAGGACCTCGCCCGCGCCATCGACTCGCGAGGGTTCGGCGGCGATTCGAAGAAGGTCGAGCACGTCACTCACTGTAGCACCGGCTCGACGCAGATCGAGTAGCGCTCGGTCGCTCCGCAGCGGTCGCGAAAGGTGAGGCGCTGCCATTCCATGCGCGCATGCAACTCATCGCCATAGGGGCCGTGGATCACCTCGGTGCCGGGCTCCAGGTTCTTAAAGTGGCAGTCGGCATAATGCCCGCCGATTACCCAGTAACGCTGTCCCATGACTTCCTCCTTCACTCCGCTGCCACGAATTGCGCAGCCTCGGTCGATTCCCTGAGCGCGACGGTCGACGCCTGTCCGCCCGAGACGGCGCTGGCAATCGCATCGAAATAGCCGGTGCCGACTTCGCGTTGGTGGCGGGTCGCGGTGTAGCCGGTAGCCTCGCTCGCGAACTCCGCCTGCTGAAGCTCCGAATAAGCGGCCATGCCGCGGTCGCGGTAGTCGCTCGCCAGCTCGAACATCGCATGATTGAGGCTGTGGAAGCCGGCGAGCGTCACGAACTGGAACTTGTAGCCCATGCGCCCAAGCTCATCCTGGAATCGCGCTATCACCTCGTCGCCGAGCTTGGCCTTCCAGTTGAAGCTGGGCGAGCAATTATAGGCGAGCAGCTTGCCCGGGAATTGGGCATGGATCGCGTCGGCGAACCTGCGCGCGTCCTCGAGGTCGGGGTGACTGGTCTCGAACCAC
>JBQCCG010000254.1:0-2090 GCA_051962455.1 Sphingomicrobium sp. | reverse complement strand
TCCGCGGCGTCGTCAAGCGCATCGGCTATGAGCAGGAGGGTTTCCACTGGGACCGATTCGACTTCTCGAACCATCTCCACCCGCAGTCCGCGCACATCGCTCAGGGCGTCGATGCTGCCGAAAACAAAGAAGAGGGCGCGGGCGACCAGGGGATCATGTTCGGTTACGCCTGCGACGAAACGCCGGACCTGATGCCCGCGACGCTCGACTACAGCCACAAGATCCTGATGGAAATGGCGAAGGACCGGCATTCGGGCGCGGCGCCGTTCCTCGAGCCCGACGCCAAGAGCCAAGTCACTCTGCGATTCGAGGATGGCAAGCCCGCCAAGGCGACCGCGATTGTCGTCTCAACCCAGCACAAGCCCGGCTACGACAAGGGCGAGAAGCAGGCCCAGCTTCACGCTTATGTGAAGGATGTCGTCGCACGCGTGATGCCGGCGCGACTGCTCGGCAACGAGACCGTCTATCACATTAACCCGACCGGCGCGTTCGAGATCGGCGGCCCCGACGGCGACGCAGGGGTGACCGGCCGCAAGATCATCGTCGACACCTACGGCGGTGCGGCTCCCCACGGCGGCGGCGCCTTCTCGGGTAAGGACCCCACCAAGGTCGACCGCTCGGCCGCCTATGCTGCGCGCTATCTCGCCAAGAACATTGTCGCCGCCGGGCTCGCCAAGCGCTGCACGATCCAGCTCGCCTATGCGATCGGCGTTTCGAATCCGTTGTCGCTCTATGTCGACACGCACGGGACTGGCGCCGTCGGCGACGAGCATATCGAGGCAGCGATCGGTCGAATCGACAAGCTCGGCGGCCTGACCCCTCGTGGAATCCGCACGCACCTGCAGCTCAACAAGCCGATCTATCAGGCGACGGCGGCCTATGGGCATTTCGGACGCAAGCCCGAAGGTGAGCTGTTCCCTTGGGAACGCGTCGATCTGGTCGAAGACCTCAAGGCCGCCGTCGCGGCCTGAGATCCGTTATCGCCTCGATCAGTCCTGCACGCCCATGCCGTGCTTGAAGACGAGATCGCCGCCTTTCCAGCCGCTGTAGAGCAATATCAGGACGACGATCACCGACAGGACGATTCCGATTCCGCGGATCGCCGCATCGCTGTGAAGCCGGACGAAGAAGTTGATGATCTCCAGCACGACCGCCGTCACGTTGGCGAGCATATGCTTGATCGCGTCCGACCCCTGAATGCGTTTGTCGCCGAAGAAGTCGGTCAGCCCCGCAATCGCGGCCAAAGCGGCCATGATAATGCCGACGCCGAGCAGATAACGCGATGCGATCGCCCACATCGGATTACTGGTGCTGAGGAACACGATGTCGGTGACGAGCGTCCCGATGAATAGGACGATCGGGAACGATACCAGCATCGGATGGATCGGATGATTGCCGATCCTTGCAGTGCTGTGCGGATGGCCGTGAGCCGGCCCTTCATGGATGGTGGCCATATCTGTTCACCTCCTGTGCCGCATTGGACGCCTTCGATGGGCAAGAGGTTCCCTTGATGCACCGCGCGTAGAGGGACTAGGCGCCGCGCCATGACTGCGTTCAAGCCCGGCGACCCGCTAACTCTCAACCGCCTGTACGGCCGTTCGAGCGGTCACAAACTGCGCAAGGCGCAGCAGGAGCTGGTCGACCATCTGCTGCCGCAGATCGAAGTGCCCGGCGAAGGCGAAATCAGCTCGGTGCGGCTGTTCGGTGAGGATCGGCCGCTGCATTTCGAGATCGGGTTCGGCTCGGGCGAGCATCTCGCCGACCGCGCCGACATTCTTCCAAATCACGGCTTTATCGGCGCGGAGCCGTTCCCCAATGGTGTCGCCGCGGCGCTGACGCATATCCGGGACAAGCATCTCGCGAACGTGCGCCTGTGGCGCGGCGATGCGTTGGAAGTGCTCCAGCGCGTGCCCGACGGCGCCCTCAGCTTCATCTACCTGCTTCACCCCGACCCCTGGCCGAAGGCGAGGCATGCCAAAAGGCGGATGGTCAACGATCGTCCGGTCGACCTCTTCGCCGCCAAGTTGAAGCCGGGCGGAGAGTTCCGTTTGGCGACCGACGATCCGACCTATCTCACCTGGTCGCTGATG
>JBQCCG010000253.1:0-4961 GCA_051962455.1 Sphingomicrobium sp. | reverse complement strand
ACCTGCCAGCCGATGACGATCACCATCGCCAGACTGCCGATGGTCCAGGCGAGCCGCGCGAACCAGAAATATCGGAAGGCGGTTACGCGAAGCGGTTCGGGAAAGAGGCTCACACCGGCGCGACTAGCTTTCGGTCGCGGGGGCGGCAACTGGCGGTTCGGGTTGGTGGCGCCGGCCCAGCTGGAGCCGGTTGATGAGCCACGGCATGGTGAGGCCCTGAACCAGGATCGAGAAGGCCACGACGACGAAGGCGGTAAGGATGATCGCGTCGCGCTCGGCGACCTGCACCGGGACTGCCAGCGCCAGTGCCAAAGCCAGAGCTCCGCGCAGACCGCCCCAGAAAAGCGTGTGCTGCAGCGCCGGCTTCAGCTTCCAGCGCGACCAGTTGAACAGCGCCGAGAGCGGGTAGATCGACAGGCCCCGCGCGGCGAGCACGAGCAGGATTGCGGCGGCGGCTGCCGCGGAGCCGAGACGATGGATCGGCTGGCTGGCGACGTTGATGCCGATCAGGATGAAGACGATGCTGTTGGCGAGGAAGGCGAAATACTCCCAGGCCCAATGAACTCGGTCGCGACCGGCGCGCGAGAGGAAACGAGTCCCCGCGCTTCCGATCATCAGTCCAGCCGCGAGCGCGCTGATGATTCCGGATGCATAGAAATGCTCGGCGATGAGGAACGAGCCGTAAGCGGCGATGGTCGTCAGCGTGATCTCGACCAGCGGATCGTCGGTGCGGCCCACGACGAGGAGGATCGCGCCGCTCACTCCCAGTCCGATCGCCAGACCGCCGAACAGCGTCCATACGAACGCGAGCTCCATCGCTGAAGGACTTGGGGTGACGCCCGCCGCTATTGCAGACAGCACGACGAAGCCGACCGCCGCAACGCCGTCGTTCAGCAGGCTTTCGGCTTCGACCACCATCGACACGCGCGGAAGGCAGCCCATCTCGCGGAAGGCGGCGATGACCGACACGGGGTCCGTCGCAGCGATGAGCACGCCGAACAGCGCCGCGCCGATCCAGCTCCAGCCGACAATCCAGTGCATTCCTACGGTGACTACGGCTGTGGCGATTGCAACGCCGGCGAAGGCGAGGGTGAGCGTCAGCGGAAGCTCATGCCGGAAGCGCCGCCAATCGAGCTGGAGCGCGGCCTCGAACACCAGTGGCGGAAGCAGGATGTTGAAGATCAGCTCGCGCGACAGCGGCATGTTCGGGCTGTGGGGCAGGAGGGCGATCAGGAATCCGGCCGCGACCAGCCCAACGATGTAGGGCAGCCCGAGCCTGCGCGTCAGCATCGCAATCAGGCACGCGACGAGCAGCAGGACTCCCAAGGGGGCAAGCGAAACGCCGTCCATCTGCGCCGCATATCAGGCGATTTCGCCGAGGTCTGCCCTGCTGCTGATGGTGAGCCTCATTGAAGTTGGTGTTCTTCATTTGTTCTGATACATGCTTCAAATGGCAAGGCAGCAAAATCCTCCCCGGAACGGGGAGGGGGACCATGCGGAGCATGGTGGAGGGGTCGACAAGCGCATTCGCCACCGTACAGTCGGAGCGTCGGGCGAGAATATCAAATTCGCGCGGAAGCTTCGTCGGCGGATGACGTTGCCGGAGGTCCTCCTCTGGCAGCAGCTTCGAAAGCGTCGTCGTGGGATACGGTTTCGGCGTCAGTTCCCTTGCCTCGGATATGTGATCGACTTCGCATGCCTCGAGCGTCGGCTATGCATTGAAGTCGATGGTGATGCGCATTCAATGGGCGACCGCCCTCAACGCGATCGGACGCGCGATGCGGCGCTCGCTCGTGCGGACTTCGAAACATTGCGGATTGCTGCTCGCGACGTCCTCGATAATCTAGATGGCGTGATGCAGCTCATCTCCCTGACCTGCGCGAATCGGCCCCTCCACCGCTCAGCTGCGCCGAGCGGTCCCCCTCCCCGTTCCGGGGAGGATTGATTATGGCCCAGCCCACAACGGGTTATGTATGGCATGCGTGCGGGTCGGTCTCGCACCGGTGGCAGGGGCAGTGTCCCGACTGCGCTGAGTGGAACACGCTCGTGCAGGAGAGCGCCGAGGTCTCCAGCATCTTCGCGGCCAAGCACGATCTGCAGGGCGGCGGCCGGGTGATTCCGCTGGTGGGGCTCGAAACGCCGGCGGCGCTGCCGGAGCGGCTGCCGAGCGGCCTTGCCGAGTTCGATCGGGCGATCGGTGGCGGCATCGTCGCGGGGTCGGCGATGCTGGTCGGCGGCGATCCGGGGATCGGGAAATCGACCCTGCTGCTCCAGGTCGCTGCGCGGCTCGCCCGCGAAGGGCACAAGGTCGTCTACGTCTCGGGCGAGGAGTCAGCCGAGCAGGTGCGGCTCCGCGCCGTGCGGCTGGGGCTCGGCGGAGCGCCGGTCCGGCTCGCGGCGGCGACTTCGGTGCGCGACATTCTGACGACGGTCGGTGAGGGCGAGCCGCCGGCGCTGCTGGTTATTGACTCGATCCAGACCATGCACAGCGATCTGATCGAGGGTGCGCCCGGCACCGTCAGCCAAGTTCGCGCCTCCGCGCAGGAGCTGGTGCGGTTCGCCAAGGAGCGCGGCACGGCGCTGGTGCTCGTCGGCCATGTCACCAAGGATGGCACGATCGCCGGCCCGCGCGTGCTCGAGCATATGGTCGACACGGTGCTGAGCTTCGAGGGCGAGCGCAGCCACCAGTACCGCATCCTCCGCGCGATGAAGAACCGCTTTGGCGGCACCGACGAGATCGGCGTGTTCGCGATGGAAGGCGCCGGACTGACCGAGGTGCCGAATCCCTCGGCCCTGTTCCTGACGCATCGCGGCGAGCCGGTGAGCGGCACCAGCGTCTTTCCCGCGATCGAGGGCACGCGACCGGTGCTGGTTGAGATTCAGGCGTTGGTCGTACGCCTGGCGACGGGCGCTACGCCAAGGCGCGCGGCGGTCGGGTGGGACAGCGGGCGGCTGGCGATGATCCTCGCGGTGCTGGAAGCGCGCTGTGGCCTCAGCTTCGCGACGGCGGAGGTGTATCTCAACGTCGCCGGCGGATACCGGCTGAGCGACCCGGCGGCGGACCTCGCGGTTGCTGCTGCGCTGGTCTCCGCGCTGTCGGAGCGGCCGGTGCCGCCAGAGGTGGTGGTCCTCGGCGAAATCGCTCTATCAGGCGAAATTCGGCCCGTCGCGCATGCCGGATTGCGCCTCAAGGAGGCGGCCAAGCTTGGATTCGAGAGCGCATGGGCCCCGCGCGGCGTGAAGGGCGGCGATGGCCTCAGGCTCGCCGAGTTCGGGAATTTGCGACAGTTGGTGGATCAGGTGTTGGGGAGGTAAATGCGATGCTCAATGCAATCAGTCGGTTAAAACCTTGTATGATCGGATTGGCGCTCGTTATCAGCGGCGCTCCGGTTTCAGCCGCTGATCAGCCTGCGGCCATCTCAAAGCACATTGCAAAGATATTGGCTGCTACCGACGGTGCGACGGAACAGACCGCCTATAAGGTAAGCTCTGTTCACGAGGAGTACGAAATCGTCGCTGCCCTTAAACTTACGCCGAAGATTCAATCTCTCGTCGTCAAGAAGAAGCCGTTCGATGTCATTGAAGCAGCTGACGAAACAGGCGCGACGCGCAAAATCTGGTTTGATATCAGCTCGTTTTACCCGGAATTCTGAGACGCGGGCTAGCGCACCACCTGCGATTCAACGCCCACCGTATCCCGCACCACATAAAGCGGGCGCTGCTTGGCCTCGGTGAGGATGCGGCCGACATATTCGCCGAGCACGCCCAATGAGATCAGCTGCACTCCGCCGAGGAACAGCATCGAAACCATGATCGAGGCGTAGCCCGGGACCCGGTTGCCGAAGATCAACGTGTCCGCGGCGATGAATCCGGCATAGCCAAGCGCGAACAGCGCCACGAGCGCTCCCACATAGCTCCAGATCCTGAGCGGCACGGTGGACGCCGAGGTGATTCCGTCCAGCGCCAGTGTCCACAGCTTCCAGTAATTATACTTGGTCGTCCCGGTCTCGCGCTCGGCGCGGTCATATTCGACCGCGGCCTGCCGGAATCCCGCCCAGGCGAACAGGCCCTTCATGAACCGGTTGCGCTCGGGGAGCGCGCGGATCACGTCGACGACTTTCTTGTCCATCAGCCGGAAATCGCCGGCATTCTCCGGGATCTTGTCCTGGCTGACGAAATTGTGTGCGCGATAGAACAGGCCGGCAGTGACCCGCTTGGCCCAGCCGTCGCTGTCGCGGCAGCGGCGCACTCCAAAGACCATCTCGAACCCGTCGCGCCACTTGGCGACCATCTCCGGCAGCACCTCGGGCGGGTCCTGCATGTCGACGTCCATCGGGATGACCGCGTTGCCGCGTGCGTGGTCGAGGCCGGCGCTCAGCGCGGCTTCCTTGCCGAAATTGCGCGAGAGCGACAGGGCGCGGACTCGTGCATCGCGCTGATTGGCGGCGACGATCGCGGCGAGCGTCGCGTCGCTGCTGCCGTCGTCAATGAACAGGATTTCCCAGCCCTCATCATGGGCGATGCCGTCGAGGATCGCCCCGACGCGCTCGACGAAGGGGAGGATTCCGTCCTCCTCGTTCTTCACGGGTACTACGACCGAGAGAAGCGGCGCGACCATTCCGCGCTTGACCAGCTGCGCGTGCAAATCGCCGACTGACGGCGGCGAGACGAGCACCGGTTTCTTGCGCTGCGCGGCCACTTCTTCCTCCCTTGCAAGAGAGGCTAGGCCGGAATGGTTTACGAGACCTTTACTTCTTAAACGCTGTTGCGCGTCCGCGCGTCAGCCCGGAACAGCCGTCGCATCCGTTGTAAGTTGCGGTTCGTTAGCCGTCCGCCCAAGGACCCGACGTGAATCGCGAAAGCCCCGCACCGACGATCGAACAGCAGGACGGGCTCCCGGTCCCGCGCCGCTACTGGTCGGTGATCGGCATCTGGCTGGCGCTGACCATGGCGGTGCTCGA
>JBQCCG010000252.1:0-2261 GCA_051962455.1 Sphingomicrobium sp. | reverse complement strand
CGGACCCTGTCGAACGAAGCCACCCGGACCGATCGAGCGGTATTGAAGGTCGTGAGCGCTCGGGCGCGGACCCGTCGGCTGCCGGTGCTGCGGAGCGGGCGCGGCCGCCGGGGCAGCTTCGACCGGGCGCGGGGCCTCGGCCTTGGGGGCGGGCTTCGGCGCGGCCGGAGCGGCCTTCTTCACTTCCTTTTCCTCGCCCGGCTTCACCGGCGACGGACGCTGCTCGAGACCCAGGCGGTGCGCCTTGCCGATGACCGCGTTGCGGCTCACTCCGCCGAGCTCGTCGGCGATCTGGCTGGCGGTGGCCCCGTCGTGCCACATCTTCTTCAGGCGCTCGATGCGCTCTTCGGTCCACGACATTCTTAAATCTCTCGCTCCAAACTTGCCCGGCTGTTCACCAGCCGATAGGCGCCTTCCCCGTGAACGACGCCATGAACCCTCGGGCCAATAATTGGGTGCGCTTCGCGCCCGGCGATCCGGTGCTGAAGGGCGTCAATTGGGGAGGCCTCAAGACCCTTTATATCAAGGAGGTGAGGCGGTTCTTCAAGGTCCAGTTGCAGACTGTCTGGGCCCCGGCGATCACAACCCTGCTCTATCTGGCCATTTTCACGATCGCGCTCGGCCGTTCCGGTCGTACCGTGATGGGGGTCCATTTCGCAGACTTCATCGCGCCGGGCCTCATCGTCATGGCGATGATGCAGAACGCGTTCGCCAACGCCAGCTTTTCGCTGCTGGTCGGCAAGATCCAGGGGAATATCGTCGATTATCTGATGCCGCCGCTGTCGACCGGCGAGCTGATGGCGGGGCTGGTCGGGGCGGCGGTGACCCGCGCCTTTCTGGTCGGGTTCGCGGTCTGGCTGGCGATGCTGATCTGGCCGGGAGTTTCGGTCGACATCCGAAGGCCGGAGCTGGTCCTCTGGTTCGGGCTGATGGGCGCGCTGCTGCTGAGCTTCCTCGGGTTGCTGACCTCGCTTTGGGCGGACAAGTTCGACCATGCCGCGGCGGTGACCAATTTCGTGGTAACTCCGCTGTCGCTCTTGAGCGGGACCTTCTATTCGGTCGAGCAGCTGGCGCCGACGTTCCGGACGGTCAGCCACCTCAATCCGTTCTTCTACGTCATCTCCGGCTTCCGCGCCGGGTTCCTGGGGACCAGCGATTCACCTCTGTGGGTCGGCGCAATCGGGCTGCTGGTGTTGGACATCATCCTGTGGGGCGCCTGCTATGCGCTGCTGAGGAGCGGGTGGAAGATCAAGAATTGAGCAGTTCCAGCTACTTATCGAATTAAGGTTGTTGAACGGCTCATAACGCACCCGTTCAGACCCGCCTCAACCGAATCGGCGCACGTTCGTTCTCACCAACAGCTCGAACGAAGGAGAGCCTTCATGCGTAAGATCACTCTGTCCCTGATAGCCGCGGGCGCGGCGCTCGTCGCAGCCACTCCAGCCGCAGCGCAATATTACCCTGCGCCGCAGACCGCACCTTACGGCAACCGCTATGGCAATTGGGGCGAGGTGCGCGAGCTCCAGGCCCGCATCGATCGGATCGAAAACCAGATCAGCCGGCTCGACCGCCGCGACCGGATCGGCAACCGCAGGGCCGATCGCCTGCTGTACCAGGCCAACCGGATCGAGGACCGGCTGCACCGCGCCGCTCGCGGCGGGCTGAACCCGTATGAAGCGCGAGATATTCGCTACCGCATCGACCGGTTGGAACAGCAGGTCCGCTATTCGATCGGATACGGCTACGGCGACCGCGACGACCGGTGGGACCACCGGGACCACGACTAAGCGGCCCAGTGCCGCCAAGGAAGGCGCTCGGGAGAAGTCCCGGGCGCCTTTGCCCTTTCAAGGGGCGCTGGCTATAGCGCGGCCATTCAAATCACCGCCGCTGCAAGGAGCCCCTCTTCCATGGCCATCACGCCGCTCATGCCCGTCTATCCGCGGTCGCCGGTTCGCCCGGTCCGCGGCGAGGGAATCTATCTCTACGGCGAGCAGGGCGAGCGTTATCTCGACTTCGCGGCGGGCATCGCGGTCAACATCCTCGGCCACGGCCACCCCTATCTGACCAAGGCAATCCAGGACCAGGCGGCGACGCTGATGCACGTCTCCAACCTTTACGGCTCACCGCAGGGGGAGGCCTTCGCCAAGCGCCTGACCGAGCTGACCTTCGCCGACACCGTGTTCTTCACCAATTCGGGCGTCGAGGCGGTCGAATGCGCGATCAAGACCGCGCGCAAATATCATTCGGCCAAGAGCAATGCG
>JBQCCG010000251.1:0-3254 GCA_051962455.1 Sphingomicrobium sp. | reverse complement strand
GAAAAACGGGTTTCCGGTGCCTGCGGCGAAGAGTACGATCCCCCCCTTCTCCAGGTGCCTCAGAGCTCGTCGGCGGATGTAGGGCTCGGACACGCTGGCCCTCGGGATAGCGGATAGGACGCGGGTATCAACACCCAGCTTCTCCAGAGCATTCTGTAGCGCGAGCGCGTTCATCACCGTCGCCAGCATGCCCATGTAGTCGGCGGTCGCGCGGTCAATGCCCTTGGCCGCCGCGGCCATCCCGCGGAAGATGTTGCCGCCGCCGACGACAAGGCAGAGCTCGTGGCCCTGCGCCTTTGCCGCTGCAATTTCTCCGGCGAGGCCCGCCACCGCGTCGGGATCGATGCCGAACTGTCCCTGGCCCATCAACGCCTCGCCCGAGAGCTTCAGAAGGATACGGTCGAAGCGCGGTCGGGTCATTCGGGCGGCCAGTCCTTGTGGTGCAAAAAAGGCGGACACGCTTTAGCGCGCCCGCCTCATTTGCCAATCCTCCCTGTAGCTGAGCGATTGGGAGGTGGCGCTACGAAGGAGGGACGGAGGGGCTGCGCTCGCAGGGAGGATCAGGCGACGGGTTCGTCTTTCTTCTGGCCCGCGGCCGCAGCGACCTCGGCCGCGAAGTCTTCCTGCTTCTTTTCGATGCCTTCGCCGAGCTGGAAACGAATGAAGCCGATCAGCTCGATTGAAGTGCCCGCGTCCTTAGCCGCGGACGAGACAACGTCGGCGACCGGCGTCTTGTTGTCCATCACGAACAGCTGGCTGAGCAACGAATTCTCCTTGCGGAACTTGGCGAGACCCCCCTCGACCATCTTCTCGACGATGTTCTCGGGCTTGCCGCTTTCTTTCGCCTTTTCCATGGCGATCGCCCTCTCACGCTCAACGAGCTCGCCCGGAAGCGCGTCAGCCGACAGTGCCAGCGGATGAGCCGCCGCAACATGCATCGCAATCTGCTTACCGAGCGTGGTCAGCGTCTCCGCGGGAGCTCCACTTTCAAGAGCGACGAGCACGCCGATCTTGCCCAGCCCCGGCGCAACCTGGTTGTGGACGTAGGACACGACGGCGCCTTGGCCGACCTCCACAATCGCAGCGCGACGCAGCGACTGGTTCTCGCCGATCTTGGCGATATTGTCGGTCAGCTTCTCCTGGACCGTCCCTCCGCCCGGATATTTGGCGGCGGCGAGCGCCTCCACGTCGGTGCCCTGCTCGAGCGCAAGCTTCGCGACGTTACGAACGAAGTCCTGGAAGATCTCGTTCTTGGCGACGAAGTCCGTCTCCGAGTTCACTTCGACGACCGCGCCGCGGGTGGCCTCGACGGCGACTCCGACCAAGCCTTCGGCGGCGGTGCGGCCGGCTTTCTTGGCAGCCGCGGCGAGTCCCTTGGCGCGAAGCCAGTCGATCGCTGCTTCCATTTCGCCATTGGTCTCGGCAAGCGCCTTCTTGCAATCCATCATGCCGGCGCCGGTGCGCTCGCGCAGTTCCTTCACAGTCGCGGCCGTGATCTCAGCCATGTTTCTATTCCTCTCCAGTTCGCTTGTCCTTCGATACGCGACTTCGGCAAGCTCAGTCGCTACTCAGGATGAGCGGTCACAAGAATCCGCTCATGCTGAGTAGGCATTGAGCGAAGTCGAAATGCCGTATCGAAGCACCCGCGCGGGTGCTCGCAGTCTTAAGCTTCCAGCGCAGCTTCAGCGGGCGGCTCGGCCATTTCGCCGATATCTTCGCCACGAGCCGCCGCGTTGCCGGTACGCCCTTCGCCCACCGCCTGAGCGACGGCGTCGGTGTAAAGCCGGATGGCTCGGCTGGCGTCGTCGTTGCCCGGAACCGGGAAAGCGATGCCGCTGGGGTCGCTGTTCGAATCGAGGATCGCTACGACCGGAATTCCGAGCGTGTTCGCTTCCTTGATCGCCAGCTCTTCCTTGTTCGTGTCGACCACGAACATCACGTCCGGAAGACCGCCCATGTCGCGGATTCCACCAAGGCTCTTTTCGAGCTTGTCGCGCTCGCGGGTGAGCTGGAGCACTTCCTTCTTGGTGAGCCCGGCAGTGTCGCCCGACAGCTTCTCCTCGAGGCTCTTGAGGCGCTTGATCGAGTTTGAAATGGTCTTCCAGTTGGTCAGCATGCCGCCGAGCCAGCGGTGATTGACGAAGTGCTGGCCTGAAGTCTGGGCCGCCTCGGCAATCGCGTCCTGCGCCTGGCGCTTGGTGCCGACGAACAGCACCTTGCCGCCGCGCGCGACGGTCTGCTGAACGAAGTCGAGCGCGCGCGCGAACAGCGGCACGGTCTGCGACAGATCGATGATGTGCACCCCGTTGCGGTCGCCGAAAATGTACGGCTTCATCTTGGGGTTCCAGCGGTGGGTCTGGTGGCCGAAATGTGCTCCGGCCTCGAGCAATTGCTGCATGGTGACGACCGTAGCCGCCATAGACTTTCTCCTTCCGGTTCTGCCTCGGCGGAGCCAGTCACCAGCCTTTCGGCCAGCACCGGTATGTCAGCTCCGCCTGTGGAATGCGGGGGCACCTAGTCGAAGAAGCCGCGCGGTTCAAGAGCTTGGGCCCAATCGATTCCCCCGCTCTTGACACCGTAGAACAAATAGAGAACATTGTACCGTCTCAACGGAGGCGAAGACAGATGACTGCAGTTCTCGGCACCCTGCCTTTTCTGGCCACCTTGTGGCTTCTCGTTGTCCTGGGTGCGAAGGCTCTTGAGGAAAGCGGCGGCAAAATCGCCGCTGCCCTCAAGGGCAAGCCCATGCATCAACCTTCCGCTCTCCCGGCAATGAGGGTTCGAGTGCGCTGGAGGTCGGCAGCTAAGTGCGGCGAACAGCGGTGGCGCGCCGCCGCTTGACCCGGGCGTAGCTGGCGAACGCTGCCGGAATCATCAGCAAATAGACCGCGGCAAGAACGAGTAACGTCGGCCAGGGTGCGCGGATCAGCGCCGCGCCGAAGATCGCGATTCCGGCGAGCGCAAAAAGGCGCCACGCCGGGCGGATTCTAATGCTAGCCCAGCTATAAGTCGGCAGGCTCGAGATCATCAGCATGGCAATGAACAGGGTCCAGACCATGACCGCCGGCCATGTGCGAAACCAGTCGTCGCCCGTGATCAGCCAGGCGTAGATCGGCATGAAGGCGAGCCCCGCCCCTGCCGGGGCCGGCACCCCGGTGTTGAACCCGGCCGACTTGTGCGGCTGCTCCGCGGCGTCGAGGCGCGCATTGAACCTGGCGAGCCTTAGTGCGCAGCAAACCGCAAGAGCCAAGGCG
>JBQCCG010000250.1:0-3527 GCA_051962455.1 Sphingomicrobium sp. | reverse complement strand
TCGACCCGAGGAGCACCTGGGCCAATCCGGCCGAATATGATGCGATGGCAGCGAAGCTCGTCGATTTGTTCGTCGAGAATTTCGCGCAGTTCGCTGACGCGGTGGACGAAGGAGTCCGGCAAGCAGCGCCGAAGATTCAGCAGCAACAACAGACGCAAAGCCAGCCCACACCGGCCTGACCCGTCATTGCGAGCGGAGCGAAGCAATCCAGGGTCGCCGCTCTGGATTGCTTCGTCGCATTCGCTCCTCGCAATGACGGAAAATCAAATGACCGATCGACCAAGATTGTTTGCATCCAATGCCGACGTCGTGCGCGTCGGCGAGGGCCTGTTGGCGTGCACGCTCGCGCGAGACGAGTGGACCCATGAGGCGCACCTCGCCGCAACGACGTATCTGCTGATCAGGCATTCGGAGATCGACCTCGATCGGGAGCTGCCCGGGCTCGTTCGCCGCTACAACGAGAGCGTCGGCGTAGTGAACAGCGACAGCGAAGGCTATCATGAGACGATCACCCGCGTGTTCCTGCACGGCGTGCGGCTGTTTCTCGGTGAGGCGGAGCCGGGCGAGCCGCTGCACGGGCTCGTCAACGAGCTGCTGCTTTCGCCAATGGGCAGGCGCGACTGGCCGCTGCGTTTCTATTCGCGCGAGCGGCTCTTCACGGTTGAGGCGCGATGCAACTTCATTGAGCCTGACATCGCAGCGCTACCCTTAGGCTAGGCGGGCGGAAGCGCATGTTCCGGCTCGACCTTGAGGCAATTGCCTTCGAAATCGACGATTCGGACGCGTTCGCCGATCGCGGCGGGACCTCCCCGAGCCGACCATTCGCTGTCGCCGACTTTCACGCGTCCGCCATTCACGTCGATCGGCTGAGTCGCGACGACCACTCGGCCGAGCAGCCGGCGTGCTCGGTCATTGAGAAATGGATCGGGCGAATAATCGTAGCGCATCGAATAGGCGCGGCGACCGCCGACGCGCGCGGCAAGGAACGCGAGCACGGCGAAAATCGCGAGCTGCAGCGGAAGGCTGATCGGGAAAGCCAGAGCGGCGAAGCCGGTGGCGATCGCCGCGGCTCCGATGAAGACGAGAAAAAACCCTGGCGCGATCAGCTCGGCGATGAGCAGCACCACGCCGCCGATCAGCCACAGCCACTCCGGATCGACGTGAATCCCACTCATTCTGCGGCTTTGGGCACGCCCGGAACGGCCTTGGGCTTAGCGGATGTGGGGGGCGAGGGCGGTCTGATGGCGCCGCCGATCGCCTCCTTTGCCAGCTCGCCGATTCCGCCGAGCGTGCCGATCAGCTGCGTCGCCTCGACCGGGAACAGGATGGTCTTGGCATTGGGCGAGCGGGCGAACTCGGCAACGGCATCGACATATTTCTGCGCCACGAAATAGTTGATCGCTTGCGCGCTGCCCTGCTCGATCGCGTCGCTGACCGCCTTCGTCGCCGCGGCTTCCGCCTGCGCGGCGCGTTCGCGGGCCTCGGCCCCACGGAACGCGGCCTCTCGCTCGCCTTCGGCCTCGAGAATTGCCGACTGCTTCTCGCCCTCGGCCTTGAGGATCGCCGACTGACGCAGGCCTTCGGCCTCGAGGATGACGGCGCGCTTCTCGCGCTCGGCCTTCATCTGCCGCGTCATTGCGTTGACGATGTCCTGCGGCGGCCGGATGTCGCGCAGCTCGACGCGGGTGATTTTCACTCCCCAATTCTTGGTAGCGTTGTCGACGACGCTCAGCAGGCGGGTGTTGATCTCGTCGCGCTTCGACAAAGTCTCGTCGAGGTCCATCGACCCCATGACCGTTCGCAGGTTGGTCGTCGAAAGCGCCATGATCGCGGTGTAGAGATCGCTGACTTCGTAGGCCGCCTTGGCCGCGTCGAGCACCTGAAAGAAAACGACGCCATCGACGGCGACCATCGCATTGTCCTTGGTGATGATCTCCTGTCCCGGGATATCGAGCACCTGCTCCATCATGTTGATCCGGCGTCCAACGCGATAAAAGAACGGCGTCACATAATTGAAGCCGGGCTCCGCAACCCGGACGAAACGGCCGAAATGCTCGATCGTATAACGATAACCCTGGCGGACGATCTTCACGCCCATCATCACGTAAAGAAGCACTAGGATGGCAACGGCAATCATGAAGGTGGTCAGCATTACTCTTCCCCGATCTCCCTGGTTCAGGGCATGATGCGTCGATTATTTAACATGCGTAAGCTAAAAACGACAGGAGCGCCGATCTGTTCGCCGTGCGGTCGCTCCTGTTCCTTCCGGCTTCGAATCCGCGGGCGATCGCGAAAGCGCGGGAGGCAGGAGCCGACCTCGTCATTCTCGACCTGGAAGACGCCGTCAAACCGGAGGACAAGGCGGCGGCGCGGGGTGCGTCGGTCGAGGCGGTCGCGACCGCGTGGACAATGCCGGTCGCGATCCGGATCAACGGGATCGGGACGGAGTGGCACTCGCTCGATCTCGACGCGGTTGCGCAATCGGAGGCTGACCTGGTCGTCGTCCCGCGCGCCATCTCAGCTCACGTCATTCACGAGATCGCGGAAACCACGTCGAAGCCATTGCTGGCGATGATCGAGACAGCCGCGGGCGTGCTTGCCGCTCCCGCGATCGCCGGCGAATGCGCGGGTCTGATCGCAGGGACCAACGACCTCAAGGCGGACCTTCGGTTGCCGCTCGACGCAACGCGCGCGCCGATCTCGGCTTCGCTCCAGTTGATTGTCCTCGCCGCAAGGGCAGCCGGCATCGCCGTGTTCGACGGCGTGTTCAACAGCCTGGATGACGCCGATGGGTTTCGCCGCGAGGCGGAGGAAGGGCGAAGGCTGGGCTTCGATGGCAAGAGCCTGGTCCACCCCAACCAGATTCCGCCATGCCATCGGGCATTCGCCCCGAGTGCGTCCGAGTTCGAGCGGGCGAGGGCTCTCATCGATGCGTTCAGCGGCGGCGCGGTGCGGTTCGGCAACGAGATGATCGAGCGCATGCACGTCGAGGCGGCGCAGCGGGTGCTGGATAGGGCACGAACTTAATCGTCATCCCCGCGAAAGCGGGGACCCAGCAAAGACAAGGAAACTAGGTTCCCGCTTTCGCGGGAATGACGAACCGAGGGTGAGGCTTGGCGAATCGCGCCTGCTCTGTCATGGGCCGATATGGCCCAACTCAACGATACCGCTGAAATTCCGCTCGGACTGACGTTCGACGACGTGCTCTTGCAGCCGCTCGAATCCTCGGTGCTTCCGAGCCAGGCGGATACGCGAACCTTCCTGACGCGCGAGATCCCGCTCAACATCCCGGTCCTATCGTCGGCGATGGACACAGTGACCGAGGCCGACATGGCGATTGCGCTGGCGCAGCTCGGCGGCATCGGCGTGTTGCACCGCAATCTGACTGTCGAGGAGCAGGCTACGGCGGTTCGTCAGGTGAAACGGTTCGAGAGCGGGATGGTGGTCAATCCGATCACCATGACTCCCAACCAGACGCTCGCGGAGGCGCTCGAGCTGATGAAAGCGCACCGGATCGGCGGGATTCC
>JBQCCG010000249.1:0-3369 GCA_051962455.1 Sphingomicrobium sp. | reverse complement strand
TCAACCGTCCCGAGGGCCTGCTCGAAGGCCGCGTCGATCATTATGCGACCGCCGTCCTGTTCGACGGCTACGCCCAGCCGGTCCTAGCGCCAACATCAGGCTCACGGCCGATCAAGCTCGACGGCAACCCCGAGCATCCGGCGTTCCGCGGCGGAAGCACGCCCTTCATGCAGGCGGCGATCCTGGACCTGTACGATCCTGATCGAAGCCAGGAGCCGCTGTTCGCCGGTCATCCGGCGAGCTGGGGTGACTTCGACGGGCAAATGGCGAACTGGCGAGCCGCTTGGCGCGCCCACCAGGGCGCTGGTCTGCGCCTCCTCATCGGGCCGACGACCTCGCCGACTTTGCTGCGGCAGATCGCGCAATTGCGCGCTGCACTTCCGAAGGCGCGGGTGCATTTGTTCGATCCGCTGTCCGGGTACGGACCGCAGCCGCCACGACAGCCCCGTCCGAACATGGCGAACGCCGAGGTGGTCGTCAGCCTCGACGACGATCTCCTCGGCCCTGGACCGATGCAGGCGATCAATGCGCGCGCATGGGGCGACCGGCGCGGCAACCTCGACATCAGCGGGCGAATGCGGCTGTTCGTGGCCGAGACGACGCCGACACAGACGGGCGCGAGAGCCGACCGGCGGCTCGGAATACCGCCGTCGCGGCTGCCGATGCTGGCGAGAGCGATCGCCGGCGGCGGCGAGGTGACCCTGACCGGTGCCGAGCTCGCCTGGGCCAAGGAGGCGCGGCAGGCGCTCGCCGGCGCGCGCGGCCGATCGCTGCTGACGGTGGGCCGGTTCGCGCCGCCTGAACTTCACGCCGCTGCGATGCAGGTGAACCAGGCGCTCGGCAATGTCGGTAAGACCTGCGACGTCGCCGCGCCGCTCGGCTTCGTTCCGCAGGCCGGCGAGTCGTTTCTTGAGCTCGTCCGCGACATAGAGGCGCGGCAAGTCTCGGCCTTGTTCGTCATCGGCGCGAACCCGGTCTACCAGTCGCCGGGCGACATACCTTTCGCAGCGAAATATGCGAAGGTGCCGCTCCGCGTGCACGCTGGCTTGCACCTCGACGAGACCGCGGCGATCAGCAACTGGCACGTGCCGCTCAATCACGCGCTCGAGGACTGGAGCGATGCGCGCTCGCCCGACGGTCTCGCCTCAATCATCCAGCCCGTGGTCCGGCCGATGTACGACAGCCGCTCGGTCCACGAGATCGTCGCCGCACTCACGAGCGACGAGCCGATCCCGGCGCGACAGCTCGTACGGCAGACATGGCCGCAGCTTGCCGCTGGCGCTGCGTGGGGCGGCGCGCTCAAGACCGGCTTCGTGGCGATGCCGCAGCAAAATGCCGGAGCGGCAGCGCCCGCTTCAATGCCGCCGACGGTCGGCCCGCCGCCGCGCAACGGTCAAGTCGAGATCGTCATTCGGCCCGATCCGACGATCCACGACGGCAGTTTCGCCAACAATGGTTGGCTGCAGGAACTGCCGAAACCGCTGTTCAAGACCACGTGGGAGAATGTGGTCGCGGTCAGCCCGCGGCTCGCATCCGAACTAAAAATCGACAGCGGCGCCATGCTCCGGGTCGAGAGCAACGGCCGCGCGGTCGAAGGTCCCGCGTGGGTACTTCCCGGTCAGCCGGAGCGCGTCGTCACATTGTACCTCGGCTATGGGCGCAAGCGGGGCGGGCGGATCGGCACGGGCATCGGCTACGACGCCTACCGAATGCGCAGCGCGGCGCAGCCGTGGGGCGGCGTCGGCACCGTCAAGCCGACCGGCGCGCGCGTCGCTCTCGCAACGACTCAACAACAGCACCTCATGGATGCAGAGGTCGAAGGGCTGGTCCGCACCGTCACTCCCGAAGAGCCCCACGCGGTGCGCGAGGAGGTCGACCAGACCTCTTTCTATCCGAAATGGCCGGAGGGCGAGCCCGCCTGGGGCATGGTGATCGATCTCGACCGCTGCATCGGCTGCAACGCCTGTGTCGTCGCCTGCCAGGCCGAGAACAATGTGCCGGTCGTCGGCAAGGACCAGGTCGCGCGCGGCCGCGACATGGCCTGGCTCCGGGTCGACCGATATTATGCCGGGGAGCCCGACGACCCCGAAACTCATTTCGAGCCGGTCCCCTGCATGCATTGCGAGCAGGCGCCGTGCGAAATGGGCTGTCCCGTGCACGCCACGGTCCACAGTCCCGAAGGCGTGAACCTGATGGTCTATAACCGCTGCATCGGAACCCGGACCTGCTCCAGCTACTGTCCATACAAGGTCCGGCGGTTCAACTGGTTCGACTATACGACCGACCAGCCGAGCCCGATCGAGGCGCAGCGCAACCCGGACGTCACCGTGCGCGGACGCGGGGTGATGGAGAAATGCACCTACTGCATCCAGCGGATCGAAGGCGCCACGGTCAAGGCGGACATCGAGTACCGCGCCGTTCGCGAGGGTGAAGTGGTGACCGCCTGCCAGCAGGCCTGCCCGGCCAAGGCGATCAGCTTCGGCAACCTCGCCGACGCTGAGAGCGCGGTCGCGACGCAGCGCAGGAGCCCGCGCAATTATGCGCTGCTCGCCGAACAGGGCACACGTCCGCGCACGACCTATCTCGCCCGGATCGGGGAGGAGCCGAGCGATGGCTAGCAAGACTCCCGCGATCCCGCTCAGCGAGACTTACGAAGACATCGCTCGCGAAGTCGCCCGAGTCCCGCTGCAGATGCCGGCGCGAATTCCATGGCTGGTTGCGCTGATCCTCAGCCTCGCGTTACTCGCGCTGTTTCTGGCGTCGATTACCTGGCTGTTCGCCCGCGGGGTCGGCATCTGGGGCCTCGATATCCCGGTGAACTGGGCGTTCGCGATTCACCTCTACGTCTGGTGGCTCGGCCTCGGCCACGCCGGAACCCTGATCTCGGCGATGCTGCTGCTGATGGGGCAGGACTGGCGCAACAGCCTCAACCGCTTCGCCGAGGCGATGACCGTCTGCGCGGTAATCTGTGCCGGGATGGAACCGATCATCCACCTCGGGCGGCCGTGGTTTCTCTACTGGATGTTCCCCTACCCCGCGACGATGGGCGTGTGGCCGCAGTTTAGAAGCCCGCTCGAGTGGGACATCTGGGCGGTCCTCACCTACCTGACCGTGTCGATCCTCTTCTGGTACATCGGGCTGGTCCCCGATCTCGCGACCGTGCGCGATCGCGCGAAGAAGCGTGGCTGGCAGGTGTTCTTCGGCATTTTCGCCTTGGGCTGGCGCGGCTCGGCGCGGCACTGGGCAGTGTGGAACAAGACCTACCGCACCATTGCGGCAATCGCGGTGCCGCTGGTCGTATCGGTGCACAGCGAAGTGTCGCTGCTGTTCGCATAAGGCCAGATCCCCGGCTGGCACTCGACTATCTTC
>JBQCCG010000248.1:0-5055 GCA_051962455.1 Sphingomicrobium sp. | reverse complement strand
TGACGCGCAGCGTCACCCCGGACTTGATCCGGGGTTCCGCCTTGTTTCCGCAGCCCTGAAGAAAAGGCGGATCCCGGCTCACGGCCGGGATGACGATTCATACTTCCAGTTTCGCCGCTTGCCCTCGCTGAGCCACTGAACCGCATCCGCGATGCGCTTTTGCCGCGTCGAGTCCTGCTTCGCCTCCGCAATCCATTCGAGATATTCGCGGCGCGCGCTCGGCGGGAAGCCGTCGAGCACGGTCTTCGCCGCTGGCGCCTTGCTCAGCGCGTCAGCGAATTCCGGGTGAAGCTCCGGCGTCGGCTTGGGCGCGTGCTTGGGCTTTCGCGGGACCGGTGCGGTCTCCGCGATCGCAGCTGCCTCGCGGATCAGCTCGTCCAGTTCAGCATCGGGCGGAAGGTCCTCGACCGACCTCAGGCGGCCGAACTGGCCCATCGCGCCGGCCTTCGGCTGGCCATCGCCAATCTCCTGACCGCGCCAGAAGTTCAGCGCCGCATGGGCTTTGAACGCCGATGTCACGAGCATGATCTTACCGTCGATGAGATACGCCGGCATGCTCCACTTCATCGCTTCCTCGGCATCCGGAAGGACGGCGTGGACGCGCTCGCGGACCTTCTTGAGGATCGACCGCGCGAACGGCTGCGCATTCGCGATGTAGGCGTCAACGCGCGGATCGCGGGTCAGAAAATTCCTCCGCCGATCATCAGCCGGACGATGCCGACGATGATCACCAGAATATTGAGGTTGCGGCCGGCGGTGCCTCGCGAAAGCGTCCCGATCCCGGCGCCGATGATCGCCAAGGGGATGATCAGCCAGTTCGCCCAGCCGAGCAACGGAAGGAACGCGACGATCGCGAGGATCAGCGCGACGAAGCCGATGATCAGCGAAGCGAGATTGAACATGGTTCGATTCCTATCATCATTCCGGCGGCTGCGGCAGCCGCGGTGAGCGAAGCAGTGCGGCGACGTACAAGCCGAGCGCGATCCAGATTGCGGGAAAGGCGATCGCGTGGGCGAGGGTCACCCGCTCGCCGTAGAGAACTCCGATGACGAACTGCAGCGTCGGCGCCAGGAACTGAAGCATTCCGAGCGTCGAATATTGGAGGCGCCTGGCGGCAGCGGTGAACAGCAGCAGCGGCGTCGTCGAGACAATGCCGGCGAGCAGCAGCAGGATCGTCAGGGTCTCTGTTCCACCCATCACGGCCTCGCCCTGCGAGTGACGCCAGCCGAGCCACAGGAGCGCCAGCGGAAACAGGATGACGGTCTCGATGGCGAGGCCGGTCACGGCATCCGCGGCGACGACCTTCCTGAGCAGCCCATAGAGAGCGAAGGTGATGCAGAGAGCGAGGCTCAGCCATAACTGACTCAATGCTCCGGCGGCGAGCACCGAAATGCCTGCCGCGGCGATTGCGACAGCGGTCCACTGCAGACGATTGAGCTTCTCGTGGAGCACAAAGCGCCCGAGCAGCACGTTCGCCAGGGGGTTGAGATAATAGCCGAAGCTCGCTGCGAGGATGTGCCCGCTCGTCACTGCGTGGACATAGAGCAGCCAGTTCAAGCCGATCAGCGTCGCCGTGATCAGCAGGATCCCGATAGTGCGGGGATCCCGCACGGCCGCCACTACTTTCGGCCAGCCGCGGGAAAAGGCGATCAGGACCGCGAGGAACGGCACCGACCAGATCACCCGGTGAGCGACGATATCGACCGCCGGCAGCGCTTCGATCAGCTTGAAATAGACCGGAAGGACGCCCCACAGCGCGTAGGCGGCAAGCCCCAGCGCGAAGCCGGTGCGCGATTGCATGTGTGACCGGGTTGCGTCGCCGTTCATCTCCCGGGGCGCCTAGCCGCGGTAAGCGCTGCATGAAAGAAGATGATGAGCGGCGCGTTGGTTGAAACCGGAACCGCCGGCTGTCAGTTAGGATCGCAGGGGTAAGCGGAGGGCTCTTCGTTGTGATTCGTGGCGCCGTCCGGATTAGCCTTGCCATCATGCTCGTCGCGGCGCTGCTGGGCTGTGCGACCAAGCCCAAGCTGCCGCCGGGTGTGCACCCGAGCGTCGTGGTCGGCCCGCCGCCCAAGTCCGCCGCCTGGCGTGCGGTGGCCACAACAGAAGATCGCGAGCGGCTCGATCGCATCGGTCTTGCCTGGCAGGAGGCGCTCGCCGACGCGAAAAAGACCAATGAGGCGGAGGTGCGCAAGGAAGGCAAGCTGCTGGTGCCGAGCGCCGCGCTGCCGCGACCCGATCCCACTCCTGGCAGTTACAATTGCCGCATGATCAAGCTCGGAAAAGCGACCCCCAAGGCGAAGGCCTTCGAGAGCTTCAAGCCGTTCTTCTGCTACGTCGAAGTCGAGGACAACCTCCTGACGATCGTGAAGCAGACCGGCAGCCAGCGCCCCGCAGGCCGCCTCTGGGAGGATGATGATCCCAATCGCCTGATCTTCCTCGGCAGCCTCGCGCTCGGCGACGAGACCGCGCCGCTCGCTTACGGCGACGATCCCAAGCGCAACATGGCCGGCGTGCTCGTGCGCATTGCTCCCTTCCGCTGGCGGCTCGTGATTCCCTGGCCGCAGAACGACTCCAAGCTCGAGGTGTTCGAGCTGACGCCGGTCGATTTCACCCAACAGCCGACTGAATGAGTAGGACCCGGAATCCTTATCCGAGCGAGGCCGTGATGCTGACGAAAAAGTGTTCTGGGAGTGAGCGAGTGAAGCGGAATAGCAGAGACTATTTGGCGAGCGAGCGAGCGCTCCAGGGCGCTTTTGCGTCGCACCCGGAGGGCATGGCCCTGCCGGTGCCGGAACGTCGTCGAAGCGCTCGGACGGGGGCCTGCTGGCCCGCCCTTCACGTTTCTCCTAGTCCATCATCCGCCAGGAGCCATGTCACGGCTCTCGATGGATAGGGATTCTGGGTCCAGAGCCGGGCTGCTTGCCGACCCCGCCGAAGTGCGCGCCATCCTGATCGCTTCCGCGCAAGCCGGGCAGGCGATCAGCTATGCCGAGGTCCTGGAGCTGCTCGGGCACCATTTCAGCCGGCCGAAGATGCGGCAATTATGCAAGGTGCTCGCCCATGTCGACGACGAGGCGGAAGCGCTCGGCGAGCCTGAGCTCGCGGTGCTGGTGGTGCGGCAATCTGATGGTTTGCCGGGGCAGGGCTGGTGGATCGGCGCCGCGAAGAGGCACGGCTATACTGGTCTGTGGGAGGGGCCAAAGGCAGCGAAGCTAATCCGCAAGGTTCAGCGGCAGGCGTTCGAGTTTTGGAGCCGTAACTCCTCCCTGTCGCGATAGCGATGGGGAGGGGAACCATGGCGCGATAGCGGCATGGTGGAGGGGCCGTTCGCTGGAGGTGGGCCCCACCACCAATTTATCTTTGTTGAATTGTCCCCCTCCCCACCAGCTTCGCTCGCAGGGAGGAGAATTTGTTGCTATCGCCCCCACCATGCCCGACGTCCGCACCTTCACCGTCAGCGAAGACGACGACGGGATCCGTTTGGATCGCTGGTTCAAGCGGCACCTGCCGGACGTCAGCTTCAACCTTGTCTCGCGCTGGGCGCGCACGGGACAGCTGCGGCTTGGCGGCAGGCGAGCGGTTCCAGGGGACCGTGTCGAGGCAGGGCAGGAGATCCGCGTCCCTCCGAACGAGCCCACGCCATCGAGGCCGCGGCAGGTCAAGCGCGAGCCGCTGACGCGGGACGAGGAGCAGTTCGTCCGGGAGATGGTGATCTACGAGGACCCGAACGCCTTCGTGCTCAACAAGCCGCCGGGGCTGGCAACGCAGGGGGGAACCAAGACCCACCAGCACCTCGACCGGCTGCTCGACGGCCTCGCGGGCGAGGGCGGCCGCCCGAAGCTGGTCCACCGGCTCGACAAGGACACGTCCGGCGCCCTCGTGGTGGCGAAGAGCGCGCGTTCGGCGGGCCATTTCGCCAAGGCATTCTCGGGCCGGACCGCGCGCAAGGTCTACTGGGCGTTGGTCGTCGGCGTGCCCGATATCGAGCAGGGGACGATCGATGCTCCGCTCGCCAAGCAGCCCGGCACCGGCGGCGAGAAGATGCATGTCGACCTGGAGAACGGACTGCCGGCGAAGACCCGCTGGCGAGTGATCGACCGGGCGGGGAACCGCGCCGCCTGGGTCGAGCTTCAGCCTCTGACCGGGCGGACCCACCAGCTTCGCGCGCATATGGCGGCGATCGGACATCCGATCGTCGGCGACGCGAAGTACGGCGGGGCGGAGGCGTTCCTCACGGGCGGGATCAGCCGCAAGCTCCATCTCCACGCGCGGCGGCTGCGGATCGATGCGCCCGACGGGGGCAAGATCGACGTCACCGCCGAGCTGCCGGCGCATTTCGCCGAGACGCTGGTGACGCTCGGCTTCGATCAGTCATCCGGCGATCGCGAGATCGTCGAACGGCCGCCGGAGCCTCGCGCCCCGAAGCCCAAGCCGCCGACCCGGCGGGGTGAGCGGCGCTCGCGCGGCACGGGCAAGAAATCGAAGCGGCGGTGAGGGGACAGCGCGATGGATGAGGATACCGGGAGGCGGCGCTTGCTACTCTATTCGCTCGTCCGCTTCGGCGGCGTGGCGATTTTCTTCCTTGGGCTTGCGATCATCTATACTGGTCTCCTCCGGCCCGGCGGATGGCCGCAGCTCGGCGCGATCGTCGCGATCCTCGGGGCTCTCGACGCGCTATTCGCTCCGCACCTGCTCAAGCGAGCCTGGGACAGACGAGACCAAGAGGGCCAGTGAAGCGATTCTGGAAAGAGGTCACTGTTGACCGAGAGGGCGAGGGCTGGGGTCTTCGGCTCGACGGCCGACCGGTGAAGACGCCTGCGCGAGCGGCGCTGAATGTCCCGACCGAGGCTCTGGCGAACGCCATCGCCGACGAATGGCGCGCCGTAGGAGATTCGATCGATCCGCGCTCGATGCCGCTGACCGGCCTCGCCAATGCGGCGATCGACCGCGTGGCTCCGGAGCGGCGGGCATTCGCCGAAGGACTCGCGCGCTACGCCGAGGCGGACCTTGCCTGCTATCGTGCGGAGGGACCGCGCGGGCTGGTCGCTGCCC
>JBQCCG010000247.1:0-27684 GCA_051962455.1 Sphingomicrobium sp. | reverse complement strand
CGCCGCGCAGGGCGCTCAGACCGGCGTCAAGCTCGCCGTCGCAGTCGGCGCGATGGTGCTGGCGTTCGTCGCACTGGTCGCCCTCGCCAACGGCATTCTCGGCGGGATCGGCCACTGGTTCGGGATCCAGGACCTCAGCTTCCAGCGGTTGATCGGCTATTTATTCCAGCCGGTCATGTTCCTGATCGGCGTTCCGTGGCGCGAGGCGGGAACGGCCGGCGGCCTGTTCGGGACCAAGCTGGTCCTCAATGAGTTCGTCGCGTTCATCGAGCTCGGCAAGATGGACACGGCGACTTTGAGCCTGCGCAGCCGCGAGATCGTCACCTTTGCCTTGTGCGGATTCGCCAACTTCAGCTCGATTGCGATCCAGATGGCGGTGACCGGCGGCCTCGCGCCGAACCAGCGGCCGGTCATCGCCAAGCTCGGCATCCGTGCTTTGCTCGCCGGAAGTCTTGCGAACCTGATGTCGGCGGCACTCGCAAGTCTAATGCTGCCTTAAGTTTCACACGAAGACACGAAGGCACGAAGTGGCGTGATGATCAACGTTGAAGAACTCGCGAAGCAGACGATCGACTGCGGTTTCCACATTCATAAGAAGCTCGGCCCTGGGCTGCTCGAGAGCGTCTATGAGGCGGTTCTAGCGGCAAGTCTCCATCGGATGGGCTTGCTGGTCGAACGCCAAAAGCCGATCGCGATTGAGTTTGAGGGATTGACCATAGCGGATGGCTTCAGAGCCGACCTCGTGATCGAAAACCAGCTAATTATTGAAGTGAAGTCCGTCGAACGAACAGCGCCAGTTCACGCCAAGCAATTACTCACATACCTGCGTTTGACAGAGCAGCCCTTGGGGCTGCTCATGAACTTC
This sequence comes from Sphingomicrobium sp., assembly GCA_051962455.1. GTDB lineage: Bacteria > Pseudomonadota > Alphaproteobacteria > Sphingomonadales > Sphingomonadaceae > Sphingomicrobium. The sequence continues at coordinate 26,819 of JBQCCG010000247.1, read as the reverse complement.
GGCTGCGAAACCTTCCGTGACGGTCTCAAACGCGTCGTCAATGGACCTTCGAACTTCATACCAGCACGGCCCCGCTCCGTTTGACCTTCGTGCCTTCGTGCCTTCGTGTGAAACGAATCCTTCCACTGTTCCCAACGGCAGCAATGACTTAAGAGAAACGCATGGCCACAATCACCGATGACAATATCGCATCCGTTAGCCTCAAGGATGCCGATCGCGATCCCGACGGTTTCGCCCAGAAGCTCGGGCGGAGCTTCGAGGAATATGGCTTCGCGATCATCGCTGACCACGGCATTCCCGAGGAGCTGATCCATCGTGCCGAGGAGAAGGCGAAGGCCTTTTTCGCGCTGCCCGAGGAGGTCAAGCGCAAGTATCTCATCTCCGGCGGCGGCGGAGCGCGCGGCTACACACCGTTCGGGATCGAGACCGCCAAGGGCCACAAGGCGCACGATCTCAAGGAATTCTGGCACGTCGGCCGCGACTTGCCGCAGGGGCACCGCTTCCGCGATCACATGCCCGACAACCTCTGGCCCTCGGAAGTCGCGGGATTCAAAGACACGTTCCTGCAGTTATTCTCGACCTTCGACCGAACCGGCCTCAAGGTGCTCAAGGCGATCGCGCGCTACCTGAACATCGACGAGGATTATTTCGAGGACGCTGTCCGCGACGGCAATTCGGTGCTTCGCGCGCTCCACTATCCGCCGCAGACGGAGCCGACCGGCGAGCATATCCGCGCCGGCGCGCACGAGGACATCAACGCCATCACCTTGCTGCTCGGTGCCGAGGAAGCCGGGCTTGAGCTTCTGACCCGCGACGGGCGCTGGATCCCGGTGTCACCCAAGCCCGGCGAGCTGGTCATCAACATCGGCGACATGCTGCAGCGGCTGACCAACGGGAAGCTGCGCTCGACCACCCACCGCGTCGTCAACCCGGCGCCCGACCGCGCCAGCAAGGCGCGCTATTCGATGCCCTTCTTCCTGCATTTTCGTTCGGATTTCATGATCGACGCGCTGCCGCAGACCGTGGCCGCCGGCGAGCAGCCCAAGTGGCCGGCGATCACCGCCAACGACTACCTCCAGGAGCGGCTGCGGGAGATTAAGCTAGTTTGAGTCAAAGCTGCGCCAACGCAGTTTCCAGCGATTGCTCTGCTTCGGCTTTGCTCATCCACTTGTCCTGCCATTCGCCTGACTTGCGTCGTGAGTAGGCCATAACGCCGTCCTCATAATTCATTCGCCGAAGCTCTTCGAAGGAGACCCGCTCAGTCTGCTCGTGCTCCGGGCGTTCGTTCTGCAGAATCAGCCACCCATCGCGTCCGTCCCAAGTCAGGCGATGAGGTCGAATGAGCTTCGAGGAAAACTCGATTACCCAACTTCCAAAGACATCGTTCCAATACTCTGCCTTTCGAACCGTAAATCCCCGCGCTTCGAGGTCCTCGCAAGAGCGCGTGAAGTCATGAAGAGTCATCATTGATCGCCCGCGGTCTCCAAATTCGCCGGGCCGAAGCCAAACGGGATCAACTCGCCGATCCTGTGCCGCTCGACGCCTGAGCCGTCGCCGCTTCCGCAAATGATCTCGACGTCGCGGCCGCCGAGCTGGGCGGCTTCGAGGATCGCCTGCCGGCATCCTCCGCAAGGCGTGCAGACGGTCGCGTCGCTGCCGCCGACGACCGCGATCCGCGCAACTTTGTCGAGCCCAAATGCGTGCTGCGCGGCGGTGAGCGCGCTCTGCTCTGCGCATAGCCCGAGGCGATAGCAGGCGTTTTCCATGTTGGCGCCGGTCACCACCTCGCCGCCAACGGACTCGATCGCGCAGCCGACGTGGAAGTTCGAATAAGGCGCGTAGGCCTTCGCCGCCGCCGCGCGCGCGAGGTCGAGCAATTGTTCATCGGTCATCATCTGGACCTTAGGCACGGCTAAGGACTCACGCTAGCTCCTCTTGCTCACGCGGAGGCGCGGAGGCGCGGAGGCGCGGAGGCGCGGAGTCGCGGAGAAGATGGAAGTTTCACGCAAAGGCACGAAGGCGCAAAGGCCGCCAACTCGTCATCCCCGCGAAAGCGGGGACCCGCCTTTCTGGTGGGCTTGAGAATGAAAGCAGATCCCGGCCCAAGGCCGGGATGACGTCAGCTCCGCGTCTCCGCGTCTCCGCGCGAACATTTTTCTTCGCGCCTTTGCGCCTTCGTGTGAAACCATTTTTCTTCCTGGATTGCTTCGCTACGCTCGCAATGACGCTCGGAGGAATTGCGAATGAATGCTCGGTTGTTCGTCAGCTTGGTTGCAGCGGTGTCGCTGGTCCCGTCACCAGCCCTCGCCTGGGGCCGGACCGGCCACCGCGTCGTCGCGGCGATCGCCGACACGGAGTTGAGCGGCCTGGCCCGAGCCAACGTCGAAGAGATCCTCGGCCCCAGCGAGAGCCTCGACGAGGCCGCGACCTGGCCCGACGACATGCGCGCCGACCCGTCACCTTTCTGGCAGAAGCAGGCGAGCCCGTGGCACTACGTGACGCTCAACGGCATCGTCTACGACCACGCGCCGCCGACCGGCGATGCGCTCGAGGCGCTGGCGAAGTTCAGCGCGGTGTTGAAGGACCCGAACGCCAGCCGCGCCGACAAGCAGACCGCGCTGCGCTTCATCGTCCACCTCGTCGGCGACCTCCACCAGCCGCTCCACGCCGGCAAATGCTGCGACAAGGGCGGCAATGACGTGAAAGTCACCTGGTTCGGCAAGCCGACCAATCTTCATGCGGTGTGGGACTCGGCGCTGGTCGACGAGCAGCAGCTGTCGTTCACGGAAATGGCCGCCAGGCTCGAGCGGCACATCAGCCCGGCGGACGTGGTCACCTGGTGGGACGTGAACCCGCGCGACTGGATCAGCGAGAGCGCCGAGATCCGCGACACGGTCTATCCGACCGCGGCCGACATGCCGAAGCAGGTCAAGGGCAAGAAGGTGAAGAAGGGCGAGCCGGCCGTGCCGGACCTCAGCTACTCCTACGTCTATCGCTTCACGCCGGTGATGGAGCGGCGGCTGGCGCAAGGCGGGGTGCGGCTTGCGGCCTACCTCAATGCGCTGTTCGCCGAGCCGGTGCTTCCCGCCAAATAATCCGCGGCTTGCCTCGGGCGTCCGGGGCGATAATGTTCGTGCCGCTCGGGTAACAATCTGCGGAGGATGCCCGTGCGCGCCACTGCCTTGTTCGCTTGTCTCCTTCTCGCCGTTCCCGCTTCCGCCCAGCAGCATCAGCTCGATACACTGACGGCCGCTCAGTCGATCGGCCGTGCCGCGGCTGCGTCGCCGCGACCAGTTCGCGCGGTGTTCGAGTTCAAGGTCCAGAACGCCGTCAAGTCGCGCGGCGGCTATTATCTCGACAGCGAGAAGGACTTCCACTCGCCGCAGAACCTCGGGGTCGTGATCCGCCCCTCGGCCATGCCGGAGCTTACGAAGAAATATGGCGATGATCTCAAGGCTGCCTTGGTCGGGAAGACGGTCAAGATCATCGGCCAGGTGAAGCGCCGCGCCGTCGGTGGAAAGAGCGGAACCGCAACCGCGACGGAAGTCGAGGTCACCCGCGCGGGGCAGGTGCTATCGGTGAACTAAAGGTTCCTCCCTGCGAGCGAAGCTCGTGGGGAGGGGAACCAGCGTAGCTGGTGGAGGGGTAACTGGCGCTAAATTAGACCCCTCCACCATCCAATCTTCGTTGGATGGTTCCCCTCCCCATCTGCGGATAGGGAGGAATCCTACCGCAGCGGCGGCTCGTCGAAGCTGCGCAGCTTGCGGCTGTGCAGCTCCTCGCCTTCGCGCTGGAGCAGGTTCAGCACCTCGATCCCGATCCTGAGGTGCTGGCTGACCGCGCGCTCGTAAAAGGCGTTGGCCTGCCCCGGCAGCTTCAGCTCGCCATGGAGCGGCTTGTCAGAGACACAGAGCAACGTCCCGTAAGGAACGCGGAATCGGTAGCCCTGGGCCGCGACCGTCGCCGATTCCATGTCGATCGCCACCGCCCGGCTCTGGTTGAAGCGCAGCGCACTGGCGGCATAGCGCAGCTCCCAATTGCGATCGTCCGTGGTGACCACCGTTCCGGTGCGCAGCCTCCGCTTGACGCTGTCCTCGTCCTCGCCGGTGATCGCCGTCGTCGCGTCGAACAACGCGTTCTGCACCTCGGCGATGGCCGGCAGCGGGACCTCGGGCGGAAGCATGTCGTCGAGCACATGATCGTCGCGCAGATAGGCGTGGGCAAGGACGTAATCGCCGATCGTCTGGCTCGGCCTGAGGCCGCCGCAATGGCCGATCATCAGCCACACCTCGGGCCGGAGCACCGCGACATGGTCGCAGATCGTCTTGGCGTTGGCGGGCCCGACTCCGATGTTGACCAGAGTGACGCCGGTGCGGTCCTCGGCCATCAGATGGTAGGCGGGCATCTGGTGCCGCCGCCACTGGCCCGCTGCGATCTGCGCCTCGGCGTCGGTCAGCTCGCCCGGCTCGAACACCGCTCCCGGCACGGACAATGACGTGAACCGCGAATCCTTGCGCCGAAGCGTGTCGATCGCCACCGCGACGAACTCGTCGACGTAGCGGACATAATTGGTGAACAGCACGAATTGCTGAAAATGCTCCGGCGGCGTGCCGGTATAATGTCTCAGGCGAGCGAGGCTGAAGTCCGTGCGCGGCCCGTCGAAAAGCGCGAGCGGCCGCGGCTGGTCGGGCGAGCGGGTCCAGACTCCGTCGGCGATCTCGTCGCCCAGATGCACCAGCTCGTTCGACGGGAAGAAGCGCGACAGCTCGGCGGTGCCGATGTCGCCCACCACGATCCCGCTGTTCTCGATCACATAGGCATAGGGGATCTCGCTCGCCGAGCGGCCGACCGAGACCGCCACGTCATAGTCGCGGTCGAGGTGATCGAGCTGGTCGACGAGATAATCGCGGAACAGCTCGGGCCGGGCGATGCTCGTTGCGTAGCTGCCTGGCTGGGTAAGGCGGGCAAAGGCGCGCGCCGGCGCCGAGGCCGGCCCCTTGCCGGAGTAGTCGATCTTCAGCTCGGGGTAGGCGAACGCGCCCTTCCTGCGCGTGCGGGGGTCGGGCGGCGTCCGGTCCTCGATGTAGCGGGAGAGCGCCCGGCGCAGGTTGGCGACCGATTCGTCGTAGATCGCCGCGAGCTCGTCGACGATCGCATTTGCGTTGAACTGACGTTTCATGGCCCGCACTAAGCGGGGGAACGGCGGGGTGGCAAGTCTGTGGGGTTGTCGGCCGCTCGCTTGCGCTCGCGATCCTCGTGCTCGCTATATCCCCGGCATAGCTGCGGGCGAGGATGGTGCCCAGGAGAGGACTCGAACCTCCACGCCCTTGCGAGCGCCAGCACCTGAAGCTGGTGCGTCTACCAATTCCGCCACCTGGGCACGTTGCAAGCTTTTGGCAGGGGGCGGCGCTTAAGGGCCGCCAACCCGCCTTGTCAATCTAGGAAGCGAGAGGGTAGGGCGCCACCCCATGATCGAGCGTTCGGAACAGCTTGTCACCGTTTTCGGCGGCGCCGGTTTCATCGGCCGCTATGTCTGCGAATATCTGTTCAGGAGCGGAATCCGGGTGCGGGTCGCGAGCCGCGACCGCCGTGACGATTATTTCCTTCAGCCGCTTGGCCAGGTCGGGCAGTTCGGGTTCGAGACTGCGGACATCACGAGCAAGGACAGCGTCCGCAACGCGATCAGGAGCGCGACTGCGGTCATCAACCTGGTCGGCACGTTCGGCGGCAAGATGCGCGAAGTGCACGTCGACGGCGCGCGTAACGTCGCCGAGGTGGCGGCCGAAGAGGGAATCGGATCGCTGGTCCACGTGTCGGCGATCGGCGCGCGCCTCGATTCCGAATCCATGTATGGTCGCACCAAGGCGCAGGCCGAGGCGACAGTCCGCACTGCTTTTCCGAGTGCGACGATTATCCGTCCCTCGCTGGTCTTCGGCCCGGAGGACGATCTCACCAACCGCTTCGCGCGCATGGCCCGGCTTCCCGTCCTTCCGGTGATTGCGGCGAGGCGCAATTTCCAGCCGGTCTATGTCCGCGATCTCGCCAGGGCGATTGCCATGGCCGCGCTGCACCCGCGGACGCACGGCGGCAAGGCTTATGAAATCGCGGGCCCCCAGGTGATGAGCATGGTCGAGCTTCACCGGGCCATTCTCGCCATCACCGGCCAGCAACCTGAGATTGTGGAGATGCCGGATGTCTTCGGAAGCCTGCTCTCGCGGTTCGGATGGCTTCCCGGAGCGCCGCTGACGCGCGACCAGTGGCTGATGCTCGGGCAGGACAATTTGGCCTCGGGCGAACTTCCGGGGCTCGGCGCTTTCGACATCAATCCGACCCCGCTCGCGGCGGTCGCACCCGAATGGCTCGGCCGCTTCGGCGGCAATCGCTTCGCCAGCCGCCGAATTAATTTGACCGCCGCCAACTGACCGGCTGACTTCTTTCGATGCCAATCCTCCTGATCGCGATCATCCTCGGCATCGTCGAGGGCGTCACCGAATTCCTCCCCGTCTCTTCGACCGGCCATTTGATCCTCGCGACCGAGCTCTTGGGCTTCGACGCGGAGAAATGGGCGGCGTTCAATGTCATCATCCAGCTGGGCGCGATCCTCGCGATCGTGGTCCTCTACTGGAGGACCTTCTGGGCGGTGATCGAAGGGCTGATCCGCAACAACCGGATGTCGTGGCTGTTCGTCCGCAATGTCCTGATCGCCTTTCTGCCTGCCGCGGTGCTCGGATTCCTGCTCATCAAGTATATCGAGGCGCTGCTCGGCGATCCGAAGCTGGTAGCGGTCATGTTCATCCTCGGCGGCATCGCGATCATCGTGATCGAGCGCCTGGTGAAGCGGTCGGATGTGGTCGGCGTCTCCGAAATGCCCGCGAAAACCGCCCTGGGCGTGGGCATCGTCCAGTGCTTGGCGATGATTCCGGGTGTCAGCCGCTCCGGGGCGACGATCATGGGGGCGCTGTCGCTCGGCGTGGAGCGCCGGACGGCGGCCGAGTTCAGCTTCTTCCTCGCGATTCCGACGATGCTCGGCTCGACGACTCTCGAGCTCGCCAAGCATCACCAGGACATCGCTGCCGGTGCGCACGGCGTCGGCTTCGGGACCGTCGCTGTCGGCTTCGTCGTCAGCTTCCTCGTCGCGCTCGTGGTGGTCCGCGCCTTCGTCCATTACATCTCGCGCCACGGCTTCGCGCCGTTCGCCTGGTACCGGATCGTCGCCGGGGTGGTGGCGCTGGTGTGGCTGACGATGCGCTGAATTTTAACTTGCGCCGGCTTAACCGCAGGCTGATTATTCAGTCACTTAGACGGTGACCGCGATGCACAAGAGTCTTTTGATCCTTCCGCTGCTGCTCAGCGCAACGCCGGCGTTCGCGCAGGACGCCCCGCCTCCCGCCTCGATTCAGCTCCCGCCGGAGCTCACCGACCCTGCGGCCGCGATGAAGCTCGCACGAACGATGCAGGCGCTGTCGACTGCGGTGCTCAACATCCGCGTGGGCGACATGAAGGCTGCGCTCGACGGCCGCGAAGCAACTCCCGAGGAGCGCAACACGACGGTGGGCGACATCATCCGCCGCAAGGACCCGAACTTCGACCGCGATGTCCAGCACGAGGTCGCGACGGTCGGACCGAAGGTTATGCGCAGGATGCAGGCGATGAAGCGGGTCCTGCCCGAGGTGATGCGCGACGTCGATGACGCGCAGCGCTCCTTGAAGCGCGCCGTCTCGAATCTGCCCGATCCGAATTACCCGCAGCGCTGACGGTTTACGCGCGCGTAACCCGCGTTAAAGCTGCCGCGCCATGTGGCAGCTCTTCCAGTTCCCGCTTTGCCCGTTTTCCCGAAAGGTCCGGCTCGTTCTCGCGGAGAAAGGCGTCGGCCATGAGCTGGTGCGCGAGAATCCCTGGGAGAAGCGCGACGAGTTCATGGACCTGAACCCCGCTGGCGAGGCCCCCGTGATGGTCGAGCCCGACCAGGCCGTCACGCTGATCGGATCACAGCCGATCGTCGAATACTTCGACGAGACGGTCGACCGGATGCCGATGATCCACGGCAATGCGGCCTTGCGCGCCGAAATCCGCCGAATGACCGAGTGGTTCGACCTGAAGCTCTATCGGGAAGCCGTCGAGCCGCTGATGAACGAGCGGATGAGAAAGCGCCTCGTTAGCCGCGAATCACCCGACACTCGGGTGCTGAGGGAGGCGATGCGGGTCGCATCGGAGCATCTCGATTACATCGATTACCTGCTCGACCATCGCCGCTGGCTGGCGGGGCCGGGGCTCAGCCTCGCCGACTTCACTGCCGCTGCGCATTTGAGCGTGATCGACTATCTGGGCGCGCTCGACTGGCGGGGCCACAAGCAGACCAAGGACTGGTACGCCGTGATGAAGTCGCGGCCCTGCTTCCGGCCGCTGCTCGCCGAGCGGATGGAGGTGATCGTCCCTCCGGGTCACTACGACAAGGTCGACTTCTAGCGGATCGGCGTCCGGTAGCGGCGAATGATCAGCTGAACGACCGCCGCGACGAACGTCGCCGGCAGAGACAGCGCCAGCGCGAAGAAGAACAGGCCGAGGAAGCTCGTGGGCATCTGCGATTCAACTCCGATGCCCGCAAATTAGCTCGAAAGGGTCAAGCGGCCATTAACGCGCCGCGATAGACCTGATCCTCGAGCGTGCGGCCCGCGCCGAGCGCGACACAGCTCATCGGATCGTCGGCGATGTGGACCGGAAGCCCGGTCGAATCCTGGAGCACGGTCGCGAAGTCGCGGAGCAGCGATCCGCCCCCGGTCATGGTGATGCCCTGATCGATGACATCTGCTGCGATTTCGGGCTGCGTGTGCTCGAGCGCGGTCCGGACCACCTCGATGATCTGGTTGACGGGCTCGCTCAGCGCATCGGCCACTTGCGCCTGATCGAGCTCGATCTCGCTCGGCATTCCGCGACCGACGTCGCGCCCGCGGACGGTCGTCTTCAGGCCGACTCCGTCGCCGGGCCGGACCGCCGAGCCGATCTCCAGCTTCACGCGCTCGGCGGTGCCTTCGCCGATCAGCAGATTGAAGTTGCGCCGGACGTAAGAGGCGATTGCGTCGTCCATCTTGTCGCCGCCGACTCGCGCCGAGCGACAGAGTGCGAGCCCCTGGAGCGAAATCACCCCGACCTCTGTGGTGCCGCCGCCGATATCGACGACCATAGATCCGATCGGTTCCGCGACCGGAAGGCCGGCGCCGATCGCCGCCGCCATCGGCTCCTCGATCAGCGAGACCCGGTCCGCGCCGGCGTTGCTCACCGCGTCCCGGATCGCGCGCCGCTCGACCGATGTGGCGCCCGACGGGATGCAGATCACGACTTCGGGGCCGCGCGCGAATCGGCTGGGGCCGCCATGCGCCTTGCGGATGAAATGCTTGATCATCTCCTCGGCGACCTCGAGGTCCGCGATGACTCCGGCGCGCAGCGGGCGGACGGTCCGGATGTTCGCCGGAGTCTTGCCGAGCATCAGCTTGGCATCGTCACCGATCGCGTGGACCTTGCGGACGCCGTTCACCACCTCGAGGGCGACGACCGATGGCTCGCTGGTGATGATGCCTTGGCCGCGGACGTAGACAACGGTGTTGGCGGTGCCGAGGTCGATCGCGATGTCGCGCGAGGAGAAGTTGAATAGAAAACCCATGACTGGCCCCCCGGCCCTAAGATTCGGAATTTCAAAGGCTTAGGGCCCGTCCCAAATTGGGCCATATGGTTAATGCCCATTATGTGCGGGCCGTGGTTGAATCGCGTTGAGCTGAGCTTCGGCTAAACGCGGGCAGCCGCAACGAGATAGTTCAGCCGCAGGTCGTCGCTGAGGTGCAGTCCGCGCGTCGCCGACCAGCCGATCCCCGCGACGTCGAGGCACTTGAGTCCGGCGTCCGACAGAAGCGCTTTTAGCTGATCTGGGGGAAGGAATTTGTCGAAATCATGCGTGCCCCGGGGGATGCGCCCCAACCCCTCGCCAACGGTAATCATCATCAGCCGCGAGAGCGCCGTCGCATTGGGAGTCGACATCACCAGCAGCCCGTCCCGCGCTAGCCGCTTCGCCAGCGCCTTCACGAACGCCCCCGGGTCGGCAACATGCTCGATGACCTCCATGCAGGTGACGAGGTCGAACTGCCCGTCGAGCGCCTGCACGTCACCGGCGCGATATTCGATCTCCAGCCCCATCGCCCCTGCATGATTGCGCGCGACGGCAATCAGCTCCGCGGACGCATCCACGCCCATCACCTTCGCTCCGAGCCGCGCCAGCGGCTCGGTCAGCAGCCCCGCGCCGCAGCCCACGTCGAGCGCCGATTTCCCCTCGAGCGGAGTCCGCGAGCATTCGTCGAATTGCCAATGCTGATCGATCTGGTCGCGGATGTATTTGAGCCGGACCGGATTGAGCTTGTGGAGCATCGCCTCGGACCCGTTCGGATCCCACCAGTCACCCGCATGGCTCGCGAATTGCCTGATTTCGTCAGCGACGATGCTGGTCCCGGCCATGTCTCTCCCATGCTCCCAAGGCTTGCAAAGGGGAAGAACCTCGTGCGTTGAGAGCGGCGCGATGGACCATTTCCAGCTGAGAAGCGGCGAGCTTTATTGCGAAGAGGTGCCCCTCGCCGAGATCGCGCGAGAGGTCGGAACCCCGGTTTATATCTATTCGACCGCGACCATGTGCCGGCATGTCAGGTCGTTGCGCGAGGCGCTGGAGGGCCTCTCCGATCCGCTGATCGCCTATGCGGTGAAGGCCAATCCCAATGGCGCCGTCATCGCCACTCTGGCGAAAGCCGGACTGGGCGCCGATGTGGTTTCCGGCGGAGAATACCGGCGAGCAACCGCGGCCGGGGTGCCGTCAGAGAAGATCGTCTTTTCGGGCGTCGGCAAGACCGAGGAGGAGATGGCGCTCGCGCTCGAACGCGGACTCTTCCAGTTCAACCTTGAATCGCTGTCCGAAGCGGAGATGCTGTCCGGCGTCGCGGCGGCGATGGGCCGAATCGCGCCCGTCGGCTTTCGGGTCAATCCGGACGTCGCGGCTGGCGGCCATGCGAAAATCACCACCGGCGCGGCCGAGAACAAGTTCGGGATCGCGATCGGGGACGCGCTCGACGCCTACAATCGCGTCGCCGGGCTACCCGGCCTTACCGTTCAGGGCATCGCCGTTCACATCGGCAGTCAGCTGACCAGCCTCGACCCGCTCGAACGGGCGTTCGGCCGGGTCGGCGAATTAATTGCCGAGCTGAGCGCTGCCGGTCACGACATCAGCATTGCGGACCTCGGCGGCGGACTCGGTGTGCCTTACGATCCGGATCAGCCGCCGCCGCCGACGCCAGAGGAATATGGGGCGATGGTCCGTCGCATTGCCGGCGGCTGGGATGTGCGGCTGGTGTTCGAGCCCGGGCGGCTGATCGTAGGCAATGCGGGCGTGCTCCTGTCGCGGGTCATTCGCGTGAAGCCCGGCGCGACCGGTCCGTTCGTCATCGTCGACGCAGCGATGAACGATTTGATGCGGCCAGCGCTGTACGACGCCTGGCACCGGATCGAAGCTGTGCACCCGAACGGCCGGGAGCGCATCGCCAATGTCGTCGGGCCCGTGTGCGAGACCGGCGACACCTTCGCGACGGGCCGACGGATGGACGAGGCCGAAGCGGGCGATCTCGTCATCTTCCGCACGGCAGGCGCCTACGCAGCCGCCATGTCGAGCACCTACAATTCGCGCCCACTGACTCCCGAGGTGCTGGTCGACGGCAGCCGCTGGGCGGTAGTTCGCCCACGCATCGACGTGGACCGGCTCATTGCTGCCGACCGCGTGCCCGAATGGCTGGGCGGTTGCGCCGACGCCGCCAGCAGCTAAAGCCCGCGCTCGATGGGGCGTATCGTGATGAAATTCGGCGGCACCTCGATGGCGGGCATCGAGCGCATCCGCCACGTCGCCGGGCTGGTGAAGCGCGAGGCCGATCGCGGCAACCAGGTCGCCGTCGTCGTCTCCGCCATGGCCGGCGAAACCGACCGCCTCGTCCAGCTCTGCAAGGAAGCCGCCCCGCTCTACGACCCACGCGAATATGACGTGGTCGTCGCCAGCGGAGAGCAGGTCACGTCCGGTCTGCTTGCGATCACGCTTTCGGGCATGGGCGTCAACGCGCGGTCCTATATCGGCTGGCAGCTGCCCATCCGCGCCTCGGGCCACAGTTCCGCGCTGATCGATCACATCGAAGCGAACATCCTTGAGGACGTGTTTGCGAAGGGCGGAATCGCGGTCATCCCCGGCTTCCAGGGCATTACCGCCGAAGGCGACCTCGCGACCCTTGGCCGGGGCGGTTCGGACACCTCCGCCGTTGCGCTCGCCGTCGCGGTAAAGGCAGATCGCTGCGACATTTACACCGATGTCGAAGGCGTGTTCACCACCGACCCGCGCATCGTCCCGCGAGCCAGGAAGCTCGATGCGATCACCTATGAGGAAATGCTCGAACTGGCGTCGGTCGGAGCCAAGGTGCTGCAGACCCGCTCGGTCGGGCTCGCCATGCGCTACAACATGGCGTTGCAGGTCCTCTCATCCTTCGAGGACCGGCCTGGAACATTGATCGTCGGCGACGAGAAAATCGAGGAGCTCAACATGGAACGCCAGCTCGTCACGGGGATCGCCCACGACAAGAACGAGGCGAGGGTCACGCTGACCGGTCTTCCGGACAGGCCTGGGACCGTCGCCGCGATCTTCGCGCCCTTGGCGGCCGCCAACATCAACGTCGACATGATCGTTCAGAGCGGGGCGGGCACGGGACGGTCGAGCTCGCTGACGTTCACCGTCCCGACGGCATCGCTTGCCCATGCGGTCGCGGCGCTCGAGAAAGCGAAGGCGGACATCGGTTTCGACCAAATCATGACCAACACCGAAGTAGTGAAGGTCAGCGCGGTCGGCATCGGCATGCGCTCCAACGCCGGCATCGCCGCCAAGATGTTCGAAACCCTCGCCGAGCGCGGCATCAATATTCTCGCCATCTCGACCTCGGAAATCAAAGTCTCGGTATTGCTGCCGGAAGAATATACCGAGCTGGCCGTCCGCGTGCTCCATACCGCCTTCGGACTCGATGCGGAGCAGGCTGCGTAAGGATCAAAGCCCCTCCCCTGGATGGTGAGGGGTTGGGGTGGGGTGATCTCTTCGCTAGAGACGCCGCCCTATGATGAACCTCACCCCCTCCCTCCTCTCCCCCATCAAGGGGGAGGGTGTTGTCGGAAGATGCGAATGAGCGGCGAAGGGCTGATTTCCGATCCCCGCCCAATGCAGGAGAGCGCAGGCCACAAGCGCCTGAAGGAGCTGATGCACCGCGGTACCGAGTTCCTCGGCTGCGACGTGGCGATCATGGGCGGGGCGATGAGCTGGATCAGTGAGCGCCACCTGGTTTCCGCCATCTCCAACGCGGGCGGCTTCGGCGTGATCGCCTGCGGGGCCATGAGCCCCGAATTGCTCGACACTGAGATTGCCGAGACCAAGGTTCGCACCGTCCGGCCGTTCGGAGTCAACCTGATTACCATGCACCCCCAGCTTTCGGAGCTGATCGATGTCTGCGCAAAGCACGATGTCGGTCATGTCGTGCTGGCGGGCGGGCTTCCGCCAGGCTGGGCGATGGACAAGATCAAGGGCCGCGGCGCGAAGCTAATGGCTTTCGCCCCCGCACTCGCACTGGCCAAGAAGCTGATGCGCTCCAACGTCGACGCGCTGGTGATCGAGGGAATGGAGGCGGGCGGCCACATCGGCCCGGTCTCCACGTCGGTCCTCGCGCAGGAGATTCTGCCGAACATCGCCAAGGACATCCCGGTATTCGTCGCCGGCGGGATCGGTCGTGGCGAAGCGATCGCCGCTTACCTCGAAATGGGTGCGGTCGGGGTCCAGCTCGGCACCCGTTTCGTCTGCGCGACCGAATGTATTGCGCACCCGAACTTCAAAAAGGCCTTCATTCGCGCCTCGGCGCGCGACGCGATCCCTTCGGTCCAGATTGACCCCCGCCTGCCGGTCATCCCGGTGCGGGCGCTCAAGAATCAGGAGATGGTGAACTTCGCTGCGAAGCAGCGGGAGGTCGCGCAAAAGCTCGACGAAGGCGCCATCGAGATGGCCGAGGCCCAGCTCCAGATCGAGCATTATTGGGCCGGCGCGCTTCGCCGCGCGGTGATCGACGGCGATGTCGAAAGCGGGTCGGTCATGGCCGGTCAGTCGGTCGGGATGGTCAATCGGGAAGAACCGGTGACGGCGATCATTCAGGAGCTGGTCGACGAGGCTGCAGCGGCGCTCGAAAGCCGCGGATGACGGCAATTTAATTTTGCGCTTCGCGTCCGCCGTGGAACAGATGCCGGCGAAAGGGCCCCATCGATGAAGCAACTGTTGCTCGTTGTCTCCGCCGCATTCATGCTTGGCGCCGCTCCGGCTCCGCAAGTCGTTCAGCGAATTCCGCTCCACGATGGCGGCTGGGATATTCTGACGGTCGATCCGAAGACCCATCGAGTCTTCGTGTCCCGCTCCGATGGCGTCGATGAAATCGATCCGCGCACCGGCGCGGTCACCTCGGACCTGATCAAGGGCACCCGCTTTCACGGCGTGACGGTCGTCCCCGGGACTGATCTCGCGCTTGCGACCGAGGCCGCGGGCGCGGCGATTGTCTTCAATCGCACCACGGGAAAGGTCACCGCCGAGGTCAAGACCGACCCCGATGCAGATGCCACCATTTACGAACCGAGCACCCGATCCGTGTGGGTGATGAACGGCGATTCCGGGACCATCAGCATCGTCGATCCGGTCGCAGGCAAAGCCGTGGGCAAGGTAAACATCGGCAGCGGGATCGAATTTCCGGCGATCGACGGCCGCGGAAACCTGTTCGTCAACGTCACCGACAAAGGCGAACTGGCCGAGGTCGATGTTGGCACTCGGAAGGTAGTTCGCACTGTGCCGCTCGCCGGCTGCCAGCACCCGACCGGTCTCGCTTACGTCACCCCCGGCGTGCTCATCTCGGCTTGCGCCAATGGCGTCGCCAAGCTTGTTCGTGCGAGCGACATGACTTCCCTCGGCGACATTCCGATCGGTCCGCGCCCCGACGGCGCCTTCGCCGATCCGGTGCGGCACAGCGCCTATATTCCGAGCGGTGGCGACGGCACGCTCGCGGTGATCGACACCAGCGGGTCGCTGCCGCGCAAGATCGCGACGGTCCAGACCGAGGTCGGCGCGCGGACCGGCACCGTCGATCCGTCGACCGGGACGGTCTACCTGATGGGCGCGAAATTCGGTCCTCTACCCGCAGGTGGCGGGCGCCCGCCAATCCTTCCCGGATCGGTCGAGCTGCTCGTCATTCGCTAATTACCAGCGCCGGTAGCGATATCCGCCAAACCCGATCGAAATCCCGTACGTCGGATAGCTGTAGGCCGGATAGGAGTAATAGGCCGGGTAGCTGTAGTACGGGTAAGCATAATAGGCCGGGTACGAGTACGAGTAAGCCGGATAGGAGTAGTAGTATCGGTATGGCGAATAATAGCTGTACCGGTAGTAGATGTGGTGCCGGTAATGATGCCGGTAATGGCGATATCGGGCGTCGGCCGGCGATGAGATCAGGACGGCGGCTCCGGCCGCGGCAAGCAAAGCAGTTTTTAACATAAGAGGCCTCGTCAAACGCTCGTGCAGGCGTACCTGCCCGCACGTGACGGGGTCACAACGAAGCCCTACCTTCCGGCGTTTCTTCGGTTACGCCGAATTGACGGCGAACAAAGACGAATGGTGGCAATCCGCAACCTAACGCCGCGTTTGCGGGTTTGCGTGCGTTGCAACACCTGGAAGAGTGATGAACCCGAATTTCGACAGCTTTTTCATGGCCGGCTTCGAATGCTCGTCGCACCGGCGGCGGGACGGCGTTCGCCTCGACCTCATCAAGGCGACAGGGCACGACAAGCACGCGCTCCTGGACTATCGCCTGTGCAAGCAGCTTGGCTTCGACACGCTTCGCGACGGCTTGCGCTGGCACCTGATCGGGAAATCGCCCGGCAAATATGACTGGTCGAGTTGGCTGCCGATGCTCGAGGCCGCCGAGGAAGTGGGAGTCCAGGTTATTTGGGACCTGTTCCACTACGGTTCGCCAGATTGCGTCGATCAGGCCGCGCCCGAATTCCCCGATCGCTTCACGGAGTTCGCGATTGCCGCGCTGGAGCTCCAGCAGTCGATCAGCAAAAGGCCGCCGCTGGTCTGCCCGCTGAACGAGATCAACTTCATCTCCTGGGCCGTCGACGACGGCTATTTCCCGCAGGTCGGTCCCGAGCAGCGCGGCTGGTTCAAGCGCCAGCTGGTCAGGACGGCGATCACGGCGTCACGCGCAATCAAGCAGCGCTGGCCGGACGCGACCATCGTCTGGGCCGAGCCGCTGATCCACATCGCCCCGCACGATCGGCGGCGAAGTACGCTGCGCGGCGCTCAGCAGAACCTCAACGGCATGTACGAGGCGTACGACTGGATCATTGGCCGGAGCGAACCCGAATTGGACGGCGATCCGTCGCTCGTGGACGTGGTCGGCTGGAATTATTACCCGCACAACCAATGGTACTGGAAAGGTCCCACCGTCCCCATGGGCCACCACGAGTATCGGCCTTTAGCGGACATGCTGGTCGAGATGGCGGAGCGGTATCGAAAGCCCATGTTCCTGTCCGAAACCGGCGCCGAAGGCTCTGGCAAGCCCTCGTGGCTTCACTACGTCTGCAACGAGGCGCGCCAGGCGATCCGCCGCGGCGTCGATATGCGCGGCATCTGCTGGTACCCGATCACCGCGTATCCAGGTTGGGACAACTCACGCCATGCGGAGACGGGGCTGTTCTCGACCGTGGTCGCCAACGGCCACCGCCACGTGGACGAACGATTGCTCGCCGAGTTTGAGCTCCAGCGGGAGCAGTTTCAGATGATGGACGACACTCGCGTGATCAACGCCGTCGGTCGGCGGCGCGCCTAAGTAACCGGCGCCTTCTGCGGCGTGTCCGACGGCGTTCCGACATAGGGCCAGCCGTCCTTCCAGTGGATCTTGTCGATCAGCAGCACCCGGCGGCTGTTGATCTCGTCCTCCTGCCGCTGTCTCGGCTTGTTCACGTCGATCGCGTGATACATGATCCACTCCTGCCCGGCCTTGTCGGTCACGATGCAATTGTGGCCGGGCGCGAGCCAGTGCTCGCTCTTGAACAGCATCAGGCTGTGCGGCACGCCCTTGGCCTGCTCGAGCGTCTCGAATGGTCCCCTCGGGCTCTGCGAACGCGCGACCATCACCCCGTAGTGAGCGTCGGGACCGCAACAATTGTCCCCCGAATAGAAGAGATAGTAGAAGTCCCCGTGGCGGATTACCCATGAGGCTTCGACAAGCCTCGGGAAGCCGCCCTTTCTGCCGTTGGGCCAGATCAGATCGAGCGGCGCGCTGTCGGGAACGAACGAGACTCGGTCGGTGGCCAGCTCCTGGACCTTGATCGGCTGGAATCCCGATCCCCAGTAGAGCAGGTGCTTGCCCGTGACCGGATCGTCGTAGGCCATCGGATCGATATATTCGAAGCCCGCGCCCAGCAGCAGCGGCATGCCCATGTCGACGAACGGACCAGCTGGAGACTTCGACGTCGCGACGGCCAGCGCGTGCCCGCGTTGATGGTGATGCGACGCGTCGGGCGTCGCCGAATAATACATGAAGTAGGTCGAGCCATCGAAGATCACGCTCGGCGCCCAGAAGTCCTGCGTGTGCTGCGCCCAGTCCGGTTTCTTCGGTAGCGCGTCGCCGAGATTTTCCCAGTGGATCAGGTCCTTCGATCGAGCGACCTGAATGTTGAGCCAGTGGCTGTCCCGCAGGGTCTGGGTCGCATAGGCGTAATAATATCCGTCGGGCGCCTGGATGACCGCCGGATCGGGGAAGTCCTCGTCGAGGATCGGATTTTCGTAGAAGCCTTCGCGCGCCGATGGGCGTGCGGGCGCCGCCGGTCCGCCGCTGTCCGGCAAGCTCAAATCGCTAGAATCAAAGGAAGTTCGCATAATTCCGACATATGGTCCCCGCCGCGATTCTGAAAGCGGCATGGTTGATCAACATTGGCTTTAATGGATGCGCTTCCGCTTGGGTCCACGGCTCGCGAATCGTCCCGCGACGGAACGGCCGAATCCCGCCGTTCGACAGCGGGCCCACCCAAGTTCAATATGCGCTCCAGCTCTTGTGAGGAGTGCCTAGCGTGCATGTCGAAGCTCAGCCAGACGCCCACAGTTGCCGGCGCCGCTCGCCGCGCGAAGAGGTCACGCTCGCCGGATCGGCATTCGGCGTCGGCCGCTCGCGCTCGGTGATCAGTTCCGACCTCTCTATCGGAGGCGCTCAACTCAACGCGCGTGATTTGCCGCCCGAGAACCATGATATTTTCGTGGTGGTGGGAGCGTTCGAATCCTTGGGCACCGTCGTCTGGCGCACGTCGGACAAGTGCGGGATCAGCTTCGATTCCATCGTCTCGGACGAGACGATCGCCGTCATGAAGCGGGAAGCGCAATGGGAGTCCGTCAGCGGCTGGTACCGCTGATCCCATGTCATCCGCGCGTGACACGCGCGCGGTCCATCTGATAGCCCGCGTGCGCCAATGCCGCAGTCCGCCGCCACCTCCGCCCGCGAGATTCTCGTCGGCCTCCACGAGATCATGGCGAAGCGCGGATCGGCGCAAACCAAGCTCGACCAGGTCGTCGACCTCATTGCCGACAAGATGGATAGCGACGTCTGCTCCATCTATCTGTTGCGCGACAATTTCCTCGAGCTGTTCGCGACCCACGGGCTCCGCAAGGAAGCGGTGCATGTAACCCGGCTCCGCCTCGGCGAGGGTCTCGTCGGAACGATCGCCGCCGAGGGACGCGTGCTCAATCTTGCCGAGGCAGCCGAGCACCCGGCCTTTCTCTACAAGCCCGAGACGGGCGAGGAGCGGTTCCACAGTTTCGCCGGAGTTCCGATCGTCCGGCTCGAAAGTCCGATCGGCGTGCTCGCCGTCCAGCATGCCGAACCGCGCCGCTACGAAGACGTCGAGATCGAGGCGCTGCAGACGGTCGCGATGGTCCTTTCCGAGATGATCGCGGGAGCACGGCTGGTCGACGGATCGCGCCGCAGCCGAATGCGAAGCTCGGGACCGCTGCGTCTTCCCGGCCTGAGGCTCGTCGCCGGCATGGCCAAGGGACAGGCGGTATTTCACGAGCCGCGCATTGTCGTCGAGCATACCGTCGCCGAGGATATCGAGGCCGAGCGCGAGCGCGTCTACGGCGCGTTCCGCAAGATGCGCGAGCAGATCGACACGATGACTCGCGACGCGGAGTTCGGGACCACCGGCGAGCATCAGGAGATCCTCGAGACCTACCGAATGTTCGCGTACGACGAGGGCTGGTCCCGCCGGATCAATGCAGCGATCGACAGCGGGTTGACCGCCGAAGCGGCGATCGAGCGGGTGCAGCAGCGGACGCGAGCCCGGATGCAGGACATTGACGATCCGTTACTCCAGGAGCGGATGCACGACCTCGAGGACCTGTCGAACCGGTTGCTGCGGATCGTCTCGGGGCGAATCGGCACCGCGGCCCAGACGGGCCTCACCCGCGACACCGTGCTGATCGCGCGCAATCTCGGGCCCGCCGAGCTGCTCGAATACGACCGCCGCCGGCTCAAGGCGGTACTGCTCGAGGAAGGATCGCTCACCTCCCACATGACGATCGTCGCCCGGGCAATCGGCGTTCCGGTGATCGGTCGCCTTCACGACATCCGCCACAGCGTCGAGGAGGGCGAGACCATCCTCGTCGACGGTGACAACGGCAGCGTGATCATCCGGCCGACGCGGGCGCTGCTCAGTGGCTTCGAGCATCGCATGATGCTCAGCCAGAAGCGGCGCGCCGAGTTCGCGGCAATCAGGAACCTTCCGGCCAAGACGGTCGACGGCGTTCGGGTCAGCGTGATGGTCAACGCCGGGCTCGCCGAGGACGCGGCGACCCTGCCGATGAGCGGCGCCGACGGGATCGGGCTGTTCCGCACCGAGTTCCAGTTTCTCGTATCGGCGACGCTCCCCGGACGCGACCGGCAGCTGAGGCTTTACACCAAGGTGCTCGAGGCCGCGGGCGACCGGCCGGTCGTGTTTCGCACCGTCGATATAGGCGGCGATAAGGCGCTTCCATATCTCACCGACGACGCCGAGGAGCAGGCGGAGAACCCGTCGATGGGTTGGCGGGCTCTCCGGTTGTCGCTCGACCGCTCGACCCTGATGAAGGCGCAGGCGCGCGCGCTGATCGAGGCGTCGGCCGGGAAGGTGCTTCGGGTCATGTTCCCGATGATCTCCGAACCGTGGGAATATGAGCAGGCGCGCAAGCTGTTCGAGGAGCAGGTCGACTGGGCGCGCAAGGGCCACCGCAAGGTCCCGAAGCGGATCGAGTTCGGGGCAATGCTGGAAGTGCCCGCCCTGGCCGAAATGCTCGACCAGCTGCTGCCCCGAGTCGATTTCCTGTCGATCGGCACTAACGACCTGACGCAGTTCCTCTTCGCCGCCGACCGGTCCGATCCGCGGCTGGCACAACGCTACGATTGGCTAAGCCCGGCGATCCTGCGGTTTCTGAAGCGAATTCTCGATCAGGCGCGCGCCGCCGAAGTGCCGGTTCGGATCTGCGGCGAAATGGCCGGGCGCCCACTGGAGGCGATGGCGCTGGTCGGCCTCGGAGCGGAAAATTTCTCGATCACTCCGGCTGCCGTCGGGCCGCTCAAGGCGATGGTTCGATCGCTCGACGCCGCCGCGATCCGAAGCCGCATGGATCAGCTCCTCGCCCGTCCGCCGAAGGACATGCGCAAGGCGCTTTCTGATTGGGCGCGAAGGCATAACGTCATAATCGGTTAGGGGCGGTTGACACTCGCCGCATAGCCCTCAAACAAGAGTCATGGCCAAGCGCGATCCCGAACCCGAGCCGCTGGACGAAGAACAGGTCGAGGCGGAGCTCCCGCCGGTCGGCGAGCAACTCAGGGTGGCACGGGAGGACAAGGGGCTCAGCCTCGAGGATGTGGCCGCACAAACTCGAATCCCGCAGCGCCATCTTGAAAGCATCGAAACCGGCGATTGGGACAATCTTCCGGCCCCGACGTATACGATCGGCTTTGCCAAAAATTATGCCGCGGCGGTCGGGCTGGACCGGACCGAAATCGGCAACCAGCTGCGCGAGGAAATGGGCGGGCAACGCTTCGCCTCGAACGCCGCCGACGTGTTCGAACCGGCCGATCCCCGGCGCACCATGCCCAAATCGCTGGTGTTCGGCGGGATCGCCGCGGTCATCGTGCTGGTGGTCGTCATGACGTGGCTCAACAACCGTTCGCTCGAGCCGAGCCCCGCGTCCAAAACGCAGGAAGCGAGCGCGTCCGCGCCGACCGCTTCGCCTCCGAAGCAGGTCGCGGCTCCCGCACCCGCTCCCGCCGCTACTGCTCAGGGCCCGATTGTGCTCGCCGCGACGGGTCCGGCGTGGATCCAGGTTACAGATCAAGGCAAAACCTTGTTCGAGGCGGAACTTCAGGCCGGGCAGACCTACACCGTTCCATCGACCGCCGTTGCGCCGATGCTGAAGGCGGGCAAACCGGAGGCGCTGAATGTTACGGTTGGGGGCGCTGCCGCTCCGGCCGTTGGGCCACCGGGCAAGGTCGTCACCGTCAGTCTGGCTCCGGCATCTTTGATGAAGGGACCGGCCGCGCGCGCTGAGACGCCACAGGCGCACAGAGCCGCCCCGGCATCTTCGGCTCCGGCGCCCGCCGCGGCGCCGCTGGTGGGCAATAGTGCTCAATAGGATTCATCGGCGCGAAAGCTGCGATGAGTCACAGTCACGATTAGCCAAGCGTGGGGAAATGTTCGTGAAATCTCGCCTGATCACCGCTCTCGCGGCGAGCGCCGCCGTGGTTCTCGTCCCTTCCGCCGCGCTTGCTCAGCGGCAGCCGCAGCCGACTCCGGAACAGCGCATCGACCGGCTAGAGCGGCAGGTACAGCAGATGCAGCGACAGGTGTTCCCAAAGGGGCGTCCGGCGGACACCGCTGGATTCGCAGACGACCCGGCCGCCACTCAATCTTCCGTCGTCACGCTCGACCAGCGCCTCGATGCGCTCGAAAAGCAGATGGCCGATCTCGTTCGTGCATCGGAGGACAATGGCAACCGGCTTCGCTCCGTCGAAGCCGGGCTTGGGCAGCTCAAGAGCGACGAAGATCAGCGTATCTCGGCGCTCGAGCAGCGGATGAATCAGGGCGTAATCCCGCCAGCGGCATCACAGACGTCCGATGCGACAATGTCCGCCGGCCCGCCTGCAGAAAAGGTCAGGTCGGCACCCCCAAAGAAGACTGCTGAAGTGGCTGCGCCTGGCGAGGGTGGACCGGCTGCGAGCGCTGCTCAAGCGACTCCAGCAAGCGATCCCGGCGAAGATGCCTATTCCCAGGGCTTCCACCTGTGGGAGGCCGGCCAGTACGATCAGGCGATCAGCACCCTGAAGGCGTTCCTCCAGACCTATCCCAACCACCGCCGCACTAGCTTCGCCAACAACCTCATCGGGCGCGCCTATCTCGACAAGGGCGACGCGCGGAGCGCAGCCGGAGCGTTCCTTTCCAATTACCGGACCAATCCGTCAGGTGAGCGGGCGCAGGACAGCCTCTATTATCTTGGGCAGGCGCTGATGAAGCTTGGGCAGCCGGGGCAGGCTTGCAAAGCCTATGCCGAGATGGATGCCGTCTATGGCGCCAAGATCCGTCCCGATCTGAAGAAGCTGGAAACCGACGGCAAAGCTCAGGCGCGGTGCAATTGATGCACTAAACAGTCATTGCGAGGAGCGCAGCGACGCGGCAATCCATTGCCAGTCTGGATTGCTTCGCATCCGCTCGCAATGACGGAGATGGGCCTGGAGATCGATTCGCACCTCGTCGACCGGTTCATATTCGATCTGAACCCGCTGATTTCGGCCGACGGTCCCATCGGCATTGCAGTCTCGGGCGGTCCCGACAGTCTAGCCTTGCTGCTGCTCGCCGCCGCCGCCCGCCCCGGCAGAATCGAAGCTGCGACTGTCGATCACGGACTTCGACCCGGAGCGCGCGCCGAGGCGGAAATGGTCGCCGATCTCTGCCGCAGGATCGGCGTTCCCCACGCAATCCTCACCGCCCGCTGGGAGCGCAGCCCCGAAACCGCGATCCAGGAGCGCGCGCGCGGCGAGCGGTACCGGCTACTCGGCTATTGGGCGGAGGAGCGGGGGCTTGCCGCCGTCGTCACCGCCCACCATGCCGAGGATCAGGCCGAGACCCTGCTCATGCGGCTCGCGCGCGGCGCCGGTGTGAAAGGGCTGGCCGCAATGCGGCCGCGATCGGTGGCGTCTGGGTCACATGTCCGGCTTGCGCGCCCGCTGCTCGGCTGGCGCCGCTCGGAACTCGAGCAAATCTGTGCGGATGCGGGTGTTTCGCCTGCGCACGATCCCAGCAACGACGACGAGCGCTTCGAACGAGTGAGGGTCCGCCGGGCGCTCGGCGAAGCCGGGTGGCTCGACGCGAGCGCGGTCGCGCGCTCGGCGGCCAATCTCGCCGAGGCGGACGATGCCCTCAAATGGGCCGCAGAGATCGAATGGAGCCGAGCCGTCGACGAGCGGCGCGACCGCATCGGCTACCGTCCGACGGGTGCGCCGAGCGAAATCGTCCGGCGCGTGGTCACCCGGGCAGTGCGCAAGCTCGCCACCGAAGGCGACGGCGAGTTGCGCGGCGGCGAACTCGACCGGCTGCTCTCGGCGCTTGCCGAGGGCGGCACGTCTACGCTTCGCGGAGTTCTGTGCACCGGCGGTCGGAGCTGGCGCTTCGAGCGTGCGCCGCCGCGCTCCGCCTGACGTAGTTCTCAGCGAAGATTGGTGCGGTAGAAGGGCAACAACTCCGCCCAGGCTCGCTCCGCCTGCTTCTCGTCATAGGTCTGGCTTCCCGCGACGGTCCAGCCGTGGTTCGCTGGAAAGACTTCGACCCTCGCGGGCCGCCGCGCTGCAGCGAATGCCGCGTCCAGCGTTGGCTTCTCCTTCGGCATCCGCTCGGCGTCGTTCTTTGCGATCAGCACCAGATAGGAGGCCCGGCTCTTTGGGATCAGCAGGTGCGGGCTGGATGGCTCGTCGGTGACCAACGCGCCGGGATGGAACGTCGCGACAGCCCCGATCCGGTCTGGACGCATCGCGGCGGTGCGGAACGAGATGGGGCCGCTCATGCAGTACCCCTGCACGCCCATCTTGTTGCGCTTGTCGGTTTGCGGCTGGGCGTCGAGGAAGGTCACGTAAGCGGCAGAATCGCGGTCGACCATTGCGTCGGACAGGCCCTCCCGGAACGCCATGATCTTGTCCATGTCGGCCTTGCTGTTGAAGTCGAACGGTCCTTCGACGACCGGCGCCTTCTTCGCGCGGTAATAAGGATTGACGACCAGCACGACATAGCCCTGCGCCGCGAGCCGCTTCCCCATCTCTCGAAAGACAGGTCGAAGCCCCAGAATGTCGGGCCACATCAGCACAGCCGGCCATTTGTCCTTGCCGGCCGGAGTGAAGAGCACCGCGTCAGCGGTACCGTCCGCCGTTCTGACCGAAACGTCCTTCTCGGTGACCGGGCGCGCGCCAGGGTCCTGGGCCAACGCCGGCACGGCGAGGCCACTGCTCGCCGCGACCGCGCTGATCGTCAGCAGCACCGCCCGCCGGGTAACCGACGTATCCGCAATGAAGCCTTGATGGTTCCCGTCACCGCACATCGCCATCTCTCCCGCTGAAGCGTCCTCGAACGCGTGATTTCGGCCAAATTAGGCGCGGACACAATCGGCTAGCGGCCCCATTTCGGGACTGACGCGTTCACCCGATCCTAAGCGCGACATTGTTATTGGCCCGAATGAGCTTATTTTAGAGCCATGGGCGCGGCGCCCCGAAAGTGAGCAATGAACGACAAAGACAAGAAGCCTGGGAACCCCTGGACGAAGAGCCTGCTCATCTGGGCGGGCGTGCTGTTCGTGCTCGTCCTGTTCGTCCAGATGATCGACGGTGGTTCGCGCACCGCAACAGGGCAGGCGGTTCCTTATTCCGAGTTCGTCCACCAGGTGGATGAGGGCAATGTCCGGGCGGTGACAATGACTGCCGGCGGATCGAGCAGCAATTCGGCGATCGCCGGCAAGCTCTCAAGCGGCGAAGAGTTCCATACCATCGCTCCCGCCGGATCGGATATCGCCGACCGCATGGTCCAGAAGGGCGTCGCGGTCCAGGTGAAGGCCGAGGAGAGCTCGAGCATCTGGCTCTACATGCTCTACAATTCGCTGCCCTTCCTGCTGATCCTCGGGATCAGTTATTTCGTCATGCGGCAAATGCAGAAGAACGCCGGCTCGGGCGCAATGGGCTTCGGCAAGAGCCGTGCGCGGATGCTTACCGAGAAGCAGGGGCGCGTGACCTTTGCCGACGTTGCCGGAATCGACGAAGCTCGCGAAGAGCTCCAGGAGATCGTCGAATATCTGAAGGACCCGGGCAAGTTCGCGCGGCTGGGCGGCAAGATTCCGAAGGGTGCGCTGCTGGTCGGCCCTCCGGGCACCGGCAAGACGTTTCTCGCGCGCGCGATCGCCGGTGAGGCGGGCGTCCCCTTCTTCACCATCTCTGGTTCGGATTTCGTCGAGATGTTCGTCGGCGTCGGCGCCAGCCGCGTCCGAGACATGTTCGATCAGGCCAAGAAGTCGGCTCCATGCATCGTCTTCATCGACGAGATCGACGCCGTCGGACGTCATCGTGGCGCCGGGCTCGGCAACGGCAACGACGAGCGCGAGCAGACCCTGAACCAGCTGCTGGTCGAAATGGACGGCTTCGAGGCGAACGAGGGAATCATCATCATCGCCGCGACCAACCGGCCTGACGTGCTCGATCCCGCGCTTCTGCGCCCGGGCCGCTTCGACCGCCAGGTCGTGGTGCCTCGTCCCGACATCGACGGCCGCGAGCAGATCCTCGGCGTCCACATGAAGAAAGTGCCGCTGGCGCCGGATGTCGATGCGCGCGTGATCGCCCGCGGTACGCCGGGCTTCTCCGGTGCGGACCTCGCCAACCTCGTCAACGAGGCGGCGCTGCTTGCCGCGCGAAAGGGCAAGCGCCTGGTCGCCATGCAGGAGTTCGAGGACGCCAAGGACAAGGTGCTGATGGGCACCGAGCGCAAGTCCATGGTCATGACGGAGGACGAAAAGCGGATGACCGCCTATCACGAGGCCGGTCACGCGATCGTCGCGCTCCACGAGCCGGCGTCAGACCCGATCCACAAGGCGACGATCATTCCGCGCGGCCGAGCGCTGGGGCTAGTGATGCGCCTGCCGGAGCGGGACAGCTATTCCTATCACCGCGACAAGATGTACGCGAACCTCGCCGTCTCGATGGGCGGCCGGGTCGCCGAGGAAATGATCTTCGGCTACGACAAGGTGTCTTCCGGTGCCTCTTCCGATATCCAGTATGCGACCCAGCTCGCGCGCGACATGGTGACCCGCTGGGGCATGTCGGATGCCCTCGGCCCGCTTCAATACGCTGAGCCCGAAGAGGAGGTGTTCCTCGGCTATTCCGTCAATCGCCAGCGCCAGATGTCGAACGAGACCGCCCAGGCGATCGACAAGGAGATCCGCAAGGTCGTCGAGGACGGCTACAAGCGGGCTCAGGGGCTGCTGACGGAGAATCGCGAGCAGCTCGAGAAGCTCGCGCAGGCGCTGCTCGAATATGAGACGCTGTCGGGCGAGGAGATCAAGAGGGTGCTCGCTGGTGAGCCGATCGATCGCGGCGGGGTGAAGGGTCCGGCGATCCCGGCTGCTG
>JBQCCG010000246.1:0-2879 GCA_051962455.1 Sphingomicrobium sp. | reverse complement strand
GGATTGAACTGCGGCGCAGACATCCGCGCCGCCCGGCCCCCGGCGGTGGCCCGGTTAGTTTTATTTACATGCAGCCCCCCCCACAACAAAACCCACCACAAAACCCCCCAGGCAGGTAACACGCGGCATGCGGGGGTGAATGGGGTGCGGTTAGGGGGGGGGGGTGCCCTGCCACTAAAACTAACCCGTCTACCCCCGGGGGCGGCGCGGCGCGGATGTCTGCGCCGCAGTTCAATCCGCACAGCTTGACTCGACCGGTGATGAGTTCCCGGGCGGCCTGGGCCGGTTCAGCAGCACCCATCAGCGATGAGCCGATCAAGAAGCCATCGACCAACGACGACAGGCGTTCGACGTCGGCACGACTGGCGATGCCGGATTCGGAAACGAGGATTCTATCTGGAGCGAGGCGGGCGAGCCGCTCCGTGGTTCCAAGATCGATGCTGAAATCGCGAAGGTCGCGGTTGTTGATTCCGATCAGCGGCGCGCCGAGCGATATCGCGCGGCGCATCTCGGCCTCATCGTGGACCTCGACCAGCGCATCCATGCCGAAGCGTTTGGCTTCCGTGATCATCTCATGCGCGGCCTTGTCGTCGAGCAGCGACAACATCACGAGTATTGCGTCCGCTCCCGCGATCCTTGCCCCGGCGACCTGCCGGCGATCGATGAAGAAGTCCTTGGCCAGAATCGGTCCCTCGAAATGCCGGCGAGTTGCCGCGAGGTCATCGAGAGAGCCGCCGAAGAAGGCCCGGTCGCACAGGACGCTCAGCGCATCGGCGACGCCGGCATAGCCGCGTGCGATCGTCGACGGGTCAGCCGCGCGGCGGATCATCCCCGCCGAAGGGGAGGCGCGCTTGATCTCGAGGATGAAGCGGGCGTCATTCCTGGCGAGCGCCGCAGCGAGGCTGCGCTTGGTGGGACTGGCCCTGTCGCGAAGCGCGTCAATCGACACACCGTCGAACCGACGGCCAAGCTCCTCCGCCTTGGCGGCGGCGATCTTGCCGAGAATTCCGGGAACCTCAGCCACGGCTCGCCTCCACGAAGTCGTCGAGCAGAGCGCGGGCGCGCCGCGAGCGCATGGCCTCCATCGCAAAGCCAACGCCCTCCTTGAGGTCGGCGACCTTTCCGGCGGTCAGCAGCAGCGCACCGGCATTGAGCGCGACCACCGCAATATCGGCGCGCCCACCAATGCCGGAGAGGATGTTCCTGAGGCGATTGGCATTCTCCTCCGGTGATCCGCCCGCAATCTGCTCGACCGGCATCCGGTCAAGACCCGCCTGCTCCGGCGTGATCTCCAGCTCTTCGAACTCGCCGTCGACGAGCGATACGGCGCTGGTGAAGCCATGCAGCGCAATCTCGTCGAGCCCGGAGCCATGGACGACCAGCGCGCGCTCGACACCCAGCGCCCGCAGCGTCTCGGCAATTGGCCGAAGCAGCTTCGGGTCGGCGACTCCAAGCAGCTGGACCTTGGGCCGTGCGGGATTGAGGCATGGGCCGAGCAGGTTCATGATCGTCCGAACCTTGAGCGCGCGGCGCACCGGCCCGGCGTGGGCGATTCCGGGATGATACTTAGGCGCCAGGAGGAAGCAGAAGCCCGTCTGGTCGAGAATTTCGCGTGATTCGAGCGCGGTCAGATCAAGCCTCGCGCCGAGCGCTTCGAGCACATCGGCCGAGCCGCATTTCGACGTGAAGGACCGATTGCCATGCTTGACGACCGGCAGCCCACAAGCGGCGGTGACGATCCCGGCGGCGGTCGAGACGTTGATCGAGCCGGAAAAATCGCCCCCGGTGCCGCAGCTGTCCGCGAACAGGCCGCCCGGCGAGGGGAAATGCCGGGCGGCTGCACGCAGGGCCTGGGCGGCGCCGATCAATTCTTCCGCCGTCTCGCCTTTCACTCGCAGGGCAACGAAGGCGGCGGCCATCAAGGGCTCACTCAGCGATCCTTCGACGATTCGGGCGAATAGCGAGCGGGCGGCGTCGCGATCGAGATCCTCCCGGTCGAGCAAACGACTGATGGCGACCTCGGCAACGGGACAGGGGGCGGCCGGGGCGGCGACGCTTTCGCGGGGGAAGGTCAGAACCTGGTTCATGAAAACTTACCTGGAAACAAAAAAGCCCGCCGGTGGCGGGCGGGCATTCGATGATCGGGTTGCTAGTCGATCAGTCGCGCCATCGCGCCGCAAGCGTCGCGCCGCGCCACCAAAAGCGGACGGTCGAAGTTGCAGCGATGGAGACCAGGTTCGTCATTCGATTGTGATTCCTAATGCAAGGACTTGGGCCAGGTCAACGCCTGCCGCCCATTCAAAAAAGAAGGCCCGCCGAATTGACGGGCCTCCAGGGAATCTTGCGTGACGGTCCGGAACCTCGTCAGAGGACGAGGACGGCACCGAGTTATTTGCAGAATACTTTAAGATACACGAGCCACCCGCCGGCGCCAGGAAAGGCCACCAGGCAGATCGTGCTACCGCTCGGGGCGGCCTGAGCTGCAGTCGGCAAAGCGCTCAGTCCGATAAGCGCTGCGATCATAAGCTTCTTCATCTCACTCACTCCGTCTTTGGACCGTGACCAGGTCCACTGTGGAATTTAGCGGCCAGAAGTTACCGAGCCGTTAAATTGCTGTTTAATGGAACGGGGTTTACGTAAAAATACTGGCGAATTCTCTGTGTCAAAAAAGGACAGTTTGCTTGCATGTGAGAGATCGCTAATCGTTCCGACAACGTCGGAATGATTCCCGTGTTCGGGAAGCGTTCGATGCATTGCGGGTGTAGCTCAATGGTAGAGCAGAAGCCTTCCAAGCTTACGACGAGGGTTCGATTCCGTTCACCCGCTCCTATTTCGCGACCTGCCGGTGGCAGGTTCGATATTGGAGCGCACGAGAGGCA
>JBQCCG010000245.1:0-6852 GCA_051962455.1 Sphingomicrobium sp. | reverse complement strand
GGGCGAGTTTCTGCGCTCTGCCAACATCGTCAATACGATGATCAAGCAGCTGGGCGTCTTTACCTCGGAGGTGACGCGGGTCGCCCGTGAGGTCGGCACCGACGGAAAGCTCGGCGGCCAGGCGTCATTCCCCGTCGTGGGCGGAAAATTGAAGGACCACACCGACAAAGTAAACCTTATGTCGACCAACCTAACCAACCAGTTGCGCGGCATCGCCGAGGTGGTCACCGCTGTTGCCCAGGGCAACCTGAAGCGCAAGCTGACGGTGGACGCGAAGGGCGAAATCGCCGCCCTCGCCGACACGATCAACTTCATGATCGATACGCTGTCGACCTTCGGCGACCAGGTGACGAACATGGCCCGCGAGGTCGGCATCGAGGGCAAGCTCGGCGGTCAGGCGCGCGTCCCTGGTGCCGCTGGCCTGTGGCGCGACCTCACCGACAACGTGAACCAGCTCGCGGCGAACCTGACGAACCAGGTCCGTTCGATCGCCGAAGTGGCGATGGCCGTGACCAAGGGCGATCTCACCCGCTTCATCGCCGTCGAAGCGTCGGGTGAGATGGCGGCGCTCAAGGACACGATCAACGAGATGATCTCCAACTTGAAGGAGCAGACGCTCAAGAATGCGGAACAGGATTGGCTCAAGACCAACCTCGCCCGCTTCAGCCGGATGCTCCAGGGCGAGCGCGATCTTGCGACCGTCTCGAACCTCATCATGTCGGAGCTCGCGCCGCTGGTGAACGCGCAATATGGCGTCTTCTACGTCACCAAGCGCGAAGAGGACGAGACCAAGCTGGAGCTGGTCGCGAGCTATGGCGCGGAGAGTGCGGAGGAGCTCAAGCAGGAGTTCCGGCTGCGCGAAGGGCTTGTCGGCCAGTCCGCTGCCGACCGGCGGCCGATCCTGTTGAAAGACGTCCCGCCGGATTTCATTCGAATCGGATCGGGCCTCGGTCACGCCAAGCCGGCGAACGTCAGCATCCTGCCGGCGCTGTTCGAGGATGAGGTGAAGGCGGTGATCGAGCTGGCATCGTTCAGCGAGTTCAACGAGACCCACCAGAACTTCCTCGACCAGCTGATGGAATCGGTCGGAATCGTGCTGAACACGATCGCCGCCACCATGCGCACGGAAGGACTGCTCAAGCAGTCGCAGCTGCTGACGACGGAATTGCAGGCACGTCAGACCGAGCTCACCCGCAAGCAGCAGGAGCTTCACGCAACCAACGACGAGCTGCAGGAAAAGGCGCAGCTGCTCGAGAACGAAAAGAAGCAGGTCGAAGCGAAGAATCTCGAGATCGAGATGGCGCGCAGGGCGCTCGAGGAGAAAGCCGAGCAGTTGGCGCTCACCTCGAAATACAAGTCGGAGTTCCTGGCCAACATGAGCCACGAGCTGCGCACGCCGCTCAACTCGCTGCTGATCCTGTCCAAGCTCCTCGCCGACAATGCCCAGGGCAATCTGGTCGAAAAGCAGGTGGAATTCGCGCGCACCATCAATTCGGCGGGCTCCGACCTGCTCAACCTCATCAACGACATTCTCGACCTGTCGAAGATCGAATCCGGAACGGTTACGATCGAAGTCGGCGAGATGCCGATGCAGAATCTCAAGCAGCACATGGAACGCACGTTCCGGCAGCTCGCGACGGACAAGGGTCTCGATTTCAACGTCAACTTCGACGCCAAGCTGCCGCAGACCATCCGTACCGACGAGAAGCGGCTGCAGCAGATCGTCCTCAACCTGCTGTCGAACGCCTTCAAATTCACCTCACGGGGAAGCGTCACGCTTGGCGTGCGTTGCGCCGAGAGTGGCTGGAGCCCGACCCACCCGGTGCTGCGCGGTGCCGACCGGGCAATCGAGATTGCCGTCACCGACAGCGGCATCGGCATTCCGGAAGACAAGCAGAAGCTGATCTTCGAGGCCTTCCAGCAGGCCGACGGAACGACCAGCCGCAAATATGGCGGAACCGGCCTCGGTCTCTCGATCAGCCGCGAAATCGCGCGAATGCTCGGCGGCGAGCTGCAGGTTCGCTCGGTGCCCGGCGAAGGCTCGACCTTCACCCTCTACGTCCCACTGGCGGCCGAAGCGATCGGCAGCCAGGCGATCGGCGGGACCTCGGCCCGTTACGACAATAGCGGAGCGGTCGTGCCCTCGGCCCTGCCGACCGGTTTTGAGGTCAATGACGATCGCGATGCGCTCGGCAACGATCCGTTCGTGCTGATCGTCGAGGACGATCCCACGTTCGCGACAATCCTGTTGGACTCCGCGCATGAAGCCGGCCTCAGAGGTGTCGTCTCCACTGCGGGGGCGGGCACGCTGGCGATGGCTCGCAAGCTTCAGCCGACCGCGATCACGCTCGACCTGGGATTGTCGGATATTGACGGATTCGTGCTGCTCGACCTTTTGAAGCACGATCCCGAGACGCGCGATTTGCCGATCCACGTCGTCTCCGGCGCGGACCGCAGCAAGGCCGCAATGAGCCTCGGCGCTCTCGGCGTGACCGAGAAGCCGGTCGAACGCGAGCAACTGGTTCGCATCTTCAAGGAGCTTGCGAACGAAACCGATCGCAAGCCGCGCAAGCGCAGAAAGCCGTCCGAGCGAAAAGCCACTTCGCGGCCAATGCCGGAGCTTGCCGGCGCGAAGGTTTTGATCGTCGACGACGACATCCGAAACATCTTCTCCCTCACGAGCGTTTTGGAGAGCCATGACGTGGAGGTGCTCCACGCGGAGCGCGGGAAGGACGGCATCCTGATTCTTGAACAGACGCCGGGCGTCGATGTCGCGCTGATCGACATCATGATGCCGGAGATGGATGGCTACGAGACCATGAAGCAGATCCGGCAGCGCGAAGAGCTTGCCGACCTGCCGCTGATCGCGGTCACCGCCAAGGCGATGAAAGGCGACCGTCAGAAGTGCCTCGATGCGGGTGCATCCGACTATATCGCCAAGCCGGTCGATATCGAGCTGCTGCTGGCATTGGTGCGCGTCTGGGTGGCGCGGGCGAGAGAAGCGGCCGCGGCGGCCGCCGAGCCTGTGCCGCTGGAGGCCGCCGAGTAGGCGATGAGCGGGCCCGTGGGAGAGATCCCGGTCGCAGTGCGCGCCGAAGAGTCCGAGCCGGCTCCTGAGCCGAGTGCCGAGCGCGCCCGGGTCCTGCTGGTCGATGACGATGAGCGGAACCTGCTCGCGATCGCAACCGTGCTCGAGGACCTGGGCGAAGTGGTGCTCGCACGCTCCGGTGAGGAGGCGCTGCGGCATCTGCTTAAGGGCGAGTTCGCAGTCATCCTGCTGGACGTCTACATGCCCGGTATGGACGGTTACGAAACCGCCCAGATCATCCGCAGCCGCGACCAGACCAAGGGCATCCCGATCGTCTTCCTGTCGGCGGTCAACAAGGAAGCCGAGCATCAGCTTCGCGGCTACGCGATGGGCGCGGTCGACTATGTGTTCAAACCCGTCGACCCGCTGATCCTGCGCTCCAAGGTCGCAGTGTTCGTCGAGCTGTTCGACAAATCCAGGGAGGTGGAGCGCAAGGCGCGGCACGAACAGGCGTTGCTCGACGCCAACCTGCGCGCCAACGCCGAACGGCTGCGCGCCGAACAAGAGCTTCGCCGGGCAGAGCAACGGCAGGCCGCGATCATTCAGTCGCTGCCGATGGTCCTTTATCTCGAGCCATTCGAGGCGGACCCACGATTTCCGAACTACGTCAGCGGCGATCTCGAGGCGATTACCGGATTCAGCCATGCGCAGGTGATCGAGCGGCCGGAATTGTGGGCCGAGCGGCTCCATCCGGACGACCGCAGCCGCGTACTCGTGGCGATGGAGGCGCGGCGGAAGAGCGGGCGCTTATCGATCGAATATCGCTGGCAGTGCGCCGACGGGACATTCAAGCATCTGCTCGATCAGGCGGTGCTGTTGAAGGATCCCGAGGGCCGTCCGGTCGAGTTCGCTGGTACCATCACCGACATCACCGATCAGCGCTCGCTCGAAAGTCAGCTCATCCAGGCCCAGAAAATGGACGCGGTCGGCAAGCTGACGGGCGGCATTGCACATGATTTCAACAATTTGCTTGCGGCGGTCATTGGTGGCTTGAGCCTGATCGAACGACGTGCCGAACTTGGCGAAGAACAGCAGCGCGTTCTCGCCATGACCAAGCGGGCAGCCGAGCAAGGCAGCGAGCTGGTGCGCCGCCTCCTCGCCTTCGCTCGGCGTCAGCGGCTCCAGCCGCACCCGATCGATCTCCCGGACCTGCGCGATGCGGTCTCGGACCTCATCACCCATACGATCGGCGGCCTCGTCGAGATCGAATGGCGGCTGGAAGACGGAATCTGGACGGTATTCGCCGATCAGGCGCAGCTCGAGCTTGCGCTCGTCAACCTGGTGATCAATGCCCGCGATGCCATGCCTGCCGGCGGGACGGTGACAATCATCGCCGAAAATCGCGCGCTTACGGACGAGGAAATGGGCCTCGCGACCGGCGATTACGTCCGGCTGGCGGTCGAGGACACCGGCACCGGAATCTCTCCCGAACACCTTGAAAAGGTGATGGATCCGTTCTTCACGACCAAGGAGCTCGGCAAGGGCAGCGGTCTCGGGCTGAGCATGGTCTACGGATTCGCGCAACAATCCAACGGCGCATTCCGGATCGACAGCAAGCTGGGGACCGGCACGACCGCCGAACTGTGGCTGCCACGTGCGCCCGAAGGTTTGAGATCGACGAAAGTCGCCGCGCCCGAACCGCCGACCGGCCAGCTTCGGCCGCTAAAGCTCCTGCTGGTCGATGACCATGCCGAAGTGCGCAACACGACTTCGGCCGTCCTCGAGGATTCGGGACACGAGGTGACCGAGTCGGCAAGTGGCAGTGACGCGCTCCAGCTTCTCAAGCGGAGGGATTGCAATTTCGACCTGTTGATTACCGATTATGCGATGCCGCACCTCTCCGGCACCGAGTTCTTGCGCGAGGCTCGCATCCTGTGCCCCAACGTGCCAGCGCTGCTGATCACCGGGTACGCAGAAGCCGAGATGATCGGCGACCGGCCTGATGGGGTCGAGATTCTTCTGAAGCCGTTCACCCCTGCGGCACTCGAAGCTGCAATGGCGCGCGTCTGCGGCGAACCGGTCTCGTCGTAGTAGTCATTAAAAGCGATCCGGTCCGGAATAGAGACAAACGGTGCAACAAACAGCAGTGCCGCCGTGTTTGGCATACCGGCACAGATGCCATTTCATGAGCACGGTTGGGGACGAGTTTTGCCGGGCAAGGAAATTCCACGCGACAGCGACTTCGAGGAGCAGGCTTCAAAATTGAACCTGGGATTGAAGAGCTGCCATGCGGTGGTTTCAAGCTATCGCTCATTGCTTTCGAATGATCGCACCGACGAAGCCTTGCCGGACGAAGAACGCGATCCGGACCTCGGCGCAAAGACGTAAACGGATCCGAATAGCGGATACACAATTCGCATCACGCGACGCTCGTCGGTTTTGTTCGCCCGTTTGTCGAAAGGAACGGCTCGCCCGTCCGAAAGTTAACCTAGCGGCCCGGCCATGTTCATGTTCCCTGCGTCACAGGCGGCCAGGGCTTGCAATCCGGATCGACAATCGAAATTGGCCGCACTGTGATTCACAACAAGACGACCACTGCGAGAGGGTTTACCCTCGTCGCAGCTACCCTCTTGCTTGCGGCGTGCGGCGGCGGGTCGGACCAATCCAGGCACGGGGGCCGCGGCGGCCGCGGAGGGCCAGGCGGTCCTATCACTGTGGGATACGTCGTAATTCAGCAGGGCAGCGCTCCGCTGGAGCAGGAACTCCCGGGGCGAGTCGCCGCGTACCAGATTTCCGATGTCCGGCCGCAGGTAAACGGCGTCATTCTCAAGCGGCTGTTTCAGGAAGGATCGGTCGTTCGGCAGGGGCAGACGCTCTACCAGATCGATCCCAGCATTTATAACGCACAAGCGGCCCAGGCGCAGGCGAACGTCGAGGCCGCGCGGGCCCAGGCTGAGGCAGCGCGGACGCTGGCAGCCCGCTACAAGCCGCTTGTCGAGCAGCAGGCCATTTCCAAGCAGGACTATACCAACGCGGTCGCGCAGGCGCGCCAGGCCGATGCTTCCGTTGCGCAGAATGCGGCTGCCCTAAGGACAGCGCAGATCAACCAGCGCTTCACGCGCGTGCCCGCTCCGATCACAGGGAGGGTCGGTCTATCGAACGTCACGGTCGGCGCTCTGGTCACGGCCAACCAGACCAATGCGCTGACCACGATTACCAGGCTCGACCCCGTCTATGTCGATATTCAGGAGTCGGCGGCCGACCTGCTCGCGCTTCGGCGTGCACTGTCGCAGGGCGGAGCGGTCCCAACCTCCGCGCAAGTTCGGCTCAAGCTCCCCGACGGCAGCGACTATGGAATGACCGGAAAGGTCCAGTTCAGCGAGGTTGTCGTCGATCAGAATACCGGAACGGTGACGCTCCGTGCCGCCTTCCCCAATCCGCAGTCGATCCTTCTTCCGGGGATGTTCGTGACGGCGCAGTTCGCCCAGGCGGTCGACACATCCGCCTTCCTCGTGCCGCAGCAGGCGATCAGCCGCGATCCGCAGGGCAATGCGTCGCTGTTCGTCGTCGGACCCGGCAATCGTGCCGTCCAGCGGACCATCGTCGCCGCCCGCACTCAGGGTCCTTATTGGGTGGTGACGCAGGGGCTCGCGCCCGGCGAGAAGGTGATCACGCAAGGCCTCGCCAATGTGAAGGATGGCGCACAGATCAAGCCCGTCCCGGCGAGCGCTCCTCAAAAGGTCAAGGCGCCGCCGCCGGGGGCATTGAAGGCAATGCAGAAGCGTCGCGGCGGCTAACGCATGTCGCGAATTTTCATCGAACGG
>JBQCCG010000244.1:0-3229 GCA_051962455.1 Sphingomicrobium sp. | reverse complement strand
GATCCCACACCCAGCGATGTTCGCCCGGAGCCGTTGAAAGGGTCGGATCAGGTTTTACCCAGCCCGCCTGTAAATAGCGCTCTGCGGGGAGGTTTTCGGGAGCGTCCGCGCTCGAGAAGCGGCGAATGACCGCGCCGGACTGGTCCTTTATCTCCAAAGTAACTGGGCCCGTTGTCCCGCTCCCCAGCCAATAATCGAACACCACGCCCTGCGGCGGATTTTCGCCGACCGGAGTCTCGGGAGTCAGCGGCGTGTCATGGTTGTTGTTGAACCTCACTCTCACTGCGGGGGCGGGCGCGAACAGGTGGAAAGGCTGGGCGGACGTGCCCGGTTCGAGCTGCCTCAGCAGCGCGAGATCGCCGAGCACCCAGATGGCGCGGCCCTGCGTCGCGACGATGAGGTCGTCGCCGTGGACCAGCAGGTCGCGCGCCCAGGCGGTCGGCAGGTTCTGCTGGAGCGGCTGCCAATTGTCGCCATCGTCAAAGCTCACGAACACGCCGGTTTCATTGCCGGCATAGAGCAGGCCCGGGCGCTCCGGGTCGGACCGAACGGCGGTGACCACCTGATCGGCCGGGAGACCGTGCGACACTTCGGTCCAGCTCTTGCCGCCATCATGGGTGCGGAAGACGTGCGGCCGCCAATCGTCGATGCGATGGCCGTCGACGGCGGCGTAGACGGTCTGCGGGTCGAGCGTGGAAGCGTCGATGCTCGCGACCTTGCTCCACGGGCGGATTCCCGGAAGCGTCATCTGCGTCCAGTTCGCGCCGCCGTCGCGGGTGACGCTGACGATCCCCGTATCGCTGCCCGTCCACACTTCGGCCGGATTGTTCGGCGAGGGCTCGATCGAAATGATCGTGCCGTAGCCGCAGGGCAGGGCGGCTTCGAGGCTGACGTCGCCGCCGCAATTGGTCGCGCCGGCACGCTTGCCGGTAAGATCGGGGCTGATGATGGACCAATGGTTGCCCTGGTCAGTGGTTTTGAAGACCACCTCGCCGCCGAGATAGAGCGCCGGCGGACCCGAGCGCGACGCGACCAGCGGGGTCACCCAGTTGAAGTGGTGAGCGACCGTCGTCGGCCTCAGCCCATAGCTCCCAAGCGGCCAGGGCGAAACATCGGTCACTTGTCCAGTGCGCGCGTCCCAGCGGCTGACCCGCCCGCCGAGGCCCGATCCGTAGACGATGTTCGGATCGACGGGGTCGGGAATGTCGTAGTCGCGCTCGTCGCCGCCGACCGGGTGCCAGTCGCGCCAGCCGATCGATCCGTAATCGCTGCGGCTGGCGATCGCGACGGTGCCGCTATCCTGCTGGCCGGCATAGACCCAGTAAGGAAAGCGGTTGTCGGCGGCGAGGTGATAGAGCTGCCCCGTCGGCTGGTTGTACCAGCTGCTCCAGGTTCGCCCGCCGTTGACGGTGATGGAAGCACCCTGGTCGGAGCCCTCGGCGATATGGCCGGGATTCTTCGGGTCGACCCAGACCGAGTGATAATCGTCGCCGCCCGGGCTTCCGCGGAAGATGTCGCAGGTCGCCCCGCCATTGGTGCAGCGGCGAATTGATTGGCCGGTCAGATAAATGACATCAGGATCGCGCGGATCGACCGTGACTCGGTTGAAGTAGTAGGTGGAAAAGTCGGGGCTGGGATTGATGCGCTTCCAGTGAGCACCGCCGTCGTCCGAGCGCCACAAGCCGCCATTCGCCTTGGAGTCCACGTCGGCATAGACGCGAACGTGTCC
This sequence comes from Sphingomicrobium sp., assembly GCA_051962455.1. Taxonomy (GTDB): domain Bacteria; phylum Pseudomonadota; class Alphaproteobacteria; order Sphingomonadales; family Sphingomonadaceae; genus Sphingomicrobium. The sequence goes on along the minus strand of JBQCCG010000244.1, from coordinate 1,500 downwards.
GCCCTTGCGGGTCACCGCGAGGCTGATTCGCCCCAGCGCGCCTGACGGCCAGCCGCCGCCCGACAGTCTGCGCCAGTGCGCGCCCTCGTCGTCCGAGCGCCAGACGCCACTTCCCGGACCGGAAATCTCCGTGAAATAGCTCTGCCACGGGTACTGTCGCGCTTCCCAGGTCGAGGCGAACAGGACGCGCGGGTTCCTGGGATCGCTGGCGATATCGTTGACCCCGGTGAAACCGCCGGGCGCGAGCGGATGCGACCACGTCCTGCCGCCATCGGTCGAGCGGAAGATGCCGCGCGCGTCGCTGGGCCCGAAGAAGTGACCGACGGCGGCGCCGACGACCACATTCGGATTGGCCGGGCTGACCCAGATACGGCCGATATATTTCGTGTCGTGGAGACCAAGATCGGTCCAGGTCCTGCCGCCATCGGTCGACTTGTAGACCCCGCGTCCCGACTGGATGTCATAGCGAGGCTCCGGCTGTCCGCCGCCGATGTAGATCACGTCTGGGTTCGACGGAGCGATGGCGATTGCGCCGATCGCCGAGCTGCCACCATGGTCGAACAGCGAGGTCCAGGTGCGCCCCGCATCGTCGGTCTTCCACACGCCGCCGCCGGAAGCTCCGAAGTAGAAGGTGTTCGGCTTGGACGGCACGCCCTCGATCATCTCGGCCCAGCCGGCGCGGAACGGCCCGAGTAGGCGCCAGTGGAGCGACGAATAGAGCGCGGGATCGACGGGCGCGGCCGTGGCGGCGGTCGTGACAATCATCGAGGCGGACAGAAGCAGGGCAGCGATGGGCGTGCGCATAGTCGGCAAGTTGGACCTCCAGGCTGCGTCGCTCGCCGACGCTAGGCGAAATCGGCCGTAAGCTGCAATCGCCCTTCAAAGAATATTGCGGGCAGTTCCAATCGGACGAGCGCCGTGCCACAACATGGCTCAACGGGGGCGTGAATGAGCGGGCCGAGCAAGCTCAGCGACGAGGAATATGAGGAGCTCCTGAGGCCGATGGCCAAGGAGCTCAGCGCCATGGCGCGCTGGGTTTCCGAGACCAGCCAGCGCATGGTGATCCTGTTCGAGGGGCGGGACACCGCCGGCAAGGGCGGCTCGATCGACATGTTCGCGCGGCTCCTCAACCCGCGCCAGTGCCGGGTCGTCGCGCTTCCGAGTCCGAGCGAACGCGAGCGGACACAATGGTATTTTCAACGCTATATCGAACACTTGCCGGCATCGGGTGAGATCGTGCTGTTCGACCGCAGCTGGTACAATCGCGCCGGGGTCGAAAAAGTGATGGGCTTCTGCACGCCCGACCAGACCCAGGACTTTCTCAACATCGCGCCCGATTTCGAGCGGCACCTGATCGACGACGGGATGCTTCTGTTCAAATATTGGCTGTGCTGCGACCAGAAGATCCAGGAGGGCCGGTTCGAGAACCGGCTGAACAATCCGACCAAGCGATGGAAGCTGTCGCCGATCGATATCAAGGCGCGCGAACATTACGACGAT
>JBQCCG010000243.1:0-15178 GCA_051962455.1 Sphingomicrobium sp. | reverse complement strand
GGTCCCTTGCGCGCTGGTATCAACGCCCGCGTCGTCCCCCGGCGTCTTGCCGTCGAGAGTCACCCGGAAGCGCACCGGCTTTCCCGTCGCCGAACCGAGCACGAGGTGCAGGTCGCGCGCATGGAAGCGGAAGCTGATCTTCGCACCGGCCGCAAGCGATTGCGCCTTTTGGCGCTGGTCGATCCACGAACCCTCGAACGACCAGTCGTTCAGCGATAGCGGCGCGGCCGAATAAATCTTCGCCTGATCGTGCAGAAGCCCGCCCGGCGAGACGAACCGGTCCGCTCGATAATAGCCGATGTAAGTCTCAGGCGACCCGACATCACCAAGATCAGCCGCTGCTTCGGTCCCGCTCGCCTGGGCCTCGCTCATCTGCCCCGCGGGCGCGTGCCCCGCCTCGGCGAGCAGCTGCCGGATGACCCGCTCCGACATGCCGTACTCGCCCTCGCCGAAATGATGGTAGCGAATGCGGCCCTGCGCATCGATAAAGTAATGCGCGGGCCAGTAATTGTTCTGGAGCGCGCGCCACAGCTTCCAGTCATTGTCCATCACCACCGGGTAAGTGATGCCGAGGTCCTTGACGGCGTTGGCGACGTTCGCCGGATCATGCTCGAACGCGAATTCGGGCGCATGGACTCCGATGACGATGAGCCCGTCCTTGCGATAGCGCTCGGCCCATGCCTTCACATAGGGCAGCGACCGCAGGCAGTTGATGCAGCTGTAGGTCCAGAAGTCGATCACCACGACATGGCCCTTGAGGTCGGCTGAGGTGAGCGGCTTGCTGTTGAACCAGGGCCCGATGCCGAGCTTCTCGATCGGCGGAAGCATGCCTTCGACCGGCAGGACGAGCTGTCCCATCGCATTCTGCTTCGCCTCGGTCTCGCGCATCGTTCTCGTTACACCGAGCTTCTGCGCGAGGGAGGTTTCGATGCCTGTCGTCTGCGCGCTCGACAGCTTGGAGAGGACTCGCGTGTCGAAACCGAGCGCAATCGCGACTACGCCGACCAGCACGAGCGCACCGAGCACCTGCCGGATTCTTTCGCTCGCGCCCAGCGATCTCTTCATTCGGGCGAACAGCTTGCCGCCGATCAGCAGCGCCAAAGCAAGCGACGTCGCCGCTCCAAGCGCATAAGCGAGCAGCAGCAAGGTCGTCCCGGCGCTCGCGCCCTTCAGCGCCGCGGCGGTGAAGATGATCCCGAGGATTGGTCCGGCGCAGGGCGCCCACAGCAGGCCCGTCGCAACACCGAGCACTGCTGAGGACCAGATGCTGTCCGGCTGCCCCGGCTGGCGCTCCGATAGACGGGACCCCAGCGCGACCAGCGGCCGGGTCAGGCGGTCGGAGACCCGTGGGAACAGCAGTGCAATCCCGAACACGGCGAGCAGCGCAAGCGCCGCCCACCGGCCGATCGCATTGGCGCGCACCGCCCATCCGCCCCCGACGGCTGCGAGCGTGGCGACGATCGCGAAGGTCGCCGCCATCCCGGCGAGCATCGGCAGCGTGCTCCGGAGGAAGCTTCGATCCGCCCGCGCGAACACGAACGGCAGCACCGGCAGGATGCACGGGCTGACGATGGTCAGGATGCCGCCGAGATAGGCCAGAATGATGATCAGCATCGCCCGCCCCTCTGTTTCGTAAGTGTAACGAGCGCTGAATGGACGTTCATGCGGATCCTCGCGAATAATTTACGACTGCAGTTACGCGAGGATCAGCATTTCGGATGCAGACTCAGGTGCGGACAAGCGCTCCTGACGCGACCACGGGCCCGGTTGGCGAGCCCGTCGGCGAGCCGCCCTTCGGTTCAACGGAAATGGCAATCGTCGCGCCCTGCTGAAGCAGCTGCGCCAGCGCATCGGCGAGTTTCATATGCATCTGCTTGGTCGACGGCATCGTCCCGAGCGAACGCGGCTTGCCGCCCGACGGAATCACCCACAGCTCATGCGAGTGATTGGGATCGACGGGCAAGTTGCCCGGAACCGCCAGGATCAGCTGCCGCGCCGTGGGATCCCAGCTGGCGACCACCTTCATCGAGCCATTGTAGCCGAGCATCGCAACCATTGGCAGCGCTGACGGCTGCGGGACCGCTGATTGAACGGGTGGAGCAATCCGCGTTCTCGGTTCAAATAGCAGCACGATCGCGAGACAGGCAGCAAGAAGCCCCATTCCGCCGGTGGCCGCCCGCCAGGTCTTAACTCGCCGGCGGAGCGCCGGGACGTTGTCGTTGGCTGAAACTAGTCCGAGCGCCCTGGCTTCGATTCTGCCCCAGACATCCATCGGCGGCTCGACCGGCTCTGCTTCCGCATGGAGCGGCGCGAGACGGCCGCGCCAGCGGGCAACCTCGGCGGCAAACGCAGGGTCCGACGCCGTGCGCTGCCGGGCATCGCGCAGCTCGTCGCCTGTCAGCAGTCCCAGCGCATATTCGGCCGCAGCGGCCTCGATTGGTGAGCGGTCGTCGGTCATAGTTCGAGGCACCCGCGCAAACGGAGCAGCCCGCGCCGGATCCAGCTCTTCACGGTCGGCAGCGGAACGCCCTCGCGCTCGGCAAGCTCAGGATAGGTCGCGCCCTCGAAAAAGGCTGTGCGGATCATCGTTCGAGTCCGCTCCTCCAGCTCCTCGAGACAATGACGCAATCGCGCTGAATCCTCCGACTGCTCCAGCACGTCGAGCGATGACGGGCTTTCGTCAGCGAGCTCTGCAGCAAGCTCGAGATCCGCCGCGGGAAGTCTGCGGAGCCGCAGATGATCGATTGCCCGGTTTCGCGCCAGTGTTGCGAGCCAGGTGATCGCACTTGCCCGTGACCGGTCGAAATAGGCCGCCTTGCGCCACACCGTAAGATAGACTTCCTGAAGCACGTCTTCGGCTTCCGCGTTGTCGCGCAGCAAAGCGAGGCAAATGCCGTAGAGTTTGGCAGAGGTGCGCTCATACAGCGCCTTCAGCGACCCCTTGTCGCTTGCGGCGATGCCCTGAAGCAAATCCGCGAGCTGGCTAGTGTCGCGGCCTGGCGCGATGCTGCTCGCGGGCTGTTCCATTTATTCGTCCATGCCCCAGCATCGAGCTTCATTAAAGACGTGGCCGGCGAAAACGCCGCGGCGGGAGTTTGTCCCGGTGCAGGCAGCGCTTTCGACCGGCCGACACCCGGCAGGGACGGTTGGACCGGATGCGTCCATAGCGTCAGGGCATCAGGACGCTATCGATGACATGGATCACGCCATTCGATTGCATGACGTTGGGAATAGTGATCCGGGCCTTGTCGCCCTTGGCGTCGATGACCCACCAGGCCCCGTCGGCTTTGCGGAACATCAGATTTTCGCCTTCGACCGTCTTCAGGGTCGCGGTGCCGCCATGCTTGGCCGCCATCGCCGCGATTTGCTGAGCGGTGATCCGGCCCGGCACTACGTGATAGGTCAGCACCTTGACCAAAGTTGCCTTGTTCTGAGGCTTGAGCAGAGTGTCGACCGTGCCCGCGGGCAGCTTGGCGAACGCTTCGTTGGTCGGTGCGAAGACGGTGAATGGCCCCTTCCCCGACAAGGTGTCGACCAGTCCAGCGGCCTTAACCGCCGCGACCAGTGTCGTATGGTCCTTCGAATTCAAAGCATTCTGAATGATGTTCCGGGTCGGGTACATCGCCGCCCCGCCGACCATCGGGTTGCGCGCGCTCGCGGGCGCACCAAGCGCAAGCGCCGAGCTGCAGGCGATGGCAATTGCAAGGGTAAGTTTCCGCATCTCTTTCCTCCTTCGAACAGCACAGGTGTCCGATGGGCTCCCATGGAGTCGTGCTGCATCAGAGATACGGAGGAGCGATGGCTCCGGATGCACGCCGGAATGTTAGTCACCGGCCGAGAAGGCAATGCGCTCCGGTGGCCATACCTCAACGAGGCGAACGGCTGGCGGAGCTGAGGGAATCGAATCCCTGACCTCTGCAGGGCATGAATGCGAGCATCTTTCGCAGGATTACATGAGTTTTCATCCGCAGAATCGCAACATCGACCCCAAAATCACGCGGTTTGCGATACGCTGGCGATACGCGCTTCGCCGGCACATCTAGGCCTCAAAATTGCGCGTGCAGCCGGAGCCCGCCGACCGAAACAGGGCCGCGGTCCCGGTTGTAGCCAGGGTGATTGATGAACTGATAGTCGAGCGTGACGTGCAGCGCCTTGATGACTGCAAGGTCATAATAGGCTTCGACGATCTGCTCTGGACCCGGGTGCGGAAGCCGTCCGTCGCCGATGAGGATGCCGAGACCGCCGGCATTGAGGAATTGCTGATGGACCCGCGAGATACCGTTGACCACTCCGGCAATTGCGAGCGTGTCGTCGGAACGTCCCCACGCCGAGCCCTTGAGCGTGACGCCGCCGGCGATTGTCCGGTCGACATCAGTGAATTCGTAGGGTTCAATCGTTCCGTTCGCGACGCCGCCCTTCACGAAGATCGACGCCGTCTTCGATAGCTGTTGCTCGAGATTGAAGCTCACGCCTGCCCTGCTTTGCATGCGACGCACGGCGGCGATGTCAGCCGGCTGACCGGTCTGCCCGGCAAGCCTGATCGCGTCCTCGAACCGCCCCATGCGTCCGCGGTTGCGGAAAAACGTGATTTTGACGTTGCCGGGCTCTCCGCCGACGGAGTGGCGGTGCTCGATTTCGCCGACCAGCTCATTCTGTTCGAAGCTGGAGTCGAGTTTCTCGCTGTTCGGAACATCGGACAATGCGAAGAGTCCCCCACGGACGGTCCATTGCCCAGTGTAGAGTTCAGCGGCCGCGCCATAGGTGTAACCCCATGCATTCGCGGCGTAATCAAATGTGCCGGCGTCAAGAATTGTCCAGTTGAGGAAATCGCTGCGTGGGTCGTGGGCTTGCTTGTTCGTGTCGAACACGTCCACGACGCCGAACTTGCCGACGGTGAGCACAAGCCGGTTTGCCGTTTGATTGCCGGCCAGCTGGTTGAGATCGGCATCGACCTTTTCAGTCTTGCCGCCGAGATCGACGGTCTGACGAAGGAACCACCGGGGAAGCTTGGCGTACGGATTGACCTTGCCCACCTTGTAGGCTTCCCCGCTCGGAAAGCCCGCCACACCGAGTGTGTCGCTGAGACCGAACCCCTGGTCGATCTCGGGATTGACCCAGATTTCCGCGCCGCTCCATGGACGCACGCCGGCGTAGACCGTCAGGTCAAAAGTCTCCTTGGCATGGCTGCTGTGGTCGAGGCTGTTCGGGCCTTGATAGGGCGAACGGAAGCGTGCGTTCGCCTGAAGGACAAAGGTGGCCTGTCCGTGAATCGCCCAGTCTTGCGGCGGATCCTCGGCCGACGCGCGGCCGCAAAAGAAGACCGACGCCGCGACCAGGATGCACGAAGCCGGCGCTTTCAACACAGTCCGTCTCCCAATGGTCGCGGATTACAGTTTGTGCGCGGCCCTAGCGGTTAGCCCAGTGAGCGGGCAGCGCCGCTTAGAGGGCGTCGTCCACCGTCACGATACCGATGAGGATGCCGGCCTCATCGACGACCGGCAGGCTCAGCAAATTGAAATCAGCCATGCGCGTAACCGCTGTGCTGATGTCGTCCTCCGGCGACGCTGCAACGATGTGATGATCGGCGGCGACTTTCAGCGAGGTTTCCGGATCGGTCTGCAACGCTTGGACTAGACCGAGAACGCCTGTGAGTTTCCCGTCGGTGGCCACGCAATGAATTGTGATCAGTGCCTCGGGCTGCTTGGTCGTCGCTTCACGGATGTGCCGCAGGGCTTCAGCGACGGTTGTGTTCTCAGAGAGTGCAAGAAATTCGGTACCCATGAGACCGCCTGCGGTTGCCTCGTTGTAGCCCAGCAGTGTCATGACCTTCATGCGCTCACCGTGCGGCAGGAGGTCAAGCACCGCCTGTCGCCGCTCCTGCGCCAGCTCCATTACGGCGTCGGCCGCATCGTCCGCTCGCATTCGCGCGAATACCTCGGCGACCTCGGAGTCACTGAGTGACTTGAGGACGTGCGCCTGACTGTCTTCCTCCAGCTCCTCGAAGACATCCGCTTCCAGCTCCGGATCGCTGTGGACCTGCTCGAGAAGCTTGTCCTGTTCATCCGCATTCGCGGACTCGATCAGGTCCGCAATCTGCGCAGGCTTGAGCCGACCGATCCAGTTCGGTGACGAGTGTGCGATTGGCAGGCCGCTGATCGACGCAAGCGGGAGGAAGTTCCGCCAGTCCCTTGCCGAATGCGCCGCATGTGAGCCAAGGCCGAACCATCGACCACGATGCACGTCTAGCGCGACGGCCGCCCATCCCTTGTCCACAGGGGCGAGCCGGACATCATAGACTTTCACCAGTGCACTGCGCGAAACATCGATGACGCGCTGACAGAGAATGTCGGATTTGAGCGAAACTTCATCATCGCCGAGCGCGGTCGAGTTGACGCCCCATTTCTCGGACTTGAGCTCGACCGCATCCGGCCGAATTGCCTTGATGCTATCGGCGAGAACAAACCTTCGTTCACCGTCGATCCTGGCGAGAAGACCGGTGACCTGCGCATAATCATTGCGCCTGAGCCGCACGACGACATCCTCGACATGCCCGAGCGGCTGCCCGTCGACCTCGATCACGCCGCTGCCCAGAAGCGATGAAAGCGAGATTTGGGGCTCGCCGACCTGGGGCGCGCCCGGCTGGATCGGCGAGCTGTCGCGATTGACCTGGTTCACCTTCTTACCTCCGCGTCAGTGGCCGAGAGCCAGTTGGACAACGCGAACGACGACCAGGATCATAGCAATGAACAGGTAGGTCCGCAGCACCAGCAAGCCGAGGCGTGTTTCAATCGAAAGCTTGGGAGCGCCGAGCCGCGCGAGCGGCGGCATCCGCCACGAGGCTCGCTCACGCCTGGGAATCACTCCGTGCGCCGGCACCGGCCGCAATCGGCGGTACAGCAGATAGGCAGCTCCAGAGATCACGGAGACGATGCCCCCGCCTGTCAGCATGCCGACGATCGCGTCCGAGCTCATGCTCGGAAACAGGACCTGCGTCGTCAGCACCAGCGACATGATCACAAGCACCGCAATCACAGCCGATGTGAAGAGGTTCAATGCCGTCCCGTTCGCCCATGGGCCGAGGACTTGCCGATCATTGCACAGCAGCAGCAGGAAGACCGTGGCTGAGGGGAGGAGCACTCCAGCGAGCACCTGGACGCCCACCGTCAGCAATCCGAGCGGGCTGCCGGGGATCACGACAATGATCGCCGATCCGAGCAGGATGGCAACGAACACGGCGTAAAAGGCCTTCGCTTCGGAGATCTTTCTGTGGAGCGAATGCCTGAGGCCAAGCACGTCCCCGAGCGCATAGGAGGTCGCGAGCCCCACTGCGGCCGCGCCAATGATCGATGCGTCGATCAGCCCGATCGCAAACAGAACTCCGGCAATCCTGCTGACATATTTCGCCAGGCCGTGCGCGACACCGGCGGCGTCTTCAAAATGTCCGAACTCGGAATGACCTGCAAACGTAGCGGCGGTGAAGCTGATCATGGCGGTCGCTCCGATGACCACGACTGCGATGCCGATCCAAAGATCAACCTTTTCGTAGCCGATGAACCGAGGCGTGATCCGCTTGTCGATGATGTAGGATTGCTGAAAGAACAGCTGCCACGGCGCGACGGTGGTGCCGACGATCGCGATTATCAGGAGCACCACGGTCGAGAGGTCGGAGCCCCCAGGCATTCTCGGGATGATCAGATCCCGCCCGACCTCGCTGAGCGGCGGATGGACCATCACGAAGATGGGGATCAGGACGAGCGATCCGGCGACGAGTACCATGCAAACCCGCTCGAATCGCTTGAACGATCCGGTGCTCGCCGCAGCGATGATGACAACCGCCGAGACCAGCACGCCCGCGACCTTCGGCAAGCCGAGGAAATCGAGTCCGAGACTGATGCCGATGAACTCGGTGACGATCGTCAGCGCGTTGAGAATGAACAGGTCGATGACGCTGAAGGCGCCCCAGAACTTGCCGAACCGCTCGAGAATCAGGCGAGCATGACCCACCCCGGTCACGGCCCCCAATCGGAGCACCATCTCCTGATTGACGTAGAGAACCGGGACGAGGAGCAGGAGAACCCAAAGAAGGCTTGTCCCGTAATTCTGACCCGCCTGCGTATAGGTGCCGAAGGCGCCCGCGTCATTGTCGCCGACCATGACGATGAGACCGGGTCCGACGATGGCGAGCAGCGTCATGAGCCGCGCCTTCAGTCCGGACCGAGGCGCCTCGTCGCCGACGCGGATCGTTCCGAATGCGCCGAGAATATCGCCGACGTGCGCGGAATCGAGCACCGCTGCCTGCGCTTCCTCGGCGGCAATGCGACCTTCGACGGTCATACGGCTCAACCCGCCACGGCTGCAGCCGGCGAACGCGCGGGCCGGTTATTGATCAGGTGCAGGTGGAAGGCCATCGTGCCTCTCCTTGCTTGGGATTGGTCCTCAAGCCCGGGAGACTGATACCCGCGGATCGCGGGCGGCGATCCTTTAGGTGTACAAACTCCGGGCCATCAAGCGACCGGCGGTTTCGGCAATCGACGAAAAGCGTCGACTGTCGCCCTCGCTGGTCGTGTCGGCAGGTCGCGGTTTCATTCGTTCCTCAGTTCGTGTTGCGCCGAAGGGCGCGCCCACTTGAGCTAGGACTCGCATGGACTGAGGCGGTGTGGTATACCCCCCTACGGTATTGTCAACACCGAGAACATTACAAGTGACTCATGTACAGCGAGAACAGGCCAAGCTGCTGAACCGCCTCAAACGGATCAGGGGGCAGATCGAGGCAATCGAACGCGCAGTAGGGCAGGAAAAGGAATGCGCTCAAGTTCTGCAGCAGGCGACTGCGTGTCGGGGTGCGCTCGATGGCTTCATTGCCGAGGTGATCGAGGACCATATCCGCGAGCATCTCGTCGACCGCGACTTGCCGCGTACCGATCCGCGCGCGCTGGCCGCCGAAGAGCTGGTGGACATTGTCCATTCCTACCTGACCTGAGGACGCACCGGAGCTAAACAGCCGCGCAACTCGGAGCCGCTGAGTGTTTCTCGGACTGGCGACCTGCTTCGCTGAGGCTGGGATGTCGCTTGCCAGTCCTAGGCCGAACGGCGAAGGCTGGTGGAGCTGAGGGGAATCGAACCCCTGACCTCTGCAGTGCGATTGCAGCGCTCTCCCATCTGAGCTACAGCCCCGCGCCTCCAGCCAGGAAGCCGGCCGACAAGGGCCGACCGCTTGGGAAGCGGCTCACTAGCGGCTTGTTTCCCCCCTTGCAATCGCCCGTCCCGTCAGAGTTTCGGACTGCCGATTTGGATCGTTGCAGCTGCGTTGCAACCGGAACGGCGGGGAATGCCCGGACGTTGGTTTCCCAGTTTCCGGCCGGTGCCGATCGGCCTCATTCCCGCTGGGAGGACTTGTATGGCTTATGATCGCAACGACACGCGGGATGCGCCGCGTGATGAACGCTCCCGATGGTCTGACGATAACCGCAATCGCAGCGCGTTTTCGCAGGGCGACAACCGCGATCGCGGGCGCCCCGACGACCGCGGCTTCTGGGACCGGGCGAGCGACGAGGTTGCTTCATGGTTCGGCGACGAGGACGCCGAGCGCCGGCGACGGCAAGATCAGCAGCGCGAGGAGCGCGAGCGCGGCTGGAGCGGCCGGGACCAGAACCGCGATTACGACCGCGGCTACGGGCGCGACTGGAATCGCGATCACGACCGGGATCGAAGCGATCGAAACCAGGGCCGCCGCAACTGGTACGAGACCCGCGGCCTGAATGAGCGCGGCGGGTTCAGCGATCGCGATTACAATCCGCGCTGGCATAACGAACTGCAGGGCAATCGCGAGCGTAGCTGGGAGCGGGACCGCGAATGGAATCGCGACCGCGACCGCGGCTATCGCCCGATGGCCGGCGATTACGGCCGGGAAGGACCCGAATCCGATCAGTTCTTCGCGGCTAGCGGCTATGGGCGAAACGACTACGGTCGCGACCGCGGCTCCGGCCGATCGGGCTATGACCGCTCGCAAACTCCGTGGGGCGAGGACGAATATCGCCGCACCAGCTATGCGGGCTCGGGTTATTCCGGCTGGCGCGAGCGCGACTTCGACCCGAATTATCGCGACTGGCGCAACCGCCACATGAGCGATCTCGATCGCGACTATGACGACTATCGCCGCGAGCATCAGTCGCGGTTTGAGAACGACTTCGGCAGCTGGCGCGAACAGCGGATGCGCAAGCGTGACCTGCTCGGTCGAATCCGCGAGCATATGGAGGTGGTCGGCAACGACGACCAGCATGTCGGAACGGTCGACAGGATTGCGGGCGACCGCATCATCCTGACCAAGTCCGATCCGGACAGCGGCGGTGTGCATCATTCGCTGAGCTGCTCGGATCTGGATCGGATCGAAGGCGACAAGGTCGTCCTCGACTGCACGGCCGATGAGGCGAAGCACCGCTGGCGCGACGAAAGCCGCGATCGGGCGCTGTTCGAGCGCGAGGATCAGGGCCAGATGGGTCCGAGAATGCTCGATCGGAGCTTCGAGGGCACCTACCGTTAGGCGGGCGCTGATCACCTCCGCGTGACGGAGGCAAGTTGGCCCGGCCAGGCCGTCCCCTTCCTGGCCGGGCCTTTCTTGTGCGCTCTCCAACTTCTATTGGCGCGAAAGGAGGAACGAACATGGCGCGCGCCTGGCACCTCAAGAGCCGCCCGAGCGGCATGCCGACCGAGGATAATTTCGAGCTGAAGGAGATCGCGCTCCCGCCGCTCGGCGAGAGCATGGTCCGAATCCGCAATCGATGGCTCTCGGTCGACCCCTACATGCGCGGCCGGATGAACGACGTGAAAAGCTATGTCCCGCCGTTCCAGGTCGGTGAGCCGATGGAGGGCGGCGCCATCGGCGAGGTCATCGAGAGCAAGGCCGAGGGGTTCGAACCAGGCGATCTTGTCCAGCACATGGCCGGCTGGCGCGACGAGGCCGTGGTGCAGGCGAGAGCGGTCAACAAGTTGCCGGCGCTCGGCGTCCCGCCCGAGCAGTTCCTCGGCGTATTGGGGATCACCGGTGCGACCGCCTATTTCGGCCTCCTCGATGTCGCTCAGGCGAAGGCGGGCGACATCGTCTTCGTGTCCGCCGCGGCCGGTGCAGTCGGGTCGGTCGTCGTCCAGATCGCCAACGCCAAGGGCATGACGGTGATCGGATCGGCGGGCGGCTCCGAAAAATGCGATTATGTGCGTTCGCTCGGGGCGGACCATGCGGTGGACTATCGCGCGCAGCCGATCCTCAAGGGTCTGTCCGCTGTCGCGCCCGACGGAATCGATGTCAATTTCGATAACGTCGGCGGCGATCACCTCGATGCTGCGCTGGCGCTCGCGCGGACCCATGCGCGTTTCGCGATCTGCGGCATGATCGAGAGCTATAATGCGAAAGAGCCGGCGAGCTTGCGGTTCGTTCAGCGGATCATCGCCGCCCGGATCATGCTCAAGGGCTTTCTGGTGTTCGATTACTTCCCGCGTATGGGCGAATTCTACGCGGCGATGGGTCCGTGGGTAGCGGATGGAACAGTCAAGGCGCGTGAGACAGTCGTCGACGGGCTAGAGAACATGCCCGAAGCCTTCCTCGGGCTGTTCAAGGGCGAGAACACAGGCAAGATGCTGGTCAAGCTGTAAGTTCCTCCCCGGCTCAGCTGGGGAGGGGAACCATTCACCGAAGAGTGAATGGTGGAGGGGTCCAGCGCTGCGGCCAATTACCCCTCCACCATGCTCCGCATGGTTCCCCTCCCCACGACCTTCGGTCGCAGGGAGGAAGTCAAAGCGACTTGCAAGCCTCGATAGTACCCGCCTGATATCCGGTGCGAAGCGCATTCACCCGCTGCGCCGAGGTGCCGTGGGTGAAGCTGTCGGGCACCACCCGCCCCTGCGTTTCACGTTGCAGCGTGTCGTCTCCGATCGCTTCGGCGGCGCGCATTCCTTCCTCGATGTCGCCCTGCTGCATCACCGGCTGGCCTTCCGGATCCTTGGCGTTCGCGGCCCAGACTCCGGCATAGCAATCGGCCTGAAGTTCGATCTTCACCTGCGTCGCGTTCGATTGGGTCGTGCTCTCGCGCGCCTGAAGCTGTTCCGCCTGCCCCAGCGTGCCCATCAGGTCCTGCACGTGATGGCCGACTTCGTGTGCAATGACATAGGCTTCCGGAAAATCGCCGGGCGCGTTGAAGCGCGTCGCCAGCTCATTGAAGAAGGCCGTGTCGAGATAGATCTTCTTGTCGTCCGGGCAATAGAACGGACCCATCGCCGATTGGGCGGCCCCGCATCCCGAGGGATATTCTTCCGAATATGCGACCAGGGTAGTCGGCGTGTAGGCGATGCCCTGCTGGCGCAGCAGGGCGGTCCAGACGTCCTCGGTCGACGCGAGGACCTGAAGCATGAAATGGCGCGTGTTCGGGTCGAGCCGGCTCTGGCCGGCAGGAGCGCCAACCTGCTGGTACGATGGTACGATGCCGCTTCCGCCCCCGCCGCCGAGCCCACCGAGCGAGCTTAACAGGAAATAACCGATCACGAGGATAATGACGCCGCCGATTCCGAAGCGGCTGGCGATTAGAGGCAGCAGGCAGCCGAGTCCGCCCCCTCCGAATCCACCAAGGCCGCCGCCGCCGCTTTGGCCGGTCACGTCCTCGAAATTGCTGCTTTCGCGCTCGTCACCGAACCGCATGCATTTCTCCCTGGCCGAAGCCCAATGCTTCGGCGGCGGCGCGGTTGCAAACCGGAGCTCGCTGCGCCTAGGCGGCCGAGGAAGGAGGACGCATGATTCTCGACGGAAAAGTGGCGCTCGTGACGGGATCGACCTCGGGCATCGGCCTTGCCATCGCCAAGGCGCTCGCGGCCGAAGGCGCGAAGCTGATGATCAACGGCTTCGGCGATGCGGCTGAAATTGAACGGGAATGCCAAGAACTCGGGGCCATCCACGACGGCGCCGACATGTCGAAACCCGCCGAAATCGAGCGGATGATGAAGCGCTGCTCCGACGAGCTCGGGCCGGTCGAGGTGCTCGTCAACAATGCCGGAATCCAGCACGTCTCCCCGGTCGAGGACTTCCCGGTCGAGAAATGGGACGCGATCATCGCAATCAACCTCTCGTCCGCATTCCATACCACCCGCCTGGCAGTCCCCGGGATGAAGCGGAGCGGATGGGGCCGGATCGTCAACACCGCGAGCGCGCACAGTCTGGTCGCATCGCCCAACAAGAGCGCCTACGTCGCGGCCAAACACGGCATCGCCGGGCTGACCAAGACCGTCGCACTCGAAACCGCACGCGATGGGATCACCGTAAACTGCATCTCGCCGGGCTACGTCTGGACGCCGCTGGTCGAAAAGCAGATCCCCGACACGATGATGACCCGCGGGCTGACTCGCGAGCAGGTAATGAACGACGTGCTGCTCGCGGCGCAGCCGACGAAGCGCTTCGTCACGCCCGAGGAAGTCGCCGCGCTGGCTGTCTTCCTCTGCCGAGATGACGCGCGGTCGATCACCGGCGCGAACATCAGCATGGACGGTGGCTGGACTGCCGCCTAGGCTTTCGCAGATGCGCTTGGGGCTCCTGATCGCGGCGATGCTGGCCTGCTCGTCCTGCCAGGTCATCGAGCAGCCGTCGGGGCTGATCCCGCGCTGGACGACAGCCTACAAGCAGGTGATCAGCGAGAATGACCGCGTCCGGCTGCGCGACTGGCGAAAGACCTTCCAGGATGCGCTGACGGCTGCGCGGGCCAAGGGCCATGAAGCCGAGATCGCGCGCGAGGGCGCGCTGCTCGACCCCGACGCGGCGATTGCCGGGCCCGCGATTCCCGACGGCATGTACCGGTGCCGGGTGATCAAGCTCGGCGCCAAGGACCCGGGCAACCTCGATTTCGTCTCTTATCCCAGCTTCACCTGCCGGGTCCGTGCAGAGCGCCAGCTGCAGCGGCTGGCCAAGCTCGGCGGGTCGCAGCGCTACGTCGGGCTGATCTTTCCGGGCGATGCGATCCGCAGCGTGTTCCTCGGCACCCTGGTGCTCGGCGACGAACGTCGCGCGCTCCAATATGGGCAGGACGATCAGCGCGACGTTGCCGGCTATGTCGAACGGATCGGCCCCAGCCGGTGGCGCCTGCTGATGCCCCAGCCGCATTTCGAATCGAAGATGGATGTCATGGAGCTGATCCCCGCGCAGTAAAGGCGAAGGGGCGAAATCCCTTCGCATTCACCACTTCTTTGTAAAGTTTAGCGACACCCTGCGCCATGTCGGCTGAATTGACATCGGGCGCCCCATGGATGCGCTGATCGGCTTCTGGAGCCACGCACTGGCGGCGGCGGTGTTCGCAGCGCTGATGATCTGGCGTGTCGCTGACGCGGCGCGCGACCCGTCGCAGCGTCTGCTCGCGAGCGCGTTCGCGCTTACCGCCTGCTGGGCGTGGCTCGGCGCCGTTGCGCCGGCTGAAGCCGTCTTCGGTTTTGCCGAAAGCGCCAGAAATCTGATTTGGGTGAGCCTGCTCTACAGCTTGTCGCCGGCGAGCAGGGAGGAGCGCGAGCATGGCCTCAAGCTCGTTTACGCCGCAGTCGCAGCCGTGATTGGACTGCAGCTGATCGGCGGCGCGCTGCAGCTCTTCTCGCCGTCCGCCGCAATCGCCGAGACCGGGCTCGTTCTGCGCATCACCACCGCCGCCGGCGCGCTGGTCCTGGTGCACAATGTCTATGGCCAGGCAGCCCCGGCGAGCCGTTCGCACATCCGCCTGGCGATGCTCGGGCTGGCGCTGATCTGGATCTACGATCTCAATCTCTACACGATCCTGTACCTCGGTTCGGCAAGCGCCGCTCGCCTGTCGGAATGGCGCGGTATCGCGGTCGCGCTTGCCGCCCCTCTGTTCGCGCTGTCGACCCGCAAGGACGGCCGGTGGCGAATCCGGCCGTCGCGCGCCGCCACTTTTCAGTCTCTCTCGCTGCTCGCGATCTGTGGCTATTTCGCCCTAATGGCTATCCTCGCCACCGCCCTACGCGGGACGGAGGTCGACTGGTCCTCGGTCCTGATGATCGGGGCGCTCGCCGCGATGACCGTCGCGGCGCTGGTGCTGCTGCCGAGCGCGCGCGCCCGCGGCTGGATCAAGGTCAAGATTTCCAAGCACCTGTTCGAGCATCGCTACGATTACCGGACCGAATGGCTGCGGTTCACCGAGAC
>JBQCCG010000242.1:0-13995 GCA_051962455.1 Sphingomicrobium sp. | reverse complement strand
ATCAGCACCGGACGCCGGGCGTGGTCCTGACTCCAGGCGGCAAGCCCTGACGCGACCAGTTCGGCCGCGGCTGCATCGACCAGCTCCTTGCGGTCGCGGATTTCCTGGCGAAGCCGAGCCTCGGCTTCGGCGAGCGTCAGGCCCGCGAGACGTGCGTTGATGAAATTGCTGACTTCGGTCAGCGCGCCGCCGGTCGCCTCGCCCTCCAGCGAGACGATCCGATTCTCGACGCTACCGTCCGATCCCACCAGCACCGCCAGGGCGCGGCCGTCGTTCAAGGGAACGAAGCTTAGCTGCTTCAGGCGCAACTCGCGCTTCGGCGCGAGCACGACGCCGGCGGCCTGGCTGAGGCCGGATAGCGCCGCCGAAGCCGCTGCGAGCGCGTCCTCGATCGGCTGGTCGCGGACGATTTGCCGCTCGATCTCGCGCCGCTCGCGGGGATCGGGCGCCGCCGCCTGCATGATCCCGTCGACGAACAGGCGAAGACCGGTTTCGGTCGGAATCCGGCCTGCCGAGGTGTGCGGATGCGTCAACAAGCCACGCTCCTCGAGCTCCTGCATCACGCCGCGGATCGAGGCCGGTGACAGGCTGACGGTGCCCGTCAGCGTTTTTGAGCCGATCGGCAGCCCGCGTTCGAGATAGGCCTCGACCACGTGGCCGAAAATCTCGCGCATGCGGTCGGTGAGCTCGCCGATCGGCTGGGTCATGACTACGGATGTAGGAAATTCGTCACCCCCGCGAAAGCGGGGGTCCCGCTTCCTTCAATTTGCGGCCGGAAAGAAAAGCGGGATTCCCGCTTTCGCGGGAATGACGAAGGAGGCTAAAGCGCCCCCGCACCAGTATCAGGAGAATGCCCAACATGCGCCCGTCCGGACGCGCCCCCGACCAGATGCGTGAATTGAGGTTCGAGCCCGGCTTCACCGTCCATGCGGAGGGCGCCTGCCTCGTCAGCTTCGGGAATACGCGAGTGCTGTGCACCGCCAGCGTCGAAGACAAGGTGCCGCCCTTCCTTCGCGGCAAGGGACAGGGCTGGGTCACAGCCGAATATGGAATGCTCCCCCGCGCCACACACACGCGCGGCAATCGCGAGGCGGCGAAGGGCAAGCAGTCTGGCCGGACTCAGGAAATTCAGCGGCTGATCGGCCGCAGCCTGCGCGCCGTCGTCGACCTCAAGGCTCTCGGCGAGCGGCAGGTGATCGTCGACTGCGACGTGATCCAGGCCGACGGCGGGACGCGCACCGCATCGATTTCGGGCGGTTGGGTGGCCCTGCGAATTGCGCTCGACAAGCTGCTGCAATCCAAGGCGATTTCCGTTGATCCGATCCGCACACAGGTGGCGGCCGTCAGCTGCGGAATCCACCAGGGCACCGCCGTGCTCGACCTCGATTATGAGGAAGACAGCCAGGCCGGATGCGACGGCAATTTCGTGCTGACTGCGGACGGCAACATCGTCGAAGCGCAGGTGACGGCCGAGGGCGAATGCTATGACGAGGAGGGCCTGCTGCGGCTGCTCAGACTGGCGCGGATCGGCTGCTCAGAAATTTTCGCGGCCCAGCTGAAGGCGGTCGGCCGATGAGAGAAATCGGGGGCAAGCTGGTCATCGCGACCCACAACAAGGGCAAGCTGCGCGAGATTGCGGCGCTGGTCGAGCCTCTGGGGATTGCCTGCGTCAGCGCCGGGGAGCTGGGCCTGCCGGAGCCCGAGGAGATCGGCAATACGTTCGCCGATAATGCCGACCTGAAGGCGCGCGAGGCGGCGGATCTGTCGGGCCTCCCTGCCCTCGCCGACGACAGCGGCCTGTGCGTCGATGCACTTCACGGAAGTCCGGGTATTTTCTCGGCGCGCTGGGCCGAGGACGAGAATGGCAATCGCGACTGGATGCGGGCAATGGAGCGCGTCTGGAGCGAGGTGCGGGCGGCGGAGCCCGACGAGCCGGTCCCTGCCGCGCACTTCGTCTGTTCGCTGGCGATTGCGTGGCCGAACGACGGACAGACCGAGACATTCGACGGCCGGATCGATGGCACACTGGTGTGGCCGCCGCGGGGCGAGCGCGGGTTCGGCTACGATCCGATCTTCGTGCCGGTCGGATATGACCAGACGTTCGGCGAGCTCGATCCCGAGCTCAAACACTCGATCAGCCACCGAGCGGACGCGTTTCGGAAGCTGGTAGCGGCGCTGAGCGAATGAAAACTCCCCTCCCTCCTAGGGAGGGGTCTGGGGTGGGTATCGATCCGACCCACCCCTCCGCCGCTTCGCGGCTCCACCCCTCCCTTGGCAGGGAGGGGAGTTTGGCCGTCTACGTCCACTGGCCGTTTTGCGTCAGCAAATGTCCCTATTGCGACTTCAACAGTCATGTCCGTGCGAGCATCGACCAGGACGCCTGGCGCGAGGCGCTGCTGACCGACCTGGCTTATGAGGCGCAGCTTCTCCCCGGCCGAAAACTCACCTCGATCTTCTTTGGCGGAGGGACTCCGTCGCTGATGGACCCGGCCGCGGTTGAGGCGGTGATTTCCGCGGCGACATCGCGCTGGAACGCCGCCGAGGACATCGAGATCACGCTCGAAGCCAACCCCAGTTCCGTCGAAACGACGCGTTTCGCCGACCTCGCGAGCGCCGGGGTCAATCGCGTCTCGCTTGGCTTGCAGAGCTTCGACGACAAGGCACTGCGCTTCCTGGGCCGTGCTCACTCCGCTCACGAAGGTTTCGCCGCACTGGAAACCGCGCAGAAACAGTTCAGCCGGGTGAGCTTCGACCTGATCTACGCGCTTCCCGGCGACACCGAGGATAGCTGGTCGGCGATGCTTGCGCAGGCCCTCTCTCTCGGCACTCGGCATCTTTCGCTCTACGAGTTGACGATCGAGCCCGGGACGCGGTTCGCGAGCATGGTCGCAAAGCGCGAATTCGAGCCGTTGGACGCTGAGGCCGCCGCAGCGCTTTACGAGTTGACCGACGAAATGACTGCGTCGGCCGGAATTCCGGCGTATGAAATCAGCAATTACGCTCGCAGCGGACAGGAGAGCCGCCACAATCTTACCTACTGGCGTTATGGCGATTATGCCGGGATCGGACCCGGCGCTCACGGCCGGCGCCTTGGGATGCGGACCGTCCGCCATCGCAAGCCAGAAAATTTCCTCTCCGCAATTGCCCGCAACAGCCACGGCATCGCGGAGGAGGCTCCGCTTTCGGCAACGGAGGCGGCCGACGAGGCATTGGTCATGGGGCTGCGTCTTCGCGAAGGAGTGGACGCCGAGGCGATCGCCGGACGGTTTGTGCTCCCCTCAATTGTCGATTGGCCGCGCGTTGATCGGCTCGCATGCTCAGGACACCTGACACGCACAGGCACGAAGATCGCACTGACTCCGAAGGGCCGACTGCTGCTCGACCATATCCTCGGCGAGATCGCCGCAGTTGAGCCTAGGGCTTTGGCGGTTGCGTAGGCGGAGTTGCGGGGGCGGAGGCGGGCACGGCCGAAGCGCCGACGGGCGCCGTCGCGGGCGCCGCAGTGGCGGTAGTTGTAGCCGGGGCCGCGGGCTTGGCCGGCGGGTTGCTCGCCGCTGCGAATTTATAATGATCGATCGGACCCGACATATAGTCGTCCACGGTCGAGTTCGCGTCGCTTTCCGCGGCCTTGTGGGCCATTCCGTTCTTCAAATCGAAGGCGACGAGCGCATTTCTGAGCGATCCCAGCTGACCGCTGCACGCCGTCTTCAGATAAGCCTCGATGCCGTCGGCGGCGACCTTGTCGCTCGTGGCCTTCGTCGTGGCTTCCTTGAGACAGTTTCGGAACGCATCTCTCGGGACGTCAATGGAGGCCTGAAGGCCAGCCAGAACGATCGCCGAGGCACCCACTAATAGGATCATCGTCCTCTCCCCAGGCCAATGAATGTGATCACGATGACTCTTTTCTGCTTGGATTGGAAGAGGTTAATGCGATCCTGATGGAGAAGCCGCTCCCGCCTGGCCTGCACATCGTGGCGACGCCGATCGGTAATCTCGCCGACCTCAGCCGGCGCGCGGCGGAAACCCTACGGAAGGCTGACAAAATACTTGCCGAGGATACTCGGGTCACGGCAAAGCTGCTGGCCCACATTGGCGCAAGGGTCCCGATGCGCCGCTACGACGATCACAGCAGCGATGCCGATCGCGAGGCCATCGTCGCGCAGTTGGGCAGCATGGCGATTGCTTTGGTCAGCGACGCCGGGACGCCGCTGATTTCCGATCCCGGTTACAAGTTGGTGCGCGCCGCGCGCGTTGCCGGCCACGCTGTGCATACGGTGCCGGGCCCGTCAGCAACTATCGCGGCGCTGACGCTGTCAGGCCTCCCGACCGATCGATTCCTGTTCCTCGGCTTTCTGCCCGCCAAGGCGAAAGCGCGCCACGACGCGATTGCGGGAGTGGCGAACGTGCGGGCCACGCTGGTGCTGTACGAAAGCGGGCCTCGGCTCGCCGATGCATTGGCCGCTTTGGCGGATGGCCTCGGAGCGCGTGAGGCGGCCATGGTGCGCGAGATCAGCAAACTTCACGAAGAATGCGTGACCGGCACGCTGGCCGAATTGGCGACGCGCTATTCGGACGCGCCGCCGAAGGGTGAAATCGTAATTGTCGTCGGGCCCCCCACAGAAGCGGAGGCGATCGGCGATGTGGAACTCGACGCGGCGCTCGACGAAGCGCTGAAACGCCTCTCACCCTCGCGTGCCGCCGCCGAAGTAGCGGTCAAGCTCAACCTACCGCGGAAACGCGCTTATGCTCGCGCCCTGGAGCTTTCCAGGTGAACCGCCATGCGGCGGAGAAGCGCGGGCGCGGCGCCGAGACGCTTGCCTGCTGGTATTTGCGCTTCAAGGGGTGGCGAATCCTCGCGCGCCGCGTCCGCGTGCCCGGCGGAGAAGTCGATATCGTCGCGCGACGCGGGCGCACGATTGCGTTTGTAGAGGTCAAGGCGCGAGCGAGCGAAGAAGCCGCGGCATTCGCGCTCGACGATTGGCGCCTTCGCCGGGTCGCCGTCGCCGCCGAGCGGCTCGCTCCCCGCTACGCGCGCGACGGGGACGATGTGCGGATCGACGCCTTGTTCATCGTGCCGCACCGCTGGCCGAGGCACCTGCCCGATGTGTGGCGAGGATGACAGCCGTGCTTCGATACGGCATTTTGTCCTTCGGCAAGCTCAGGATCCCAATGCCTACTCAGCATGAGCGGGTTTGTTTGTTCCGCTCATCCTGAGTAGCGGCTGAGTTCATCGAAGCCGCGTATCGAAGGACCGATCCATGACCCTGCGCGTCGCCGTTCAGATGGACCCGCTCGAGAAGATCAATCTCGCCGGCGATTCGAGCTTCGCGCTCATGCTGAAGGCGCAGGAGCGCGGGCACGAGCTTTACTGGTATGCGCCGGAGGACCTAAGCTTCGCCGAGCAGCGGCTGTGGACGATGGGCTATCCAGTCACGGTCCAGCGCGTCGAAGGGGATCACTACCGCTTCGGTGACCCTCGAATTCTCGATCTCGGCAAGGATGTCGACGTCGTGCTGATGCGGCAGGACCCGCCGTTCGACCTCGGCTACATCACCGCGACGCATCTGCTCGAGCGGATCCAGGGCGAGACGCTGGTGGTCAACGATCCGGCCGGCGTCCGCAACGCTCCGGAAAAGCTGTGGGTGCTCGATTTTCCGCAATTCATGCCGCCGACGGCGATCACCCGTTCGGTCGGGCTTGCCCGCAAATTCCTCGCCGAGCAGGGCGAAATCGTCATCAAGCCGCTGCACGGCTTTGCCGGTGGGTCCGTATTCCGGATCGGCAGCGACGGCCGCAATCTCGCCTCGCTCATGGAGGTATTCAACCGCACCTACCGCGAGCCGCATGTGCTCCAGAAGTTTCTCCCCGAAATCGTCGAGGGGGACAAAAGGATCGTGTTGGTGGACGGCGAAGTCGCCGGGGCGATCAACCGCGTCCCCGGCGAGGGCGAAATCCGCTCTAACCTCGCGGTTGGCGGCAAGGCGGCGAAGACGGAGCTTACTGCTCGCGAGGAAGAGATTTGCGCGGTGCTCGGTCCCGAATGCAGGAACCGCGGGCTGGTGTTCGTCGGAGTCGACGTGATCGGCGGCAGGTGGCTGACCGAGATCAATGTGACGTCGCCGACCGGCATCGTCGCGATCGACGCCTTCAACGGGACCGACACTCCAGCGCTCATCTGGGATGCGATTGAGCGGCGGGTGAATAAGTAGCTCCGAAATGGCCTGAGTTCTTCTCTAAGAACTCGTCCAACTGGTTCATCCGAAACGGTTATTTAGCATTCGCTTTACCGCTGCTGCTTACCGGCGCTCGTGTCGCGGCACGGCGGTTCCCCACTACCAGCGCGCCGCGGCAAGTTTGCTTCCACCAGCCGCGGCGCTGCTCGCGGTTTTCCGAGGTCCGGGAGCTGCGGGTGCCTCCCCGGCTTCCGGACCTCTACTCAGGCGCGCGGATGGGCGTGGCGATAGACGTCGAGCAGATGCGCGGCGTCGACCGCGGTATAAATCTGGGTCGAGGACAGGCTCGCGTGGCCGAGCAGCTCCTGGAGCGACCGCAGGTCGGCGCCGCGAGCGAGCAGGTGGGTTGCGAAGCTGTGCCTCAGCGCATGCGGCGTCAGCGTGTCCGGCAATCCGAGCTGCCTTCGAGCGGCGGCGACGGCCCGCCGCACCAGGTCGGGATTGAGCGGCCCTCCCCTCGCCCCGACGAACAGCGGCATGTCGCCGCGCAGCGGATATGGGCATTGCCGTGCGTAAGCCTCGATCGCCTCGCGCACCGCCGGCACGACCGGCACCACGCGAGTTTTCGAGCGTTTGCCCGTGACTCGGAGGTTTGAGCCGATCGGCAGCACGCCGGCGCTTAGCGATAGCGCCTCGGCGACGCGCAGACCCGCGCCATAGAGCAGAAGCAGGATCGCAAGATCGCGCGCGCCAATCCACGGCTCGCTCGCGGCGTCGGCGGCGGTCTCGGCCAGATTCATAGCCTCATCGGGTGCGGCGGGCCGCGGCAGCGTCCGCGGGCGCTTGGGCGCGCGAGTGCGGGGCAGCTGCGCCGGCGTGCCCTGCTGCTCGGCGGCGTAGCGGAGGAATGCGCGGACTCCGGAAAGCTCGCGCGCGGCCGACGCATTGCCGAGTCCACCGGCCCGGCGATCGGCAAGGAAGGCGCGAAGGTCGGCCGATCCGATCGTCGTCAGTGCGGCGGCATCGATCAGCTCGCCGCGGTAGCGCCCGAGAAAATCGACCAGCCGATGCGCAGTCGCGACATAGGCGCGCACGGTATGCGCCGAGCGGCGGCGGTCATGCTGCAGATAGGAAGCCCAGCGCGCCGCGAGAGCGCTTGCCGGATGGATCAGGCTTGCGGGATCGTCAGGCACTTGCGGATCATAGCCGCAAGACTGTTTCCGAGGAACATCAGCAATTCGGAGCCGTGGCGCGCATCGAGCTTGAGCTCGGCGCGCTGGCCGAGCGCGAGCAGGCCCGACGGCAGCGGCGGATCGCAGGCGATGCGCACCAGCGCTTCGGCGCGGATCAGGTCGCATGCTGGCCCGAACAAAGGATGGCCGCGCTCGACGGCACGCATCTCGACGCCTTCGACGCGCTCGATCGCTCGGCGAAGGATTGCGGGATCGACGATCTGGACGCCGCTTCCGTCGGCGCGGAACCCTTGGGCGCCGACGACGAGCGAAACCGCGACGGAATCGATGCCGAGAATCAGCGGCCATTCCTGGGTGACCACGTGGAGCAGCGCCTCGACCGTGTCGGCGTCGATCGCCGCGAGCACCGCCTCGTGGATCGAGGCGACCGCGCCCGAATGCCCGCGGGCAAAGGCGATCAGGTCCTGGTTCGCTTCCTCGACGGCGCCGAGCCGCTGGCGCAGATGCGCCACCGCCCGCTCTTCGAAGGGGATCACCGTTGCCATCGCGGGGGAGGATACGCCCCGGGCGGTTAATTTCCTACTCAGCGGTGGAGAGCACTCGACATGTTATTGATCCAGTGCAACTTGTTTCACCCATGTTCTGGATCGCCCTTGCCGCGGCCGCGCAGCTAAGCGCCCCTCAGCCTGTCAACTACGATAAGTGGTTTTTTGAGAATGATGTGGTGGGCTTGCCGCGGGGGACTTGGGCAGTCGGCGTCAGAATGGTTGTCAGACCGAACGGCTCATTCAAAGACTGCCAGATAGAATATCAACGAAGTCCTCACATCGCGGCTTACACTTGTGAATTGCTCGGCCACCGTGCGAAATATCGTGCTGCTCAGTGGATTGACGGCTCCGCCGCATATGGAGTCGACCGGTTTCCAATCATTTGGGCTATTGGAGGTGACCCCGACCACTTTTTCATACCGCCTGACCTGGACGTTTACGTGAATCGGCTTCCGGAAGGGACTCACTCGCCCGTCTACGTACCCGTCGTTATCGCCGTCGATTCAGGCGGCGCAATCGAACGTTGCGCAGATGATGAACGCGAAGATCCTATAACCAAGACGCTCAAGCGACACATTTCTCATGACCCGTCATTGGTCGCCGCCGCGTGTCAGCAAACAACTTCGACTTTCAAGGCCTTTCCGGTGAACGGGGAGGACGGGAAGCCGGTTCGCTCAGTGCAGAGCGCGCTCGTCCGCTTCCGGGTGAGGCACGAATAGGCCCCAAACAAAAACGGCGGCGCCGTGGGGCACCGCCGCTTCCGTACTCTGAACTTCAGCCGTGTCTTAGTGCAGAGCGTTCGACACGTTGTTGAAGGTCGTATTCAGCTTGTTGCCGATGCCCTGCATCGCGCCGATCGCCGCAACGGCGATCAGGGCCGCAATCAGGCCGTACTCGATGGCGGTTGCACCCTCTTCGTTACGAATCAGCTTGAGAAACTTGCTCATGGTCTTCGCTCCTTGGTTTCCACTTGCGGAAGCGTGAGCCGCCGCGCCCTGCTTTCCACGACAGGGGTGCACCGGAACTAACCTTGCAGCGGTTGAGGAAGTGTTAGGCGGGAGGGTTACACAAGAGTTAAAGGCAACCGGTCAAGAAATTGTAATCAAACGATTTTCTGCCCTGTCTCCTGCCAGTCCTTGAGGAAGCTGGCGATGCCGACGTCGGTCAGCGGATGCTTGAACAGCTGCCAGATGATCTTCGGCGGGATCGTCGCCACGTCTGCGCCCATCTTGGCCGATTCAACGACATGCATCGGGTGCCGGATGCTGGCTGCGAGGATCTCGGTTGCATAGTCGTAATTGTCGTAGATCAGCCGGATATCGGAGATCAGTTGCATGCCATCGGTGCTGATGTCGTCGAGCCGGCCGATGAAGGGTGAAATGAAGGTCGCTCCGGCCTTTGCCGCGAGCAACGCCTGGGCCGGCGAGAAGCAGAGCGTCACGTTGACCATCGTCCCGTCGTCACTCAGCGTCTTGCACGCCTTGAGACCAGCCGGGGTCAGCGGCACCTTGATCGCGATATTGTCGGCGATTTTGCGGATTACCTCGGCCTCTCGGATCATTCCGTCGTAGTCGAGCGCGACCACCTCCGCTGAAACCGGGCCTTTCACGATCCCCGCGATTTCCTTCACCACCTCGAGGAACTTGCCGCCCGACTTGTGGATCAGACTCGGATTGGTCGTCACCCCGTCGAGGAGACCCGTCGCTGCGAGCTCGCGGATTTCGGATATTTCAGCGGTGTCGGCAAAGAATTTCATGGCAATTGCGCGTGCCTCGGCTTTGGTGGATGGCTGATCGTAGGCAATAGCGGCTGGGGCGCGTCGCGTCACCCATGCCGGACGGAGGCAGGCGGATGAGCGAGCATGTGCGGGTCGAACGCGAAGGCGGGGTGCTGGCCATCACGCTCGCCCGGCCAGAGCGGCGGAACGCGATCACCATCGCCATGTATGGCGCGCTTGCTGATGCGATCGGCGGCGCCGGGGACGACATTCGGCTGATCACCGTCTGCGGCGAGGGCCAGGACTTCGCGGCCGGGAACGATCTCGCCGACTTCCTCGAGGTGCGGCCCGGAGGCGGCGAGGAGATTGCGGTATGGCGTTTCCTCCGCGCCCTCGCCGGGTGCGAGATCCCGATCGTCGCCGCCGTTCATGGCAATTGCGTCGGCATCGGCACGACTATGCTGCTTCATTGCGACCTGGTGATCGCCGACGAGACCGCCCGCTTTTCGATGCCGTTCGTCGATCTCGCGCTGGTGCCCGAAGCGGCGAGCTCGCTGCTCCTGCCGCGACTGGCCGGGCGGCGTCGGGCCGCGCGCTATTTGCTGCTGGGCGAGACGTTCGGCGCGGAGGAAGCGGAGGCCATCGGGCTGGTTAGTCACAGAGTGGCGGCGGGACAGCTCGATGCGAAATTAGATGAGATTGTCGCGGCGCTTCTCGCGAAGCCGCGCGAAGCGCTCCGGGAAACACAACGCCTGTTGCGCCACGGCGCGCAGGAGGAACTACTCGAACGAATGAAGCTGGAGAGCACCGTCTTTGCGGGGCGGCTGACCTCGCCTGAGGTGAAGCAGGCGATCAGCGCCTTTTTCGAACGGCGGAAGCCGGACGCTTCCGACGCTTAACTCACCGTCAGTTCGCCGTGTAAACCTGCTTGCTGCGCGTCAGCGTGATCGTCGGTCCGCTGAAGAAGAGGAAGTTCATCGCCCGGGTGTAGGTGATCGTCAGCGTCTTGTAGCCGGAGCTGGTGGTCGGCGTCTGCACCTGGAAGCAATTGCCCGCAGAAGTGCACGTGGCGGCGCCAGTCGGTCCGAACAGTTTCGCCTTCTCCTTCGCGACAATGCTAGTATCGCTTGGATTATCGCAACCCGTGCTGGCGGACGCATCCGGAATGCACAGCGTGGCGAGGCGAGCGCCCTCTCCGAGCGCGTGCTGCATGCCAGCGTTCGCCCAATAGAGCTGGCTCATCTCGAAGATGCCGTAGATCAGCGTAATGAGTATCGGGAGAGCGAGCGCCGCTTCGACGGCGGCCGCACCGGCCTGGTCACTGTGAAGGCGTTTGATCAGGGTCATTGTGTCCTCAGGCCCGCTCGTCCGTGGAGCGTGTAGGTTCCATCGGTGTTCGAACCGGGCCAACGGCGCGATGCGAACATCGGCGTGAAATTGTGGGTGACGTCGACCGAAATCCACCGGGCCGTCGCGCCGGCGGTCGAGCAGGTCGAATCGTAAGTTGCCTGCTTCACGCCATTGCATTCCAGCCAATAGGTGACCGTGACATTGCTCGTCGTCACATCGGTGAAGCCGGCGCTGTTCGCAGCGCTGACGACTTCATTCTGGAGTGTGTCGTAAGTGCTCTCGCTCGACTGATATTGCTGCACTTTCTCGATCGCGCGATATGCCGCCTGTTCGAGCAGCAGCTTCTGCGAATAAGCTCGACTGATATCGACGGCACCCATGACCAGCGTGCTCAAAACCGGGAGCAACAGCGCCAGCTCGATGATCGATGCGCCGCGTTGGTCGCGCGCGAGGCTGTGAAGTGGGCGAGTCATTCTACCAGCCTCACCAGCTTGCCCGCGAACGCGCTTGCGCCCGAATCCGCCGGGCAGCTGTTGTTGATGCTCATGTTACCCGTGTAGGTCAGCGTGAGGGCCACCAACTGCAAGCAGTTCGTGTTCATTCCCGCCGTACCGCTGAACGTCAGGCTTTGATTCGGGAAATAGACCCCTCCTTGCAGGAATGAGCTCGAGTTGCCGTTGATGAGGTTGCAGTTGCTGCCGGTGCAGCTGGCGGCGCGACGGTCCTGATAGAAGATGAGACCTTCGTAATTCGAGGCCGGAGCAGTGGCGCTGGTTCCCGGCGCGCTGAGGTTCAAAGTCGCCGCTCCGTTCATTGAGACGGAACCAATGGAATTCGGATTTGTGGCCGCCGTTCGGCTCGACAACACGAACGTGCATCCAGTGCAGTTGACCGTCGCTCCGGAGTTGATGTTCAGCGACCCGCCGTCGAGGACGATTACGCTGTTGGACGGGAAGGTGACCGTGCCTTTCAGCGTGAGATTGCCAAAGCAGAGCGAGCCGTCGCTCATAGCCTTATAGTCGGATCCAGCCGTCCATGTTGACTTGGTAGTACTTGGCTGGATCGTCACATTCGGGCAGTTACCCGATGGATAGGAACTCGCCGCTGGCGGATTCACGTTCGCATAAGGATCCGGCTGCGCGATCGTAAATGGCTGCAGGACAGTCCCGGAACCCCAGTTGTTGCTCGCCGGAATGCCGCCCACTGCCGCGATCGGGCTTGCAGTGACCGCAGCACTGCCGAAAGCAATGGCAGCATTCATGGAAGTCGAGTTGGTGATCATGCCGCAACCGAGATTCACCGTTGCGTTGCCGCCTGCGCTGATACCCGTCGTCGCCGTGTTGATGAGGCTGATCGCGCAATATTTTCCGGCTGGAACGATTGTCGCGGTAGCGGTCGCGGTTATTGTCGGCGCCGCGCTCAGGAACAAACTCGAGAAGCTCAATGAGCGCTGCATCGAGACGCTGACCCTGACCGCGTTATTGTCAGCGGTGTAGCCACCGACAGTCGGCGGGTTCGTTGCCGTGCAAGTCGGCGTTTGCGGAAGATGATTGTTGGTCTTTACCGAATAAGCGACGGGCGCGCTGTAGGTTGCTGTCGCAACGGTGCTGCAATTATCGACAGTATTGCCCAGGACCTTTGCATAAACACCGGCTTCGGCCCCGGAATCCGCCAGCCGCTGCAGCTGGCGTTTCCAGAGCGCCCACTGGATCGTGTCGGTGGCAAGTCCGGCCGAGCCGATGATGAGCGGCAAGGCGGCGCCCGCAATCACGAGCGCATTGCCGCGCCTGTCGCGCCACAGCTTCTTTAGAAACTTGAACATGCTAGCCCCGGTTTCGACGATGAGTGCGCATCAGAAGATGCCGTCTAGCCTCGACACGGTAAGCGAAGGGTTCAATCAGATGGTTAACCGGCCTTAACCTTGTCCCGCGCCGGGACTGTTCTTGAAGGCCTCGTGTCTTACATCTATAATACAGCGGAATGACCCTGGCGTTGACCGCTCCGGCCGACCGCCGCAAGAAGGGCAGCGAAAGGATTTGAGCGATGGCCACCGAACCTGAGACCGCGACGCCGACGGGCACGACGACCAAGCTCAAGCTCGATCCGCCGGATGTGCTTCAGCCGGTGGCTCCGGCGGAAGCCGCTGGCCTGGTCCCGCTCAAGACTGAAGAAACGAGCGAACTCGACAAGCGCGTCGCGCAATTTGTCGACGAGCTGGCGAAGCTGGACACCAACAGCCCCGAGTTCGGCAAGAAAGTCGATCAGCTGACAGCGATGGGCCGAAAGGAAATCTCCGAGGCGGCAGGCGCATCGAACCGCTTCCTCGATCGGCCGGTGAAGGCCATCGACAAGGACACGGGAATCGGCGCCGACCTTACCGAGCTTCGCCGCACTGTAGAATTGCTCGACCCGAAAGAGGCGACCAAGTCGAAGAAGCTTCTGGGGATCATCCCGTTCGGCAACCGCATCGACCGCTATTTCGACAAGTATCGCAGCTCCCAGACGCACATTCAGAAAATCCTCGGCAGCCTCGCCAATGGCAAGGACGAGCTGCTGATGGACAATGCGGCGATCGACACCGAGCGGGCGAACCTTTGGAAGACGATGCACAAGCTCGAGCAGATGGTGCACATCTCCAAGACACTCGACCAGCAGCTCGAGGACAAGGCGAACGAGCTCGACGCGACCGACCCCGCGAAGGCCAAGGCGATCCGCGAGACGGCCTTGTTCTACACGCGCCAGCGCACCACCGACCTCCTGACCCAGATGGCGGTGACGGTGCAGGGCTATCTTGCGCTCGATCTCGTCAAGAAGAACAATGTCGAGCTGGTGAAGGGCGTCGACCGCGCCTCGACGACCACGGTTTCGGCCTTGAGGACCGCCGTGACCGTGGCCCAGGCGATGACCAACCAGAAACTGGTGCTTGAGCAGATTACCGCACTCAACACGACGACAGCCAGCATGATCGATTCAACCGGCGAAATGCTACGCACGCAAACTGGCGCGATCCACGA
>JBQCCG010000241.1:0-2313 GCA_051962455.1 Sphingomicrobium sp. | reverse complement strand
TCGAGCTGACCGTCGACATCGGCAAGGGCTATCAGCCGGCGGTCGCCAACCGCCCGGCCGACGCGCCGATCGGGCTCATCCCGGTCGACGCGCTCTACAGCCCCGTGCGCCAGGTCGCCTACAAGGTCGAGAACACCCGCGTCGGGCAGGAGCTCGACTATGACAAGCTGACCCTGACCATCGAGACCGATGGAACGGTGACGCCCGAGGACGCGCTCGGCTATGCCGCTCGGATCCTCCAGGACCAGCTGCAGCTGTTCGTCCACTTCGACGAGAGCCAGGTGCGGATGCCGACCTCGCCGATGATCGGACAGGCGATCCCCATGGCGGCCGAGACCCCGACCGACACCAACCAGCTCAACCGTTACCTCCTGAAGAAGGTCGACGAGCTCGAGCTGTCGGTGCGCTCGGCCAACTGCCTCAAGAACGACAACATCATCTACATCGGCGACCTGGTGCAAAAGACCGAGGCCGAGATGCTCAGGACTCCGAACTTCGGCCGCAAGAGCCTCAACGAGATCAAGGAAGTGCTCGCGAGCATGGGGCTGAGGCTCGGGATGGACATCCCCGGCTGGCCGCCCGAGAATATCGAGGAAATGGCCAAGAAGCTCGAGCAGGAAATGCTGGGGTAAACTGTTCCCCGGCGAAGGCCGGGGTCCAGCTTCTTTCCTGGACTGGGCTCCTGCCTTCGCAGGAGCACAAGGGGGCCGCTCCGGTTGGGGCGGCCCTTTTTTGTTCACTCGGAGACGCGGAGGCGCGGAGAGGATTGGGTTCACGCGAAGGCGCGAAGGCGCGAAGAAGATGCTGCCGCACCCTTGCGGACTGGGCCGCTTCGATGGAGCACCCTTTTCTTTTCAAGGTCTTTCGCTAGCCAGCGCACATGAAAAGCACGCGCTACTTCGAGGAGCAGGTCCTTCGAAAGCGTCCTTATCTGAAGCGCGAATGGTGCACTGAGGCCATCCGCGAACCGATACGCAGCGAAATGCAAGAGGACGGCCGAATCCGGTTCTGGCGGGCGGTGACAACGGACAAAGGCACCACATATGTGCTAAGGGTGGTCACGCTCGATGACGGCGAGACGGTGCACAACGCCTTCTTCGACCGGAACTTTCGCGAGGAGCCTTGATGAAGCTGCATTATTATCCGGAGACTGACAGTCTCTATATCGAGCTTCGTTCCGAGCCCGGCGCGGAAACTCGCGAGGTCGCTCCGGGGGTGAACGCCGATTTCGACGCGGACGGGACGATTGTCGGTCTCGACATCGACGGTGCGAGTAAGCTTGATCTGTCGACCCTCGAAGCGATCGACGTGCCGCTAACGGCGCTCAAGGCCGCGTAACGACCGCTCCGCCACATTCGCACGGCGGGAACCCAGAAGGCCTTCCCATTGGGGCGGCCCTTTTTTTTGTTCACGCGGTGGCGCGGAGAGGGTTGGGTTCACGCGAAGGCGCGAAGGCGCGAAGCGGCGGCGGGTTGCGGACGCGCGCTGGAGGCGACGCAGCCATGAGGAGGAGCCGCCGGTCGGCGGCTATCTTTTAATCTTCGGCCGGACCGAGCCGGGCCAGTTCAGCTTCGAAGCGCGCGGACAGCGCCGCCGCATCAATCGGCGTCAGAAGCTGTTTCATCGCTTCGAACCGCCGCTTCTGCCATCCGAGCAGCCGGGCGCTCCACGGATGGGATTTGGCAGCAGCCAACGTCTCGACCATCGCGAGCAACTCCGAGCGCGCCTTCTCGTCGCTCGACAAGCGCGGACCCGGCGGAAGGTCGATCGGGATGACGCCCTGTCGATCGTCGATTGCCGCTGCGCTCTTCTTCACCGAATCCTCCAAGCCCAAGAATTAGCAGGCGACGGAATCGTTCGCCATTGCGCGAACGGCCGTTGCCGCTTTAGCTGTGGATAATGCGTCTCCAATGGTCCGAAATCCGCGCTCGCGCTGCAGCCTTCTCCGAAAAGCACAAGACCGCCCGATACGAGAAGGGCGAAACCCAGACCTTCTACAACGACTTCTTCGACTGCTTCGGAGTCAATCGGCGGCAGGTCGCTACCTATGAGCAACGCGTCAAGAATCTGCCTGGCAACAAGCAGGGCTTCATCGACCTCTTCTGGCCCGGAACGCTGATCGTCGAGCAGAAGTCCGCCGGGCTCGATCTCAGAAAGGCCAGCAACCAGGCGCTCGATTATTATGACTGGCTGCCGGAGGACCAGCGGCCCCGATACATCCTGACCTGCGACTTCCAGCGCTGGCACCTGCTCGACCTGGAGGCGAACCGCGAATGGCGGTTCCTGCTCAGCGATCTCAAGAACAATGTCGAG
>JBQCCG010000240.1:0-2234 GCA_051962455.1 Sphingomicrobium sp. | reverse complement strand
TCTGGGTCGAAGCAATCGTCAACGGCTTGAAGATCTTGGCAGTGGCCTTCGCCTGGGTGGTCGGTGTCACGGCGAAGGCCGGAGTGCTGGTCAGCGCCAGCACCGCAACAACGCCGGCAGTCGCAAGAAGCTTTTTCATGGTACAGTTCCCCACTGGTTACGAAACGCGGCCCGCGGGCCGAGCCCGTTACCGTGACTGTCCAATTAACCCTCGTCGCTTACGGCTTCCCTCAAACTCGCGGTTAACGACGAATTAGGCTTCGCTCCGGTCTGCAGCTCTCTCAGTTATATTCGACGGTGATCGGCAGATCGCCGCGATATTGTCCGTCCGAATCGCCGGAGACCATCAGCCGCCCGCCAAAGCGGAAAGTGAGGTTGCCTGCCGCATCGAGCCGAGGAAGCGAGGGCAGGTCGCTCGTGATATCATCAAGCGTGATGCGGCCGCCGCCGATCGAATAAAGCTCGATTCGATGAGGAAGGTCGACGCGGACCGAGCGGCCCGCTTCCCCGTGGACCAGGACGGTGCCGACCATCGCCCGGGGGCCGAGATCGACGACGCCGCCTTCGGCAAGTTGCGTTCCATCTGGCCGGATCGTCGCTGCGCCTGCTCCACTGCCCGACAGGATCAGCCGATCGAAGTCGAGCCTTGTTTCGATCTGCAGCTGGACGTCGCCGTTCGGTCCGTCTGTCGACAGCGCGGTTGTCGGCTGCTCGCAAAGGCGGCACTGCGCCTCGACCGGCGGCGCAACCCAAATTGCGACCGCAACCCCGGCAATCGACAGTAGAAGATGTCTGAGCGTGCCCATCGCCCTCCGCATCTATCGCAAGAGCGGCTAAGACAGGGTTAATGCGCCGCTAACCTTGTCTCCGACAGGAGCGTGCCTCTCGGCTATTGTCGCCCTGCCCGGAGCTTTCTATCCCCACAAATCGAATGGCAGCAAAGCGTCCCGACCACTCCGGCCGATCGACCTTCAGGGGAATCATCAAGGGCCTGGCCTATGCGGTGCTGCTGGCGCTGCTGGCGCTCATCGTCGCCGTCGCCGTGGCGACCGCCTATTTGCCTAGCTATTCCGAGCTGACCAAGCGCAACGATCTCGGGCAGATGATCCGGGTTCGGGCGGCGAACGGCCAGGTCCTCGTGTCGATGGGACCGAGCTTTGGCCAATGGCTGACCTACGACCAGATTCC
This sequence comes from Sphingomicrobium sp., assembly GCA_051962455.1. Taxonomy (GTDB): domain Bacteria; phylum Pseudomonadota; class Alphaproteobacteria; order Sphingomonadales; family Sphingomonadaceae; genus Sphingomicrobium. The sequence continues at coordinate 1,046 of JBQCCG010000240.1, read as the reverse complement.
GCCGGAGATGCGCGCCGCGCTCATCTCTACCGAGGACCGCCGCTTCAGAAGTCATATCGGCATCGACCCCGTCGGCCTGATTCGCGCGGTGGGCTCGGCGGTGATTGAGGGTCACCGCGTTCGGGCGACGTCGACCATCACCCAACAGCTCGCGCGCAACATCTTCCTGACCAACAAGCGCGACTATGTGCGCAAGGTGAAGGAAGCGATCCTGGCGCTGGCGCTGGAGCGGAAGTTCAGCAAAAACCAGATCCTCGAACTCTATCTCAACCGCGAATATTTCGGCGGGGGCGCTTATGGGATCGACGCGGCTTCGCGCAAATTCTTCGGCCACAGCGCAGATCATCTGAGCCTCGGCGAGGCGGCGATCCTGGCGGGTCTGGTCAAGGCGCCATCCAACTACTCGCCCTCGGCGGACGTCGAGGCGGCGCGCGAGCGCTCCGGCGTGGTGCTGCAGACGATGGCCCGGAACGGCTTCATCACGCCGGAAACGGCGGCCGCGGTCAATCCGGCGTCGATCCGGATTCAGCAGACCAGCAGCAACAACAGCGTCCGCTACTTCACCGACTGGGCGCTTCCCCAGCTCGATACATTGATCGACCAGACCAACGACCCGATCGACGTCTGGACCACGCTCGACCCGGGGATGCAGGCCGCCGCCGACAAGGCCATCCGGGCTAATGCCCCGGATGGGGCGCAGGGGGCTCTGGTGGCAATCGACCGCGACGGCGCGGTCCGGGCGATGGTCGGCGGCAAAGATTATGTCACCTCGATCTACAACCGGGCGACGCAGGCCGAGCGGCAGCCGGGCTCGTCGTTCAAACTGTTCGTCTATCTCGCCGCGCTCGAATCCGGGATGAAGCCCACCGACACGATCGTCGACGAACCCGTGACGATCGACGGATGGAGCCCGCGCAACGCCGAGCGGGAGAATTTGGGACCCGTCAGCCTTCGAGAGGCCTTCTCACGGTCGATCAACACGGTCAGCGCGAAGATCGGCGCCCAGGTCGGCTTCTCGACCATTGCCGACATGGCGCGGCGGTTCG
>JBQCCG010000239.1:0-10701 GCA_051962455.1 Sphingomicrobium sp. | reverse complement strand
GTCGAGAAGTCGCCGGTCGAGCTGACCTTGCCGCCGGGCGCCCACTCGATTCTCCCCTGCCCCCGGACCGTGCCATTGACCAAAGCGACGACGCCCTCGGTCAGTCGCGTCAGCTGGTCCGGCTGGAAGTTCGGACCGAATGCCAGCCCGGGCACATCGAGCGTGGCGTGGCCTGAGCCGGTGGAGAGCTGGTGCTCGATGCTGACGTTGGTGATCAGGGTCCCGGTCGCAGGCAGGCGGAGAGCGCCGGCCGCCCGCACATAATCACCGGCGATCGTCAGATGCGTATCGCTGCTTCTCAGCGGATAAAAGCGCGGGTTCGGGTCCTTGTCGGACACGGTCAGCGCGCTGTTCACGGTCAAACCCTTGTTGCGATAGAGCCAGCTGCCCACCGCATCGCTAAGCAGCAGGGGCACCTTGCCGATCGAGCCGCTCCCGCCGCTGAAATTGCCGTGGAGGCTGCCTGAGAAGCTCCCGCTCAGCTTCGCCGCATCGAACAGGACCGGAGAGCTCGCGGTCCCGAGCCGCATTCCGAAGCGGTCGAGGTCGAAGCGCTGACCGATAATTCGTCCGCCAGAGGATTCGACGTGCAGCGGCGAGCTGCCCAAGCGGCCGTTCAGCACCGGATTGCTGAGCCGAGCGCTGGCGAGCAATGGACTGCCCGGCTGCTTGCTGATGATCGCCGGGCCGATCGGACACACCGGCAGCCGCGTTTCGCCGAGCTGCAGCGTGCTCATCCGCAGATAATTCCAGCTCACGACCGCGCAGCCGGTGCCGACCGCGAATGCGCCGGCTGGCCCGACATGGCCCTGGATCGGAAGGCGAAGCGCGCGAACGCGTCCGTTCGGGAAAGGTCCGTCGAGCTGAGCCACGGTGCTGACCGCGGTTGAACCGCCCGGACCGGGACCGAAGCGGATCGGGTCGAGCGAGAGCCGCTCACCGGCCGCCGAATAAGGCGCCAGGACCGCAACGCCGCTGAGGGGTCCGTTCGGCCGCGCCTGGGCAAGATTCACCCGACCCTCCGGCAGGCCGCCGCCACCCATTCCGATCGAAGTGTCGACCCGCAGCGCATAGGCCGGCCAGTAGTAGGTGACGCCGCTTCCGCCCGAAATGCTGGCATGCGCACCTCCCGGGCCGTTGATCACGGCATTCTGTACCCTCGCGGCTCCCCCCCCGGGGAAATTCACGACCTTGATACCGCCATCGATGTCGAAGCGGCGCGCCGTACGGGCGATCGCCGCGGCCCTCGCTTTGGCGCTCGGGCCGAGCGGCGTGCCTCCGGCGGCTGCCAGTGGCTGCGTAACGCCGGCGTATATGGACGGGGCTAGCGAGGCGCTGTCGGTATCGAAGTCGCCATTCAAGGAGAACGTGCCTTGCTTCAGTCCGAGCCGGTACGCGCCTTTGACATAGGTCACATCGGCAAAAATCGTCCCGAGCCGCGCCTGCTGGGCCGACAGCTTCACTCCTCCGGCAACGTCAGCCAGCGTTCCCTTGTATGTGAGATCGCCGGTGAAGTCGGCGAGGCCGTTGGCGCCCGCGGTCATCGTGCTGATGGCCATGCGCCCGCTGCCGTCGACGCTGGTGAAGCCCTCGTTGAAGCTCGCCTTCGCCTCGAAGGTAGGAGCGACGACGAAGAAATTGCTCACCGGGCAATTGAACGCGGCGAGGGTCACCGGCCCTTCGACGTGCGGATGCCGTGCGACCACCGACACCGCCGCATTGACGTGCAGGTCGACGGCGGCGCAGCGGCCCGGGACCAGCTTCGGACTGACGATCGCGACGTGACCCTTGAACCCGCCGGTCAGCCTGCCGTTGCCGTCTGCGGCAATTCCCACAGGACCGAACGGCGTCGCCAGCGAAATGCTGCTATCGGCGATGTCGAGCACGATGTTCGGAAGCGCGAACGGCTTGTTGCTCGGCGGCGGCAACAGCTTGTCGAGCTCGCCCCAGCTCACCTTCCCATGGACCAGCCGCCCCCGCAGCCGGACGCCGCGGGCGACGATCCGGTAGACGGCGAAATTGCCGTTCCACTTGAGCCGCATCTGGACGATCGCATGGCGGGCGACGAGGTCAGGGTGAGCGGGATCGCCGATGACGAGGTCGTGGACTTCCTGGGTTCTCAGGCCGACGCGGTCGAGATGATAGGTGGCGGTAACGCCCCGCTTCTCGAACTCCCCCTTCAGGAAATGGACGGCGATGGGCCGTCGCTCGATCCAGATGATAGCGATCGCGACGACGAACAGGACCAGCAGAACGGCGGCGATCACCCCGGCAATACGAGTCCACCGCGGCCCTCGAAGAACCGTGATGTTCTCCTCCTCTGTCGGCTGATCAGCCATCCGCCAATGAACCCCTGCCCGCCATCACCGTTCCAGATGCGGCATGACCTAGGGAAGCGGACTAGCCAAGCTGCGGCTTTCTGTGGTCAAACGGCTGTGCTCGGGTTCGTCGCAAAGGGAGCGGCAGTGCACGGGCGCGTCTCAACTTCCCCAGGCCAGGATTCCAGCGGGCATCGCGCGCGCCTGCGGCAGCGGCTGTTCGACGGCGGCGAGAAGGCGCTGCTCGACCATGAGCTGGTCGAATATCTGCTCGCGCTGGCGATCCCGCGCCGCGACACCAAGGCCCAAGCCAAGCAGCTGATCGCGAGCTTCGGCGGCATCGGGCCCTTGCTATCGGCCAGTGCGGACACGCTGAAGCGCGAAGGTCTGAGCGACTCCGTGATCGGCGCGCTGAAGATCGCGGAAGCGACGGCGCTAAGACTGCTCGAGACTCGCACTGAGGGCGCGCCGATCCTGTCGAGCTGGGATGCGCTGGGCGATTATCTCCACGCCGCAATGGCGCACCGGCGCACCGAGGAGGTGCGGATCCTGTTCCTCAACGCCAAGAACATGCTGATCGCCAATGAGGCGCTGTGGCAGGGCTCGGTCGACGAGGCGTCCGTCCACGTCCGCGAAGTCATCGCCCGCGCCATCGCGCTCGGAGCGACCGCGATCATCATCGTCCACAATCACCCGAGCGGCGATCCAACGCCATCACAGCAGGACATCCGCCTGACGCGCGACCTGGTGGACGCTGGCCGGCACATGAAGGTGACGGTGCACGATCACGTAATCGTCGGCGCATCCGGGCGGACCAGCATGCGCGCGATGGGGCTGATTTGAACACCTCCGACTTGAACTACACACGCGTGTGTATTAAATGAATAGCCGTGAGGTTCTGAAGGCGTTGAGGGCGGCAGGTTTCGTCGTTGTCGACCAGAAGGGCAGTCACGTGCAACTGAAGAAGCATGGCCGGCCCGGCCGCGTGACGGTGCCTCACCCAAAGCCGGAGATCCCGATCGGCACGATCAGGAGCATCGAACGGCAGAGCGGCACCAAGCTGAGGTGATGATGATGAAGCGCTATTTCCCGGCACAAATCGAAAAAGGCGAACGCTCCTACGGAGTTTGGTTCGTCGATTTTCCCGGGTGCGTAAGTGTCGGCAATTCGATCGCGGAAGCCATCGAAATGGGTCACGAGGCATTGGCGCTCCACACCTCAGGAATGATCGCCGATGGCGAACCGCTGCCGGAACCGTCGTCACCTACGCTTGAAGAGGGGTCGGTGGCTGTGGCGATGATCGGGATCACGCTGCCGGGCAAGAAGAAGCGCGTGAACGTGATGATCGACGAGGGACTGCTCGCGGCAATCGACGCAGTTTCCCGCAATCGTTCGCAATTCCTGGAAAAGGCGGCGCGAAAGGAGCTGGCCTTTTGAGCTCAGATCCAGGCTACGCTGATCGTGCCACATTGGTCTGCCTCCTCGAACTTGGCAATCAAGATATTGACTTCGGAAGGACACGGCCCGCTCGTGCAGTTGTCGAGCGCCTCAGGACAGCTGCCAAATGCTTGAAATAAGTGGTGCACGACCATGTGATCCGTCGCTGCCGAAGGGCGGATCAGCACGCGCGCGATGGGGCTGATTTGATGGCAACTTCCGACCCATTGCGGACATCCGAACCATCAGCGATAATTCGACAATGGGTGCGCTCGCACGGTTCTTAGAATGGGTGAAAACTCGTTTCGTGGGTCGCCGAGAGGCTGCGTTCCTGATCGGGGTCGTGATAGCAACTCCCGCGATCATCATAGAAACCGCGAGAGCATACGCAGCGAACCCACTGAAGGGCTGGATTACCGGGCTGACTTCTTATGCCGTCGTTTTAGTCGTCGCGTTCTACACGGCCACCGCATACGACCGCCGCTACTCTGATCGGGACGACTTCTAACGTTCGCTTTCAACCCAAAGTAGGGCGGTGATTTGAACCCCTGCGGCATCCCTGCTAGCCGCCTCGCGCATGGTTCCCCGCTATTCGCGCCCTGAAATGACGGCCATCTGGTCGGCCGAGAACCGCTACCGAATCTGGTGGCACATCGAGGTGTTCGCGGCCGAGGCGATGGGCAGGATCGGGATGATCCCGGCGGAGGACGCAGCGACGATCCGCGCCGCTTACGACCGCGATGCGCTGGGCGAGATCGACATCGCCGCTATCGACGCGATCGAGGCGGTCACCAAGCATGACGTGATCGCCTTCCTGACCTGGGCGGGCGAGAAGCTCGGGCCCGAGAAGCGCTGGCTCCACCAGGGCATGACCAGCTCCGACGTGCTCGACACGACGCTGGCGGTGCAGCTGAAGCAGTCGGCGGACCTGCTGCTCCGCGACCTCGACGAGCTACTGGCAGTGCTGAAGCGCCGGGCGCTCGAGCACAGGACGACGCCGACCATCGGCCGGAGCCACGGAATCCACGCCGAGCCGACCACCTTCGGGCTCAAGCTCGCGCAGGCCTATGCCGAGTTCGCAAGGAACCGCGAGCGCCTGGTTGCCGCTCGCGACGGCGTCGCGACCTGCGCGATCTCCGGCGCCGTGGGCACCTTCGCCAACGTCCCGCCGGCGGTCGAGGAGCATATCGCGGCCGAACTCGGCCTAGGGGTCGAACCGGTCTCGACCCAGGTGATCCCGCGCGACCGGCACGCGATGTTCTTTGCCACGCTGGGAGTCATCGCCTCGTCGATCGAGCGGCTGGCGACCGAGATCCGCCACCTGCAGCGCACCGAGGTACTCGAAGCGGAGGAATATTTCTCGCCGGGGCAGAAGGGCAGCTCGGCCATGCCGCACAAGCGCAACCCGGTGCTGAGCGAGAATCTGACCGGGCTCGCGCGCATGGTGCGCGGCTATGTGACTCCCGCGCTGGAGAATGTGGCGCTGTGGCATGAGCGGGACATCTCGCATTCGTCCGTCGAGCGGTTCATCGGGCCTGACGCCACGATCACGCTCGACTTCGCGCTCGCTCGCCTCACCAGCGTGGTCGACAAGCTCGTCGTCTATCCCGAGCGAATGCAGAAGAACCTCGACCGCATGGGCGGCCTGGTCCACTCGCAGCGGGTGATGCTCGCGCTCACCCAGGCGGGTCTGAGCCGCGAGGAGGCTTATGCGCTGGTCCAGCGCAATGCGATGCAGGTGTGGGAGTCGGACGGGCAGCTGTCGCTTCTGGAGCTGCTGAAGGCTGACCCGAAGGTTTCACAGCGGCTCTCAAGTGACGAGCTCAACGCCTTGTTCGACCTCGGCTATCATCTGAAGCACGTCGACACGATCTTCGACCGCGTCTTCGGCAAAGATGCGTCATGCCGGGCTTGACCCGGCACCCGCCTGCCTCCTCGGATGCCGCTAAATGAAAGGCGGATCCCGGATCAAATCCGGGATGACGCGGAGAACCGTTCTCGCGAGCGGGGCTGCAACACTCGCTTCACCCGCAATCGCTCTCGCCCAAGCTGCCAACCCGATCGCGAACGGTCGGCCGCCACTGAGTGCCCGTCGTTTCACCAGCCCTGCCGTCGAGCAGGCGATCGCACGACTTCAGAAGCAGCTCGGCACTCGCGGCATCGCCGGCAAGCTCGGGCGCATGGTCGCCGACTGCCTCCCCAACACACTCGATACGACCGTTGAGCTCGGTACCCGCGACGACAGGCCCGACACGTTCGTGATCACGGGCGATATCCATGCGATGTGGCTCAGGGATTCGACCGCGCAGGTCTGGCCCTACCTGCAATTCGCCCAAGAGGACCCGCGCCTGAAGCTGCTGCTGCGCGGCGTGATCGAGCGGCAGACGGCCTGCGTCCTGATCGACCCCTATGCGAACGCCTTCAATCGGGACCTCGTCCCCAGTCCCGAGCACGCGGATGACGAGACCGACATGAAGCCGGGCGTGTTCGAGCGGAAATGGGAATTGGATTCGCTCTGCTCGGTGATCCGGCTGGCGCACGGCTATTGGAAGGCGACCGGCGACATGGCGCCGTTCGACGCGCGATGGCGCGCGGCAATGAAGTTGATCCTTGCCACAATGCGCACTCAGCAGCGCAGGCACGGGCCGGGTCCCTACCGCTTCCAGCGCAAGACCGACTGGAGCCCGGACCAGGTGCCGGGCAACGGCTATGGCAATCCCGTCCGTCCGAATGGGCTGATCGCGTCGCTGTTCCGTCCGTCGGACGACGCGACGGTATTCCCGTTCCTCATTCCCGCAAATCTCTATGCGGCCACATCGCTGAGGCGGCTCGCAGAGCTAAGCCGCAAACTCAGTTACGCAGATATCGCAAGCGAAAGTACGGCGCTCGCCAGTGAGGTCGTCGCGGCGCTGCGGGCGCATGGAACGGCCATCCACCCGCAGCGTGGCCGCGTCTGGGCCTATGAAGTCGATGGATATGGAAGCGCCCTGTTGATGGACGATGCCAACGTGCCGAGCCTTTTGTCGCTGCCTTATCTAGGCTGCTGCGCTCCGGATGATCCGCTTTACCTTCGCACGAGAGCGTTGGTCCTGAGCAGCGACAATCCCTGGTTCCACCGCGGCCACGCGGCCGAGGGTATCGGCAGCCCGCATACGCCCGGCAATCGCATCTGGCCGATCGCGATCATGATGTGGGCGCTGACCAGCACAAGCGACGCCGAGATCGCCTCTTGTCTTCGCATGCTGGCGGCAACCGACGCCGGCACCGGATTCATGCACGAGGCATTCGACGCCGACGACCCCTCGCAATATTCCCGGCCGTGGTTCGCCTGGGCCAATTCCCTGTTTGGCGAGTTGATGTTGCGGGTGGCAGCTCATCATCCGCGAGCACTGGCGCTCCTAGACTCTTGAGTTCGTGGACTTTTGTGATGTGCCCGGTTTCTCGGCTATGATAGGCGGCGGCCGAGAGCACGGGGGCCAAATGGAGACGATCGAAGAAGTCCAAATTACCAGCGCCGAACCGCGCCCCGAAGAAGGCGCGCGTATTCAGCCGGGGAGCTACCTCCTCGAGCTGTCACTCGACTGGATCGTGCTCAGGACCTCCGAGAATATCCACCACCTGCTTCGTGAATCGCACGTCACACTGATCGACGAGCCACTCGGCAAATTTGTCCATGCGCAGGCACTGCACGACCTCAGAAATCTCTTTTCGAAACTGAGCGGGACGACGGGGATCGGCAGAGCGTATGCCGTCCGGCTGACCGACGAGCACGATCTCGTCGATGTTGCGTTCCAGCTCAGCCGCGGGCGGGTGCTCCTCGAAGCCGTACCATCGGCCGGCAATTTCGGCGAATGTTTTGGGAGCGTCGGTGGTCTGATTGCTGGGCTGGCGCACAGCAGCGGCCAGTCACTGCTCGATGCGGCCTGCCGGCGAATGCGCGCGCTCACCGGCTACGATCGCGTCACGCTGACGCTTGGCGACCGCGGGGCGGAAAGCAGCCGCGGCTCGTTCACCTCGCCGGCCGATCCCGAGGAACTGCCGATCATCGTCGCCGACGCGGGTTCGCCGGGTGTCCAGATTTTCCCGCGTCCCACAGAAGACGCGTCCGCACGCGACGCGCTGTTGCGCTCGCCGACCGAGGAGCAGCGAAAAAGACTTCGCTCAGACGGAATTGCGGCAATCCTGCGCATTCCCTTCTCCGCCGCTGGAGCGGATTGCGAATTCTGCTGCGAAAGCCGGTCGCCGCAATTGCCGAGCTTCGAGCTCCACGCCGCCGCCGAGTTGTTCGCGCAGATGTTCGCGCTTCGGCTGAGGCTCGACCAGGTGACAAGCCGCTAGTCATTTCCAGGCACCGCAAGAGAGCAGCGCCCGCTTGACTATTTCGTAAGCTATTACTAACCGTAAGTAATGGCTAACGCTGAACGAGCTTTTTCAGCGCTTTACGACCCGACTCGCCGCGCTGTCCTCGAGCGGCTCCGCGACGGGCCCAAAGCGGTCGGCGAGATCGCTCGCGGGCTTCCGGTCACCCGTCCCGCGGTTTCGCAGCACCTCAAGGTGCTGAAGGAGGCCGGGCTCGTGGACGACCGCTCGGAGGGCACCCGGCGCATCTATCACATCGATCCCAAGGGACTTGGAGCAATACGCGCCTGGCTCGACCAGTTCTGGGACTCGGCGCTGACCGCCTTCGCCGCAGAGGTCGAACGAAGCACGAGGAAGGAGCAGGAATGAGCACGCAGGTACGTCCCCAGATCAAGCCCGCCCCCGTGCGAAGGAGCATTTTCGTCAACGCTCCGCAGGCGCATGCCTTCGAGGTCTTCACCAGCGGAATCGGGCGGTGGTGGCCGAAGACTCACACGATCGGAAATGCCGAGCTCGACAAACCGATCATCGAACCGCGCGTGGGCGGCCGCTGGTACGAGCGCGGTGTCGACGGGTCCGAGTGCGAGATCGGAAAGGTGCTGGCCTGGGAACCGCCGGCGCGGCTCCTGCTCGCGTGGCAGCTCGATCCGGATTGGAAGTTCAATCCCAGCCTGATCACGGAAGTCGAGGTGACCTTCACGCCGGAAGGTGGCGGCACGCTGGTCGCGCTCGAGCACCGCAATCTCGAGCGCCTGGGTGATCGCGCCGAAGAAATGGCCGAAAAGATCGGCTCACCCGGCGGCTGGGCCACGGTGCTCCAGCTCTATTCCGAAGCTTCAGAAAAATAGGAGACAAGAGATGGCCGATATCGCCGTTTATGGAATCCCGGGCAGCCCGTTCCTCCGCAGCGTCGAGGTTACGTTGCATGAGAAGGGCCTCGAATATCAGCTGCAAGCGATCGCGCCCGGCGAACACAAACAGCCGGCGTATCTCGCGCGACATCCGTTCGGACGCATTCCCGCGTTCGAGCATGACGGCTTTGCGATTTACGAGACGCAGGCGATTCTTCGTTATCTCGATGAGGTCTTTCCGACTCCGCCGCTGACTCCAGACAATCCGCAGGCGCGAGCCCGGATGAACCAGCTGATCGGAATCATTGAGTGGTATTATTTCCCGAAGGCCGGAGCGCCGATCGGCTTTAACCGGATCATCGGACCGCGATTGCTGGGGCTGCCTGGCGACGAACAAGTCATTGCCGAGGCGATGCCGATGGCGCGGACCTGTTTCGCCGAGTTCGACCGGCTGCTCGGCGACAAGCCGTATCTCACTGGCGACACGATCAGCCTCGCCGATATCATGCTCGGCGCGCAACTCGATCTGATCAGTCAATGCCCTGAAGGGCGCGAGCTGATCGGCGGTACGAAACTTGAGTCGTGGCTGGGGCGGATGGTTCAGCGACCGAGCTTCTCGGCGACCGAGCCGCCCGCGATGCTGCGGGAAGCCGCCTGAGCGGAAATACTTCTCTTAGAACCTCGCAGCGCAAAGTCGACATTTGTGCCGCGCCACGGCAATTGTGATATACATCTGGCCAGTTCGGAGGGGCGGATGAAGTATGTCGCGTTTTTTGTTATGACACTCTTCATCGTGACGGCCACTGCCGCTGCTCCGATGGACGATGTCACATTTGATAGCAGTGTCGAACCAGTTTTCATTGATGGTGAACTGGAAGGGTGCACCGCCGTCTTCGATGTTGGACATCCTGATTTTGAATATAACAAGGGCCAGCCTGTTCATTTAGCTGGTTCACTCAATTACAGCGTCTCAGACCGTGCTGGACCAATCGCATATTTGAAACTCGGCATCGAACCGCTCGGCGACAAAACGTACAAAGCCCCCGCCGAGGTTTACCTCATTCAAGGCACTAAGACGAACAAATCCGATCGGCTGATGAGCGCTGCAGGAGAGACGCCTGGTTTCCGCATTTTCACCTTCCGTGCCTCCGGCCAAACAATTGATGCGCTCATGACAGTTGGCCAGACGGGGAAGCTGACATTCGGATATGCGATGGAGCAAGGCGGCATGCTCTCGGTCGCCACAGCTGATGTCCGGGTGAAAAGCCTAAATCTCAACAATCCGGACTCAAGCGAAATGGATGCCGCCGCTCAATCGAAATGGCTAAATTGCGTTCTTCAGGTCACCGAAGCGGCCAAAAGGCGCATTAGGCGCTGAAATAGTTCCGCGCGCGGGCGAAGAAGCTCTTCGCCGCCGGGCATTCGTCACCCGTCTCGGTCGAGCGGAACTCCTCGAGCAGCTTCTTCTGCTCCTTGCTCATTCGCGTCGGCGTTTCGACGAGGATGCGCGCGACGAGATCGCCCCGGCCGCGGCCGTTCAGGACAGTCATCCCGGCGCCGCGATGGCGCAGCTGCTCGCCTGACTGGAGTCCTGATGGAATCCGGAGTTCGACGGGCTTCCCATCGATTCCGGGGAGGCTGATCGAACCGCCGAGCGCCGCCGTCGTGAAGGTTACGGGGCATTCGGCGATCAGCGTCGTGCCCTCGCGGGCGTAGATCGGGTGCCGCTTCAGGTG
>JBQCCG010000238.1:0-2891 GCA_051962455.1 Sphingomicrobium sp. | reverse complement strand
CGCACCCTGCTCGGCAAGGAGGGAGTGCGCTATGCCGCCCCCGAGGCATTGCAGCGGCGCATTTCCGCGCTGCCCGAACTTTCGCCTTCAGCGGCCAATCGCAACTGGCTTCCGGGATGGCTTGTTCCCGGGCTTGCCGGAGCGCTGGCCGCGAGCCTCGCCTTCGTCGCCTTCGTACCGCCATCGAGCCAGTCGGTCGTCGATGAGGAGCTGGTTTCGAGCCACGTCCGGTCGCTACAGCCGGGCCACCTGACGGACGTGCAGACCACCAACCAGCACATCGTGAAGCCCTGGTTCAACGGCAAGATCGACTTCTCGCCGCCGGTGCCCGAGCTCGCCGACGTAGGCTTTCCGCTTGCCGGTGGAAGGCTCGATTCGGTAAATGGGAAGACGGTCGCCGCCATTGTCTACCATCGGAGGCTGCACACGGTGAACCTATTCGTCTGGCCCGCAAAGGATGCTTCCGAGCGATCGTTCGTGAAGGACGGGTTCGAAGTCGTGGAGTGGAGCCGCAACGGGCTGCGTTATGCCGCCGTGTCGGACATCCCCGCGCCGGAGCTGCAGCAGTTTCACAAGCTGTTCGAGCAAAGATCGGGCTAATCCACCTTACGGATGGTCCCGTCGACGTGGGCGAAGGTCAGACCGAATTTCTTCGCGATCACGTGATTCGACAGCGACCTGCCGTCGGCCTGCAGCTTGATCTGCTGCGTGATGTTCAAGTGACCGTCACGCATGACGTAGCTGATCGTCGCTGAATCGCTGCGAACGACAACGTCTACCGGACCGTCCGCATCGCTTAGCGAACCGCTGAAATGATCGGGCCCGACCGGATGCATCACCCAGGTGCGCGTGCGCACTGGCTTGCCTTCCTCGCGCACCGTGTCGAGGAGGACGAATTCGCCCTCCTTGTTGTGGCCACCCACGCTGTCGACGATCAGCTTGTGCGGACTGTGGAGCGCAATCTTGATGATATTTTCGGCGTGAGTCCTGCCGGTAAAGAATGCGAGCATGTCGAGCTTTGGATCGGCCTCCGACGCGGCCGATGCGGCAGCGGCAACCCCTAGGAGCGCCGCAGCCAGGAGCTTCATTGCCGTCCTGCCACCAGCGCGTCGACAATGGTCGGATCGGCGAGAGTTGAGACGTCGCCCAGGTTCGACGTCTGGCCTTCGGCGATCTTGCGCAGGATTCGCCGCATGATCTTGCCTGAGCGCGTCTTGGGGAGGGCGGGGGTGAAGTGGATTTTCTCGGGGACGGCGAGCGCGCCGATGTCCTTGCGGACCTCCTGATTGAGCTCGACCTTTAGCGCGTCGTCGCCCTGCTCGCCCGCGACTGGAGTCACGAACGCGTAGATGGCAGTCCCCTTGATGTCGTGGGGGAAGCCGACGACGGCGGCTTCGGCGACCTTGGGATGCGCCACCAGCGCGCTTTCGACCTCCGCGGTGCCGATGCGGTGGCCGGAGACGTTGATCACGTCGTCGACGCGGCCGGTAATCCAATAATAGCCGTCCTCGTCGCGGCGGCAGCCGTCACCGGTGAAGTAGAGACCCGGATATGTCTTGAAGTAGGTCTCGAAGAAGCGGCCGTGGTCGTTCCAGACCGTGCGCATCTGCCCAGGCCAGGACGCGGAGATGCACAGATTGCCGCTTGTTGCGCCTTCCAGAATCTGATGGTTCGCGTCGACGAGCAGCGGTTCCACACCCTGTAGTGGCTTGGTCGCGCTCCCGGGTTTCATCTCGGTCGCGCCTGGGAAGGGCGAGATCATGATTCCGCCGGTCTCGGTCTGCCACCAGGTATCGACGACGGGGCAGCGCTTGTCGCCGACCACGCGCCAATACCATTCCCAGGCTTCCGGGTTGATCGGCTCGCCGACCGTGCCGAGAAGGCGCAGGGACTTGCGGCTGTAGCGCTTCACCGGCTCATCGCCTTCGCGCATGAGAGCGCGAATAGCAGTCGGGGCGGTGTAGAAAATCGTGACCCCCAGCCGGTCGACCGTTTCCCAGAAGCGTCCGAAGTCGGGATAATTGGGGACTCCGTCGAACATCACGCTGGTCGCGCCCATCGCCAGCGGTCCGTAGACGACATAGCTGTGGCCGGTGATCCAGCCGATGTCGGCGGTGCACCAGAAGATGTCGTCGGCCCGATAATCGAAGACCCAGTCGAACGTGGTCGCAGCCCACACCGCATAGCCGCCCGTCGTGTGGACCACGCCCTTGGGCTTCCCCGTCGAGCCGGACGTGTAGAGAATGAACAGCGGGTCCTCGGCGTTCACGATCTCCGGGTTGCACTCGGTCGAAAGGCTGTCCCGCACGTCCGAGTAGCGGATATCGCGGCCCTCTTTCATGGCGACGTCGGCACCGGTTCGGGTCACGACGATCACCGTCTCGACGTCCCGCTGCTCGAGCGCCGTGTCGACGTTGCGCTTGAGCGGGATTCGCTTGCCGCCGCGAACGCCCTCGTCGGCAGTGATGACGGCGCGGGCGTCGCAATCGGCGATCCGGCCGGCAACGCTCTCGGGAGAGAAGCCGCCGAAGATGACCGAATGGATTGCGCCGATCCGCGCGCAGGCGAGCATCGCCGCCGCCGCCTCGGGGATCATTGGCATGTAGATCATCACCCGGTCGCCGCGCCCGATCCCGCGCTGCTTCAGCAGATTGGCGAAGCGGCAGGTCTCTTCATAGAGCTCGCGATAGGTGAGGCTGTGGCCGTGGCCCGGCTCGTCTGCCTCGAAGATTACTGCCGTTCGACCGCCGTGCTCGGCGAGATGCCGGTCGAGGCAGTTTACCGAGAGGTTGAGCTGCCCGTCCTCATACCATTTGATGTGAAAGTCGGCTTCGTCGAATGACCAGTCGCCGGGCTTGGTGGGAAACTTGTTCCAGGTCAGCCGCCGAGCC
>JBQCCG010000237.1:0-2213 GCA_051962455.1 Sphingomicrobium sp. | reverse complement strand
AACGCGATGCTTGGCGGTAAAGTGGGAAATGCGCACCTGCGAGAGCAACTTGAAATCCCCGATGGCGAGGTTGCGATTGTATCGCTGGGTGCCCAGCGAGAAAAACGGCTGCATTCCGACGGTCCAATTGTCGGCGAGCCCGTACTGGTAGAAGCCGCTTGTCCCCCGGTGATGCTCGCCGCCCGAAATACCGTCGAAGAAATAGGGCTCCGTGTAGACGTGCCCGCGCGGCAGCGTCTCTGCGTTCGACGCGAGCAGCGGCCCGGTCCAGCGCGCGTCCTTCATCGCCGCGGCGAGACGGTCGGCATAGGTCTGCGCATGGGCGCTGGCGGCCATCAAACCGAGGAAGGCGGCAACGGCCGCCGGAACCAGCTTCATCGAACGCCCTCCAGAGTCGCTTGGTCGGAAGCCGCGGTAGGTGTCGAGCGCTACCGCGGCTTCCTAAAGTGACTCGTCAAATCCGGATGACGGGATGAAACAGATCGGGAACAGATGAGCCAATAAAATTGGCGGGGGAGGCGATAAGCTCAGCCCTCGAGAGCCTTCCTCACCGCCTCGCGCGATTTTGCGTGCAGCGCCCAGAAATCCCTGACGCTTCGACCGGCGAGCTTCTCCTGCAGGACCGCGAGGTGCGAGGTCCAGCCGCCGCCGAAGTCCTGGAACCCGCTCGGGCTCACGATCTTGCTGTGCGTGAGGATCAGGCGTGTCTTCCCGCCTTCGGGGATCAGCTCGTAGGTGACGATGCCGTTGTCCCCGCCCTGAAAGGTGGTTTCTAGCAGCCGCGGCGGATCGAATTTCAGGACCCTTTCCTCGAACATGCGGCCTTTGAAGCACTCGTAGCTGTCGGGATAGGCCACGGGCTCGCTGGAGAGCTTGTCGTGGTCGACCAGCAGCTCGAACGCGCCGACGCCGGTCGCGTCGGTGCCGCCCATGAACCATTGCCCGCGAAGTTCGGCCTCGGTGAGATAGCGCCAGACCGTCTCCGGGGGCGCGTCCAGCAGCCGCTCGAGGCGGATCGCGTCGGTGCCGATGCGCTGGATCGGCGCGAGCGTCGTTTCAGCCATTCTTCTTCTCCTTGCCTTGCTCGATCAGCGCCTCGAGGCGATCGAGGCGGATCGTCCAGAATTTCTCCCATTGGCGGAGCCACCGCTCGGCTTCCTCGAGTGGTTTGGCCTCGATCCTGATGAGGTGAGTGCGGCCCTCCCTGCGGCGCGCGATGAGCCCCGCATCCTCGAGCACCTTCACGTGCTTGGATGCGCCGGCAAAGCTCATCGCGAAGGGCTCGGCCAGCTCGCCGATCGATTTCTCGCCGAGCGCGAGGCTGGCGAGCATTCCGCGCCGCGTCGGGTCGGCCAGCGCATGGAAGGTCGTGTCGAGTCGATTCTCAACCATGTGGTTAAATAATTGCACCGCGCGGCAATTGTCAACCGATTAGTTGAATGACCGTTATGCCGCTTGCAGGACCTTCACGAAAGTTGAATCCTCCGGTCTTTCCGATTCCGGAGGGGGACCCAGCCTTGCGCACCGCCACGCTTTCGAAGCTCGCCATCCTGCTCGCCGCCGCCAGCCTGCCGCTGCCCGCGCTCGCCGCGCCCGCGACCGGACCGAGCCGCTATTTCACCGGCGGCGATTTGTTCAATCTCGAATGGGCGAGCGATCCCGAGATCAGCCCCGACGGGCGGACCATCGCCTACGTCCGCGATTCCAACGACATCATGAACGACAATGTCCGGCGCTCGATCTGGCTGATCGACGTCGCGACCGGGCAGCAGCGCCCGCTACTCGCCGGTCCGGGCTCCTATTTCTCGCCGCGCTGGTCGCCCGACGGAACCCGCCTCGCCTACGTGGCGGCCGAAGGGGCCAGCCCGCAGCTATTTGTCCGCTGGATGGGAAGCGGCGAAAGCGCCCGCATCACCGGGCTTCCGACCAGCCCGAGCGGAATCGCCTGGTCGCCGGACGGCCGGCGCATCGCATACTCCATGCTCGTTCCAGACGAGCCAATGCGGCTCGGCAAGGCGCCGGAGAAGCCGGAGGGAGCGAAATGGGCCGATCCGCTGCAGGTCATCGACAAGGTCACCTATCGCTTCGACGCCGCCGGCTATCTGAAGCCCGGCTACCGCCAGATCTTCTGGGTTCCGGCTGAGGGTGGCGCGCCGATTCAACTGACCTTCGGTTCGACCAATGCCGGCGGCGAACTGTCCTGGACTCCGGAT
>JBQCCG010000236.1:0-3647 GCA_051962455.1 Sphingomicrobium sp. | reverse complement strand
GCATCGCCCTCGCCGCCGACCATGCCGGCTATCTCCTCAAGAATGAGCTCGCCGCTTGGCTCCGCGAGCAAGGCCATGAGGTCACCGACCTCGGAACCAACGGCCCTGAACCCGTCGATTATCCGGAATATGGAGCCAAGCTCGGCTCCTACGTCGGGCTCGGCAAGGCGGAGCGCGGGATCGCAATCTGCGGATCCGGGATCGGCATTTCGATCGCGGTCAATCGCAACCTCGAGTGCCGCTGCGCGCGGGTCGACGATCCGCTGTCGGCCCAACTCGCCCGCGAACACAATGACGCCAACGTGCTCGCCATGGGCGGCCGACTGATCGGCACCGACATGGCCAAGGCGTGCGTCGAAATGTTCCTCACCACCGATTTCGCCGGCGGGCGTCACCAGCGCCGAGTCGATCAACTTTCAAAGCAATTGCAGGACAGCGACTGATGGCCACCGCCGCAGACCTCGACCGCGACACCAGTTACCATGTGCCGCAGGGCTTTTTCACCAGCGGCCTGTCGGAGAAGGACGCGGGGGTCGAGGATGCGATCCGCGCGGAGCTTCGGCGCGAGCAGACCCAGATCGAGCTGATCGCGTCGGAGAACATCGTCAGCAAGGCGGTGCTCGAGGCGCAGGGCTCGGTCCTCACCAACAAATATGCCGAAGGATACCCCGGCCGGCGCTACTACCAGGGCTGTGCTCCTTCGGACGCGGTCGAGACGCTGGCGATCGAGCGCGCGAAGAAGCTGTTCAACTGCAATTTCGCCAACGTGCAGCCTCACTCCGGCGCGCAGGCGAACGGCGCGGTGATGCTCGCGCTCTTAAAGCCCGGCGACACGATCATGGGCCTCAGCCTCGCCGCGGGCGGTCACCTCACCCACGGGGCTCCGCCAGCGCAGTCCGGCAAATGGTTCAATGCTGTCCAGTACGGCGTGCGCCGCGACGACCATCTCGTCGATTTCGAGGAGGTGGAGCGGCTGGCAAAGGAACATCGGCCGAAGCTGATCATCGCCGGAGGTTCGGCCTATCCGCGGCATTTTGACTTCGAGCGCTTCCGCCAGATCTGCGATGAGGTCGGCGCAATCTTCATGGTCGACATGGCCCATTTCGCCGGCCTCGTGGCCGCGGGCGAGCACCCGACGCCGTTCGGCTACGCCCATGTCGTGACCACCACGACGCACAAGACCTTGCGCGGCCCTCGTGGCGGCATGGTGCTGACCGATGACGAGGACATCGCCAAGAAGATCAACTCGGCGGTGTTCCCCGGCCTTCAGGGCGGGCCGCTGATGCATGTCATCGCCGCCAAGGCGGTGGCATTCGGCGAGGCGCTCCAGCCCGAGTTCAAGGACTATGCGAAAGCGGTGATCGCCAACGCCAAAACCCTCGCCAGTCGGCTGAAGGAGCGCGGCGCAGACCTCGTCGCGGGCGGAACGGACACGCACGTGGCGCTCGTCGATCTTCGTCCGCTCGGCCTCACCGGCAAGGATGCAGACGAGAGCCTCGAGCGCGCCGGAATCACCTGCAACAAGAACGGCGTTCCGTTCGACCCGCTGCCGCCGGTTAAGACGAGCGGCATTCGCGTCGGCTCGCCGGCCGGTACCACGCGCGGGTTCGGAGTCACGGAGTTCGGGGACATCGCCGACATGGTCGCGGACGTTCTCGACGGCCTCGCTCAGAATGGGATCGAGAACAACGGCGCGGTAGAGAGCCAGGTGAATGAACGGGTCCGCGAACTCTGCGCGAGATTTCCGATCTACCAAGGATAAGAATGCGCTGTCCCTTCTGCGCCCATGAAGACAGTCTGGTTAAGGACAGCCGGCCGAGCGAGGACGGAGCGGCGATCAGGCGTCGTCGGCAGTGCGAAGCCTGTGGTGCGCGCTTCACCACATTCGAGCGCGTGCAGCTTCGCGATCTCACGGTGGTCAAGAAGGACGGCAAGCGCGAGCCGTTCGACAGGGACAAGCTTGCGCGAGCGATCGGTCACGCGACCCGCAAGCGCGACATCGATGCGCCCCGCATCGACCGGCTGGTCAGCGGTATCCAGCGGCAGATGGAGACACTCGGCGATGAAGTCTCCACGGCCCGCATCGGCGAGGCGGTGATGGCTGGGCTGAAGTCGCTCGACCATGTCGCCTACATCAGATTCGCGAGCATCTACAAGGACTTCAGCGAGCCCGGCGACTTCGCAGAGATCGCCGAACGCGTCGAGAAGGAAGCCGCGCCGCCGGGGCACGACAGACTGTTGTGAGCTTCTGGACTTATATGCTCAGGTGCGCCGACGGCAGCTTTTACGTTGGGCACACGGATGATCTGGAAGTCCGCTTTGGTGCGCATCAATCGGGATTGATGAAGGGATATACGCAGAAGCGGCGGCCGGTCACCCTCGTCTGGCAACAGGAGTTTGCAGAGCGTGACGAGGCCTTCCGCGCCGAACGCCGCATCAAGGGCTGGAGCAGAGCGAAGAAGGAGGCGCTGATCCGTGGCGATTGGGATGCTCTGCAGCTTCTCTCACGCAAGATCTTTCTCCGCTCGTCCTTCGATACGCCGCGTACCGCGGCTACTCAGGATGAGCGGGAATGAGCGCAGACCCACCACCGCTCATCCTGAGTAGCGGTTCGAGCGAAGGCGAGAACCGCGTATCGAAGGACGAGCAGAAACCCGTCATCGTCCTCGTTCGTCCGCAGCTTGGCCAGAATATCGGCAAGGCGGCGCGGGCGATGCTCAACTTCGGCCTCACCGAGATGCGGCTGGTGAGTCCGCGCGACGGGTGGCCCAACCCGGATGCCGGTCCCGCGGCCAGCGGTGCGGACGTGGTCCTCGCAGAAGCGCAACTATTCCACACTGTCGAAGACGCGATCGCCGATTGCAGTCTGGTGTTCGCGTCGACGGTCCGCCGCCGCGACCTCGTAATGCCGGTGCTTGGACCCGAGCAGATGGCCGGCCAGATTCATTCGGCAGGCGAGCGGAGCGCGATCCTGTTCGGCGCCGAGCGGTCTGGCCTCGAGACCGACGAGGTTGCGCTCGCCGACGCAATCGTCACCGTGCCGATCAACCCGGAGTTCGGCTCGTTGAACCTCGCCCAGGCTGTCATCCTGCTTGCATACGAATGGTCGAAGCGCAGCGGCCTCGCCCAGCCCACGGCGAAGGAGCTGGAGCCTCCTGCCCCGCACGGCGAGCTTGAGGGCCTGATCGGTCAGCTCAACGGCGAGCTGGAGGCCAAAGGCTATTTCCATCCGCCGTCGCGGACGGGCGCAACGAAGAACACGCTTCGGACGATCTTTACGAAGACCGGCTGGTCGTCTCGCGAGGTCAAGGCGGTCCGCGGGATCGTCCGCGCACTGGTCGGACCGCCCCGCACCCGAGGCAAATCTTGACCTTGGAGCCGTACAACCCTAGGTGCGCCGCTCGCAATTGATCCCGCATGCCCGGTGAAGCGGCGATCGCGGCCAGCGCAAGGCTGGTCGGTGCGGTCCCGGGCACAAAACTGAAACGCGAATTGGAGAACGACAAGTGACGAAGCGCACCAGCGCCAAATACAAGCTCGACCGCCGCATGGGCGAGAACGTCTTCGGACGGCCCAAGAGCCCGGTCAACCGCCGCGAATATGGCCCCGGCCAGCACGGCCAGCGCCGCAAGGGCAAGCTCAGCGAC
>JBQCCG010000235.1:0-8803 GCA_051962455.1 Sphingomicrobium sp. | reverse complement strand
GCGTCCTTGAGCGTCAGATGAACCGGCTGGTCTTCCTCGTGATTGGTGTTGGAGATGAACACCGAGGATAAGCGATCGAAGGTCAGTGCTCCGTCGGGCTTCGGATAGTCGATCGGAGCGGCGCCTTCTTTCCGCCTGAGACTCATATGGTCGGGTTTGTGCTTCAGCGTCCACGGGACACCGATCCGCAGGTAATTGAGCCACATGTCGAGCCCAGCATAGAGTGTGCCCGCCATGCCGCCCCAATGCGCGACCGCCGGCTGCGCGTTTCGGACCATTTTCAAATCGCGTTCGATACGGCTGTTCCGAACCGCCGTCGGATACGCATCCAGTACGTCCCCCGACCGGCCCTTCGAGATCGCCTCGAACGCGGCTTCGGCTGCCAGCATCGCCGACTTCATGGCGTTGTGCGTTCCCTTGATTCGGGGAACGTTCACGAACCCAGCCGAGCAGCCGATCAACGCTCCGCCAGGGAACGCCAGCCTCGGAATCGCCTGGTAGCCGCCCTCGTTGATCGCCCGGGGGCCGTAGGAAACCCGTCGACCACCCTCGATCTCGGCGCGGATCGCCGGATGCGTCTTCCAGTGCTGAAACTCCTCGAATGGCGAGAGATAGGGATTCGAATAGTCGAGGCTGACGATGAAACCGAGTGCGACCTGGTCGTTCTCCTGGTGGTAGAGGAAGCCCCCTCCCCAGGCGTCGTCGAGTGGCCAGCCCTGAGTGTGGATCACTCGCCCCGGCTTGTGCTTCTCGGGAGGAATGTACCACAACTCCTTGATGCCAAGGCCAAAAACCTGCGGACCGCTTTGATCGCGAAGGCCGAAGATTTCAGTCAGCCGCTTGGTTAGGTGTCCGCGCGCGCCCTCGGCGAAGAACGTGTATTTTGCGTGCAGCTCCATGCCGGGCTGGTAGTCGGGCCGGTGAGAGCCGTCGCGAGCGATCCCGACGTCTCCCGTGGCCACACCCTTAACCGAGCCATCCTCGTTGAACAGGATCTCGGCGGCTGGGAAACCAGGGAAGATCTCGACCCCGAGCTCTTCCGCCTGGCTGGCGAGCCAGCGGCACAAATTCCCCAGGCTGAGGGTATACATGCCCTTGTTGTGCATGAACGGCGGCATTGCGATTTCTGGAATTCCCCACTTGCCGCTCTTGGTCAGAATCCAGTGATGATTGTCGGTCACGGGCACGCCCATCGGCGCTCCCCGCTCCCTCCAGTCGGGGATGAGCTCGTTCAATGAAATCGGGTCCACGACCGCGCCGGACAGGATGTGCGCGCCGATTTCGCTTCCTTTTTCGAGGATGCAGACGCTGAGTTCGCGTCCGGATTGGGAGGCGAGCTGCTTCAGGCGAATGCCGGCGCTGAGGCCGGCGGGGCCCCCGCCGACGATCACCACGTCATATGCCATGGATTCGCGTTCGCTCATCCGTTGCCCTTCGTTCGACAAAGCTACAGGCCGCATTTCGCGCATCTTGTCGCGGCGGCAACACAATTCGACTCGATTGCCCTGCCAATTCCTTGACGCGTCCGTCAATGGCAGGCGAGGAAGAGGGTCGTGGGCGGGGAAGTGGACACCATCGGCGCAGATATTTCTTGGGCCGAGGCGCACAGCGCGTTGGCCTGGTGGCTTGAGGCCGGCGTCGACGCAGCGATCCAGGAGGAGCCGCGCAATTGGCTGCAACCCGTTACGCGACCTGCCGGCACGCCCGAGAGCACGCCGCCGCCGAACGTAGTCGAACCCAGCCATGAAACGCTCGGTGAGCTTCAGAACTGGCTCGCGAGCAGCATGCAGCTCCCCCTCGCCTCCACGACAGCCAGGCGTGTTCTGCCGCGAGGGCCCGAAAATGCGGCGGTCATGCTCCTGACTGACGCTCCTACTTTCGAAGACTATTCGGCGGGGCAGCCGATCGGCGGCGAAGCCTGGGAACTGACCAAAAGAATGCTCGCCGCGATCAAGATTCCCGCCGAGCAGGCCTACAGCGCTTCGCTGAACTGCCTTCATGCCCCCGGGGCGAAGCTCTCGGCTGCAGAACGTGAGGCCTGCGCCGACATCGCCCGACACCATATTCGCCTCGTTCGGCCGAAGCGGCTGCTGATCCTCGGCAATGGGGCAAGTCAGGCGCTTCTCGGAAAGCCGCTCCCTCTGGCCCGCGGGCATGTCCACAAGATCGAAGGCGTGCGCACCGTCGCGACCTTTCATCCGCGCGACCTGATTCATCAGCCTTCAAGCAAGTCATTGGCATGGAAGGACTTGTTGCTGCTGATGGAGGATGAATCTTGAGGTCCGGGCTGCTCGCATTTGGAGCGTTGATCTGGTCCGCGCCGCTATTGGCCCAGGCTGCGCCCGACCCTCTCGCGCCGCTGCCCTCGAGGCCCCCGCCAGCCGCGGCACCTGCCCCTGCGACCTCTCCAGTTACCTCGCCTGATCAGACGCCCGCAATCTCTGCCGCTCAGGCGCAGCAGCCGCCGGCCTCCT
The DNA here is from genome assembly GCA_051962455.1 of Sphingomicrobium sp. Classification (GTDB taxonomy): domain Bacteria; phylum Pseudomonadota; class Alphaproteobacteria; order Sphingomonadales; family Sphingomonadaceae; genus Sphingomicrobium. The sequence continues at coordinate 6,329 of JBQCCG010000235.1, read as the reverse complement.
CACGCGCGGCGCCGACGATCCCCATTCCGAGAGATTGGCGCGAGGTTTTCGACGCAATCGATTCCGGAAACTGGTCTTCCGCTCGCGCCGGCATTGCGGCGTTGCCACCGAGCGTCCTCACGCCAGTGGCGAAAGCCGAGCTCTATACCGCGAAGGGCTCGCCGGTCGTCGACCTCGCCTCTTTGCAGGCGCTGATCGCACAGGCACCCGAGCTTCCCCAGGCGGCTCAGCTCGCCGCCCTCGCCGTGAAACGGGGGGCAACGACGGCTCCCCAGATCGTCGCCGAACAGCCGACCTACGTCATCGGCTCGGCCCCCATTCGCTACAGGGCGCGTCCGGTCCAGGGCGAGCCCTATGCCGACCAGCTCCGCGCAATCCTCGACCCCTTCATCAAGAGCAACGACGCGGCGGGAGCGGAAGCCCAATTACTCGCTTACGCGCCCCAGCTTTCCTACGAGGCGCGCGCCGAGGCCGGTCAGCGCGTCGCTTTTGCTTATTACGTCAATGGCGACGATGCGAACGCGCGGCGGGTTGCTGATACATGGCGGCAGGGTGCGACGGGCGAATGGGCAGCGCAGGCAGCGTGGATTTCCGGCCTCGCCTCGTGGAGGTTGAACGACTTCAACTCCGCTTCGGGAGCGTTCCAGCAGGTGGCCCGACTGGCCGACCAGCGCGAGCTTCGCGCCGCGGGCAATTACTGGGCTGCCCGGTCGGAACAGGCCGCCGGCCGTCCTGCGAACGTCGAACGCTTCTTGAAGGCCGCGGCGACCACGCCAGAATCCACCGAGAGCTTTTACGGTCTGCTCGCCCGCGAGACGCTTGGCATGCCGACGAAGCTCGCGCGGGACTCGCTCGTCGCGACCGATCAATCGGTCGACAACCTCCCGAACGTGCAGCGCGCGATCGAGCTAGCCAAAATCGGAGAGCCGGCGCTCGCCGAGGATATGCTCCGCCATCAGGCGCTGATTGGCGCCCCTTCGGAGCACCATGCACTTATCAGAATGGCGGAACGCCTCGATCTGCCGGCGGCGCAGCTTTGGCTCGCCGATCACGGCCAATGGGGCGCGCGGTCGGATTCGAATGACCGTTACCCGAATCCCCGGTGGACGCCGGTCGGCGGCTGGCGCGTCGATCCGGCGCTCGCCTTTGGACACATCAAGCAGGAATCGGCATTTCGACGCACCGCGGTCAGCACCGCGGGAGCCGTCGGCCTGATGCAGGTCCTGCCGATCACCGCTCAGCAGGAGGCGAGCAGCCGCGGACTCACCTATACCCGCGCCAGCCTCACCGATCCCAAGTACAATCTCGAGTTCGGCCAGAGCTTCATCGAGCGAATGCGAGGCAATTCCGGGACGGCCGGCCAGTTGCCAAGGGTGATCGCTTCGTACAATGCGGGACCGCTTCCCGTCGCGAGATGGGCGACGATCAACGACAAGGGCGATCCGCTCCTCTGGATCGAGTCCCTGCCCTATTGGGAGACGCGCTATTACGTCCCCTCGGTGATGCGGAACATGTGGGTCTATCAGGGCCTCGACAATGAGCCGACGGTGAGCCTCACGATGATGGCCGAGCACCGCTGGCCGTCCTTGCCCGTGAATACCGCCAGCGCCGACCGTTAAGAAAGAGGCTTCCCCAGCCAAATCAAAGCGGAAAAAAACCTCCCGGGCTTGGAAGCCCGGGAGGTCGCCGCTCTCAGAAGTGAGAGGTAATTCCGCCGATCAGGAACCGCGCTCGGGCGCAGGAGCCGGCGGCGGCGGCGGCGGAGGCGGCGCCGGGCACGTGCTCGTCGCCGGGATCACCGACCCATCCGGGCAGGTCTGAGTCGCCGGAGCGGCCGGTGGCGGCGGCGGAGGCGGCGGGGGCGGCGGAGGCGGCGGCGCGGCTGCCGGCGCCCCAAGGCTGTAAACCAGGCTCAGCAGGAGGCTATGCGACTTGTAGTGCCCGCTGGTGTCGAAGACTGCTGTGCCGCCCGAGCATGGGAAGGTGTTCGGCGCGACGCCGCACGTCGTCGCTCCGGATGCGAACGCAAAATCGCGAACGCGGCTGTTCCGCGGCCCGTTGAAGTAGCGGTACTTCAGCCCGACATCGATGTTGCTGCTGATGGGCATGTAGACGCCGGCAATGAGCTGCCACGCGAAGCCGCTCTTGCTGCCGGTGAACTGGTGCACGCTGGCATAGCCGACGCCACCGCCGAGATAGCCGCCGAGGCTCCCGTTCCCGCCGAAATCGGCGAGCGCATTCACCATCCCGGAGTAAACGCTCGTGTGATTGCTGAGGTCGAAAGTCGTCAGCGTAGTGTTCGTCGTCGAGAAGGTCGTTCCAGCGCCGGTGTTGATCGCGTTGACGAACGTCGTGTCGACCGTCCGATTCCTCATCTTCGCACGCTTGTACCCAAGCTCGCCTTCGAGCTTGAACATGCCGAAGTCGTACCCGCCGATGACGTCGAGATCATAGCCCATCCTGTAGCTGGTTCTCGCAATGTCGGTCCGGGACAGGTTCACGGGCCCGGGGGTGCCTGGGTTCGTGAAATTCACGGTCCCAAAGACGGTCTGGTGTGTCGGCCACGTCAGCCCGCCTTCAATTCCTATGTACGGCGCATTGTCGTCGGTCGCGAACGCCGGGGTGGCAATTACGACCGTCGCCGCGGCCGCAAGCAGGATTTTTCGCATGGGTATGCCCTTTCTTCCGCTTCTCAATGAGACTGGATGACCGCTGAAACTGCCGCGGCACGCGGTGGTTGCGGATTTGAGGAGCTCGATGGCGCGGCTTCGGCCAAAGTGTGGCCTCTTTGCAACACCAACGATCGCGGGATTTGACGCAACAGATTGAATATACGCAGCAATTCGAACAGCAGCAGACGTGGCCGACACGGTGCAAAAGCAAAAACCGCGGTCAGATTAGCCGATTTCACTTGCCAGATTTGGGCGCCCCCCAGAGTTCTTGTTTTGTTCTGCTTCTGAAGTACAATCGGGTCCATGCCCATCGAGTCGAGCCATGGACGCGGAGCGACCCGCAACCCAACGCCTACGCGCTTCAACCTGAAGGAGCGGGTGGTTGAAGGCGAATGGCTCGACCAGGTCGAAGTGCTCGATGGGGTTCCCAAGCGCCGGACAACGGTCACGATCGAGCATCCGAAGTCGATCCTTACCCGCAACAGCTCGCCCGACATCAGATTCGATCGATCCGTCAACGCCTATCGGGGCTGCGAACATGGCTGCATCTACTGCTTCGCTCGCCCGACTCACGCCTATCACGACCTCTCGCCCGGCGTGGATTTCGAATCGCGCCTCTTCGTAAAGCCGAATGCAGCCCAGCTGCTTCATGCTGCGCTCTCGCGCCCCCGATACGAATGCCGGCCGATCGCCATGGGCACCAACACCGATCCTTATCAGCCGATCGAGGAGCGCTGGCGCATCACCCGCTCCGTAATTGAGCTGCTGCTCGAAACCCGTCACCCGTTCACCATCACTACTAAATCAGATCGCGTGCTGCGCGATCTCGACCTGCTGAAGCAGGCGGCCGATCTCAGGATCGCGTCGGTGGCGCTTTCGGTGACCTCGCTGGATCCGAAGATTGCCCGGACGCTCGAGCCGCGAGCGCCGCAACCGCGGAAGCGCCTTGCCGCGATGAAGGCGCTCAACGAGGCGGGCGTCCCCTGCTACGTCGCGATTGCGCCGATCGTCCCCCAGATCACCGATCACGAGCTCGAGCACATTATCGAAGCTGCCGTCGCCGCCGGAACGCCGGGGGGCTTCTATCTGCCGGTCCGGCTCCCGCATGAGGTCGCGCCCCTCTTCCGCGCGTGGCTCGACGAATATTTTCCGGATCGCGCAGCCAAGGTTATGGCGACAATCCAATCGCTTCGCGGCGGCCGCGACAACGATCCCAATTTCTTCAGTCGCATGCGCGGGCAGGGTCCCTGGGCCGAACTGCTAAAGACCCGGTTCGAGATCGCGTCAAAGAAATATGGGCTGAGGCAGGCCAAGTTCCCGCTCCGAACCGACCTGTTCCGGCCACCCGAGGGCGATCAGATGCGTCTTCTTTAGAGAGGCGGCCCAGCTTATCGATCAGCGGTCAGATTTTATCGATCTGAGGCGATGACTTGCCGTCCTTCCCTGCTACGCCAACAGCCATGACACGCACTCACCTGGCCGCGCTCCTGCTCGCCGCCGCCCCACCGGCTTTTGCCCAGCAATCTGTCGCCACGCTTCCCCCGCCCGTTGTTGCCGATCCGAATGTCGCGGCGCTGCGCGATAACGCGCTCCAGAACGATCATTATGCGTGGGACATCACCGAGGGGCTCACCACGGAGGTCGGTCAGCGCCTCGCGGCGACCGATGCCGAGGCGCGGGCTCGCGACTGGGCGGTTAAGCGGTTGACCGCGCTCGGCTTCTCCAACGTTCACGTGGAGCCCTTCACCATGCCGGTGTGGACCAGGGGCGCCGAAAGCGCTGAGATCGTCTCGCCTTTTCCCCAGAAGCTCGCGGTCACCGCGCTCGGCTACAGCGGCTCGACGGGCCCGGCGGGGATCACCGGCGAGATTGTCTATTTCGACAGCGTCGATGCGCTGCGGGCGGCGCCGGACAAGGCGGTCAGGGGCAAGATCGTCTTCATCGACCACCACATGATGCCGACCCAGGACGGCTCCGGTTACGGTCAGTTCGGCGCTCCTCGCCGGCAAGGTCCGACGATCGCTTCGCTCAGGGGCGCGATCGGAATCGTGGTCCGCTCCATCGGGACCGACCACCACCGCAATCCCCACACCGGAGTGCAATATTTCACCAATGGCGCGGCTCCGATCCCCGCTGGTGCGCTGGCCATTCCCGATTCCGAGCAGTTGGTCCGCATCCTGAAACGCGGCAAGCCCGTCGTGATGCACCTTACGTTAGTCAGCCAGCGGACCGAGAACGGTCAATCCGGCAACGTCGTCGCCGAGATACCCGGCCGCGATCCCAAGGCGCCGGTCCTGCTCGTCGGCGGCCATCTCGACAGCTGGGACCTGGGCACGGGAGCGATCGACGACGCCTCCGGAGTGGCGATCGTCACCGCTGCGGCCAAGCACATCATGGATGCGGGGCGGCCGCTTCGGACGATCCGCGTCGTCTGGTTCGGCGCCGAGGAGCCGGGCGGCTTCGGGGGTGCGGCATTGGCGAAGGCGCATGCTTCGGACCGATATGCGATCGCGGGCGAGAGCGATCTTGGGGCAGACCGCGTGTGGCGCTTCAGCTCGCAATTGTCGAAGACCGACCCGGCGACGTACGCGCAACTCGCCGCCGCGCTGGCGCCGCTTGGAATCGTCAAGAATGATCACGGCGACGCCGACGGCACCGACGTAGAAGCGACCATCGCGGCCGGTGCCCCGTGGATTTCACTGAACCAGGACGCGACCCGCTATTTCGACTGGCACCACACGCCGGACGACACGCTCGACAAGATCGATCCCGAGCAGCTTCGGCAGAATGTCGCCGCGTGGACCGCCGTTCTCGCCATTCTCTCGGGCGGTATTGAGCCGGGACCGAAACAGCCGAAGCGGCGTTGAGCCTCCAAACCAGGGAGGACAACCATGCGCATCCTGATCGCTATTCCCGCCCTTCTCGCGCTCGGCGCGTGCAACGTCAGCAAGGAAGGCAATTCCGTCACGGTCCAATATGATCAGAACAAGGCCGAGAACACCGCGGCCGATGTCGGCAACACGGCCCAGAACATCGCCAACGACATCGGCAGCGACGTGAAGCGGACGAGCGACAAGATCCAGAACACCGACGTGAGCGTGAACGTCGGGTCCGACGTCCACACCAATACGACGACGGAGAACAAGTCGAAGTAGCGTCGCTCCTCTACGGCCGCTCGAGCTCGTCGACGATGCGGTTGGCACCATAGACCTTGCGCAGCGCTTCGCTCACGGCCGACGCAGCGACCGCGACCGACCGGTTGGTCGCCGGATCATAACCATAGTCCCCGCCGATCGAGTGAATGTTGCCGTCGAAGATGGCTCCGATCACTTCACCACGGGCATTGATGACCGGCGATCCCGAGTTGCCGCCGATGATGTCGTTGGTGGTCGACATGTTGAATATCGTTCCGGGATTGAGCTTCGACTTCGCCGCGATCCACCGCGGATCGAGCTTGTAGGGGTCTTGCCCCGTCGCGCGTTCATAGAGGCCGGAGAAGTAAGTGAACGGCGGCACTTCGCGGCCTTTCTCGTTCCAGCCGGCGATCTGCCCGTAGGACAAGCGCAGGGTGAATGTCGCGTCGGGATAGACGCTGGTCCCGTAGGCCGCGAAGCGCGCCTTCGCCAGCGCCTCCGACGCCGCCGTCGTCGGGCCCGT